>JAAUUJ010000252.1 GCA_012030715.1 Synechococcaceae cyanobacterium SM2_3_1 | reverse complement strand
GGAGGGCCTGGGAGAGGGCTCCGTACAGGCACTGGATTCCGATCCATTAATCGGATTTGTTGGAAAATTGTCGTACCGGAGTGTTCAATTCTCTAGAAGGAGCCACTGGATTCCGATCCATTAAATAGTCATCATCTTGATCGCCTGCTCATTGCCTAAAACAATGTGAAACTGCCACACTGATTAGTCGGGATCGGGTCTTTCAGCAATATGAAAAAAAAAGATCGCCTTTCATGAGAAAAACTTAAGATAAAGGCAATCCTACCTATAAGTATGTGTTGTAATTAACTGTCTACTATACAGAGATAAACTACTCAGATCAAGAATAAATTCACAATAAATAAGTTACCAATACCGCAACGATAAAAATAATCCCAAGCCTGGAAATAAGCATTAGAAATCAAGCTCCTCTCCTCCATTTAATGACCCCATCCGAGAAGAAATATCCTTAAACTGAATCTTCTGATCTGAAGTACCTGTAGACGAAGCTTTCTTAGTCGTTTCTACAGAATGATGTGTCACCTCCCATAGTTCCAAAAACTCATCCACCACTGACTCTGGATCCTGCATACACTCAACAGCAGAAAAGCGATAGGTTCTGATTCCGTGCCGTTCAAAACGTCCGATCCCTTTTATGATCCTCCGCAGCCGAAGGATGAAACTCACGTCCATCCACCTCCAGGATCCGCACCTCACCTCCATAAACCACCATTAGATCCGGCTCTCTCGTTTCCGTAACCCCCATACGATTAGGAACCCTCCCACGGGCATTCGCAAAAAACAATAAGCCTCTTGCCTCCAATACCTGAGCAACCTTCAACTCTGCAGGCGACCGAAACACTAAAGTGTTCCACCGGATCTCCTCCTCAATATCTCCCGAAGGCTGGGAAGCCTGAGATCCTTTGTGAGAAACCGCAATTGCAGTTTTAGAACCTGATTGAGCAAGCCTGACTGCATGCTCCAGATACACCTGGTACTGCTTATTGATCCCCTGAATATTCCATTGATGTTGTGAGCCTTTACCACCAGGTTGCCCCAGATACACAATCTGATATCCAGTCCCAAAAGCTTTGGGGGTTCGATCTTTACTCACATTGTCATGAAGCCAACTGGAAGGCCAACTATACCCGGGAGTCAACCGATCCATCACCTTTAAAGGGTGATCGTATAAAGAACAAATCCTTTGGTAGAAGTTTGAGAACTCAAGCTCAACCTGTTCATCCTTTCCTCCCCATCCAAATGAATATCGTACCCGCGGTTAGTAACGCTAATATTGTCCTCAATTGTTAGAATCCCCCACTTCCAAAGAATCAACTGCGACGACTACTCCACCGATGGATGGCAAGATTCATCGCATTGATCTGGGCAGTATGGAAAACAGGCGGCATCAAACTGTGGACGTGGTGATCCAGGCCGTCATGCATAACATCGTGCAGCTGCTCAGAGTGCCCCAGCCCCAGCGTATGACCAATTTCATGAGCCAGCGTGTTCGCCAGTAAATTGGAGATCTGATGGATATCTAACCCTACCTCCTGTGCAGAGCGCACAACAGTCTCCACCTGAACTACAGCCAGATCTGAAATAGATTGTGGTTGGAAACAGGCTATACCCAGAAAGGCAGGCCAGCGACTCAGGCCACAGACCAGAACATGAGTGTAGGTTCCTCCCCCCCTCCCAGGTGAAGGATCTGTAGTGGTAAGAAAGACATGTACATGCCGAAAAGCACTAAAAACCTTGGCCAGCGACTCCACAACTAAGACTTCCAAAAGCTGCGGATCAAGGTTAATTTCTTTCAACATTAGTTGGAAGTCTATCCAGATATATCTCGGTTCAAGAGTTTGCATAGAGAGTAACAAAGATCCACATTTAGGGCAAAAAGAATACGGCTTGCTCACTATCCCCTGGCAGTGTGGGCACCGCTGTAATGAGGTTGATCTCAGGGGATGGATCAGCTGAAACTGACAGAGTCGGAGGGGGGGTGACGTTGAGGATGGATCCAGTTGAAGGAGCTTAACCAGATGGACACAACTAAATCTCCTGGATCAGCTGCATATGCAAAAATAAAGCTCCAAGTAAAGATCCAATTAAAGCAATTACCAGATTTGTCATATTGGACTGGGTTGCAGATGAAAAAGCCGTATTTAGATCTGGGGAGGTAAGCTTCTCATAGTTTTCTACAGCCACCACCACTTCTGGTAACGATGTGACAAAAGCACCCACAACATAATGCAATCCAGCGAAGATCGCAGGACCTACCAGGGTACTCAGAGCTTCTCCGTAGATTACAGTCCAGGCAATAAAAAGGCTATTAATCACAAAACAAGAAAGCACAAGCCCCACAGTTCCAGCCCAAAAGCTAGCCCAGCTGGGATTCTCTTGTGAGTCGTCAATGTCACTAAACAGTTCTGGACGAAAACGCTTCAGTTGACTCTCATAAAGGAAGTAAATTAGAACACCCAGCAGGCATAGCAGTGCACATGAGAGGATCCAGATTCCACTCCGAAGTTCAATCGCGGCACCATTCCAGGGGTAAACTGCCGGATTCCAGTCAGACAATAGTAGGCCAGCCAGGCAAAGCAAAAGAGAACAAGAGAGACAAGCAGATGCCAGAAAAGCAAAATCCGTTCCTGTAAAAGTAGCTTTAGAAACTGGCTGACTCGCTGATATCGTCTCTGAAAGATCCACCTCAGCAGAACAAACACAGGGGCAATGAGAAACATCAGATATACATTGGCAAAGTTGCTACCCAGCGGATTGGCGATCCCGCCTAATCGGCCTAAACTAAGAGCCACAAGCATAGAAGCCAGCTCCGGATTATTTGTACTGGCATTGATCACCAGTACCCGCTGATCCTTACCCAAATAGCGGCCCGCTAAACCTGCTGCGGCATTGACCATCCTGTCAGTGAAGTAGGGGATGGCTTTCCAGCACAACAATATAGCCAGAATCAGCGAGAGAAGAACAAAAGGTGTATTTCCAATCCAGTGGTGAACACTAATGGCCAGATTAGCAAACATGCGATTACCTCTTTGCAGGCAATGAATGATGAACCTGTCGGACACCCTGCTGACATCCGACAGGCAAAAGATCAACTAAATCGTTTCAAAATTTCCCCTAGATGGTTTATCGTGATCCCTTCCCCCAGAGCAGCCATTTTCCAGGTGCGGTCATGACGATACAGTTCTGCCATTAGAAGAGCAGTCATACCTGTATAATCAGCACCAGACAGATCAAAACGAACCAGCTCCTGTCGAGTTTGGGAGTTCAACAAACGTACAAACGCATTCTCAATCAAACCAAAATGCTGCTGGCGATTGATACAGTCGTAGATATTCACCACAACAATCAACCGATCAATGTGCAGGGGAACCTGAGTCAGGATAATCTCAATAACTTCATCATCTCCCTCCCCTTCACCCGTGAGATTATCACCAAAATGGCGAATAGCGCCGGAGTAATGACTGAGATTATTGAAGAAGATCAGGTCACTGTTGGATTGAAACTTTCCCTGTTGCAGGCAGATGACAGACGCATCGAGATCAATAGCAGGAGATTGGGTACCGAACATCCCAAACAATCCACCTCCACGGGCTTTTACAGGATCCCAGCCCAACCCACAGTAAACTTTTGCCAGGCCAGGAGCTGTTTTGTTGAGGTCAATCCGCTGACCTTTTTGCAGATGAATTGTCATCAGGGCTGCACTCCGTAGGTGGCCAGCAAAGGGGCTAAGCCTCCTGTAAAACCAGATCCAACAGCCGCGAAGCGCCATTCACCATCCTTGAGGTAGAACTCACCCATAATCATGGAAGTTTCCAGAGAGTAGTCCTCGGTTAGGTCATAGCGCAAGATCTCAGCCTGAGAATCTTCATTCACCAGCCGGATAAAAGCATTCCGCACCTGACCAAAGTTCTGCTTTCGACTGTTCAGACTCGTAATAACTGACTATCACCAC
>JAAUUJ010000067.1 GCA_012030715.1 Synechococcaceae cyanobacterium SM2_3_1 | reverse complement strand
ATTCTGTTTGATCTACCCACCCTCCCGTAGCGCTGGCAACCTGAGCAGCCAATTTCGCACTGTTACAGATCATTGCAAAGAATGAGAGCATCTTCAATAAATTCGCCTTTCCCCCTAAGCTAAATCTAGATCAGGTGAAAACTCTTCCTGAGTCAACGAGCCTGCTAGGGTACGGGCCCCGAGCGATGGGATCGCCCACATCTGCTGCTGAAGGACAGCTTCTGTCTTGTCCAGGGAACTCCTGATCATGGAAGGATCAATTCCAGCCTGCGGGAGCAGCAGTAACTTGATACTATCTAAATCAGCTGCTGAATTGTAGCGGCTAGCTCTTGGTCAAGACAGACCCACTTAGATGCACCTTTAAGATCGTTTGACCTGAAAACACTATTATTCGTTGGAGAACTCACCGTGCCACTACCTTTGCTTGAGTATGCTCCCAGCTCCCAAAATCAGCGTGTGAAAGGCTTCGATATTCCCACTGATGATCTGCCTCCGCGCTACTCCAATCAGATGGCAGCCACGCTTCTAGAAGTTGACAGCATCATTGAAGCCGCCTATCGCCAGATCTTCTTCTGTGCCTTCGCCTGTGATCGGGATGCCACCCTGGAGTCCCAGCTGCGCTACGGCCAGATCTCGGTGCGCGATTTTATCCGTAGTCTGCTGCTTTCCCGCACCTTCCGCGACAGCTTTTACGACAAGAACAGCAACTATCGGGTTGTTGAGCAGTGTGTGCAGCGGGTCCTGGGACGTGATGTCTACAGCGAGCGGGAAAAGATTGCCTGGTCCATTGTCATCGCCACCAAGGGCTTCCAGGGCTTTATTGATGATCTCCTCAACAGCCAGGAGTATCTGGATAACTTTGGCTATGATCAGGTACCCTATCAGCGGCGGCGGGTCCTGCCCGGCAGTGGAGCCAGTGAAATTCCCTTCAACATTAAGTCTCCCCGCTACGACGAATACTATCGCAAGCAATTGGGCTTCCCCCAATTTGTCTGGAAGGCCGAGATCAAGCGCTTCCGTCCTCAGGAGCTGCAACCCAAAGCGGGGGATCCCACCCAGTACCTCAATCTGGCTCGCGCCATCAACCCCAGAGGCGTCACGCCCCAGAAGATCTCAGCTTACAACATTGACTTTGAGAAAATGGTTCCGCGCCGTCGTTAAGGCGGATACGCCAGTAGCAAGCTAACTCACTAGTCATCATCCGGGCCAGTTCTTCAGGGAGCTGGCTTTAATTTGATTTCAATTGGGGTGCTGCAAAGCGACGCTAGCTCGCAACTGAATCAGGGGCTCAGAGTCCCTGGTGGCCTGCTGCAGAAGATTGTGTGCTGCTGCCTTCAGCGTGGGATCTCCAACTGCAGCCAGATCCGAGAGGGCACAGATGGAGGCATATCGAATGGCCCAATCTCCATCTGACAGAGACTGAGATAGCTGTGTCAGGACCTGTTGCGGCTGCTCACCCGCTAAAGATGCCGCCATACGACCCAGACCCCGGACGGCAGCCCGCCGCACACTGGGGGCAAAGTCAGAGCGGACAGCCTCGAGCAGAAAATCGAGTGCACGAGCATCCCCCAAGCGCGCCAGAGCTCGAACTGAATAGGCGCGGGCTCCATAGTCGTAGCCATCCACATTCTCCAACACGGGGACCACGGCCACCGATCCAAACTCAAGTACAGCCGCCAGTGCCGCCTCCCCTACGGTGGGATTGTTGAAGCCAAAAGCCCGGATCAGACTGGGAAGAGCCTGCGGATCCTGAGACTCTTTAAGTTTCTTAACTGCTGCTAGCATTGCCTCAGTATCGCTAGCCTGGTCCAACACAGTCTGATAGAAGGCGTCAGAAGTCACAGATTTTGCCTCAATCCATTCAGGGCTAAGCGTCTCTCTAGATAATCTGATCCAGCAGGGGAAAGATCACTGCCGCTGCATCCGAACGCTGGACAGAAGTCGGGAGGGTCTGAGCCGTCTCAAACAGGCGCTTTAGGGCATTGAGCCGCAAGCTGATACTCACGTCTGAGGTGGCAAGGGCCTCGGCTGCTCCCAGCCATCCAGCTTCTGCCAGATCAAAGACGGCCATTTGCCTCATGATCGCATTGGGATGCTCCAATAAACGCCGAGGCGTCTTTAGGTACTTCAGATCCTGACAAAAACGATAAAGGACCCAGCCACAAGCAGACTGGACCCGTTCCGAACCGTGTTGAAGAAAGGGAAGCAGACTATCTTTGCAATCCTCCGCCCCAGAGCTCCTAGGGCCTCAATCGTGACCTCTAAAGGTTGCTCCTCCCCCTGTTGCAGGTGACTGTTCAGCAGGGTAAGCAGGGGTGCAACGGCTTGGGAATTTCCCAGGCAACCGAGAGCATGGGCCGCCTCCTCACGCACATAGAGATCAGTACAGGCCAGGGCTTCTACCAATCCTGAAAAAGCCGCTTGATCGCCGATCCGTCCCAGCGCTTTGGCAGCATTGCGCCGCAGGGGGTAGCCGCCATCCGGGGTGCGATCGTCTTGATCCTGAAGCGCCTGTAGCAACGGATCTACAGCACGGCTGTCGCGGGTGGTTCCCAGATACCAGGCAGCATAGTAGCGCAGGGACAGATCCGACCCCTGCAGATACGCCAACGCCTGCTCCCAGGACAAATGCGTGGGAGGGACAGCAGTGGGGGAGGAAGAATTCGCCAATGATCTGAAATTCAAAAATAATAGCAGGGATAAGGCAGTGTATCCTGCAACTACTCCTGACGGGTAACGCCGATCACCTTACCACCCATTTTGACAATCCGCTGCATCTCTACAGACATGCGACTCACTGGCACCACAATTGCCTGGGTACTGCGACGAACGATCGCGGAAGTCTCCAACGCCGAGAGCGGATTGAGCAACCCAGTGTACTCAATCTTTACCAGCCGAGAACCAACCTGGCTGAGGGCCTCTGCACCTGTTGTTTGTTGACCGTACATGATGCATTCACTCTTATTTTGTTAAAACCTTATAAAAGCAAAGGCGAACAACCAGCCACGCTGAGTTAGCGATCAGCAAATCTGGACCAACTCACCATCACCCGTTATTCGCCTTTCTCCAGCAAACAGACAACCTGTTTAGCTGAGGGCGCTGATCGCGTAGTCAAAGTAGATGTTGGTATACACCAGGCCATCACCCTTGAGCATGGAACCCGCCCGAGTCTTCATATACTTGAGGGCTTCGATGTACCAGCTAGGGGATAGGTTATAGCTGCGATTGACTTCCCGCAGACCCGCCACCAGGTACTCATCCATGGGGCCTGTGCCACCCGCCACCAGGCAGTAGGTCACAAAGCGCAGATAGTAGCCCACATCCCGAGCACACTTGGCTTTGCCTTCGGGAGTAGAGGCAAACTCGTTGCCAATCATCTGGGTGGTGTAAGGAAACTTGTTAAAAACTTCCTGAACCGCATCACGCACCAGTCCTTCCTGATTCTGGGTCAGGATCCGAGCTGCTTCAATGGCAACTGCGGCGCGCTCAAAACGGCTAATCCCAGCCTGGATCTCACTGGCATCCAGAAAACGACCTTGGTTGTCGGCGGAAGCAATCGCTTCAGTCAGAGCTGTCTTCACGTTCTAACTCCTAATTACAGTCCTGTTATCGATTCATCAATGACGGCTTGCGCAGTACCAGCGGATCTAGACGATCGCTGCAGCAGCTTTATCGAAGTAGCTAGCAATTTCGCTCTGCAGAGCACTGCAGTCGCCAGCGGTGATGTTGGCAGGATCCATAACGATGTTCAAAGCCACCTTTTTCATGTCGGCAATGCCGTCAGCCACAGAAGCCGCTGGCACACCCAGGGCAATGTAGGTTTCCCGCAGACCATTCAGGCAACGATCTTCCAGCACAGACCCATCTCCAGCCATGGTGGAGTAGGTGATGTAGCGCAGGATGATCTCCATGTCCCGCAGACAGGCAGCCATGCGGCGGTTGGTATAGGCGTTGCCACCAGGAGCAATCAGGGAAGGCTGCTGCGCAAACAGCGCCCGTGCAGCTTCCATCACAATCTTGGAGGCATTGCTGGTCAAGCGGTTTACAGAATCCATCCGCTTCAGACCATTCGAAACCAGGCTATTGAGGCGCTCGAAATCCTGATCACCTAAAAATGCACCTCTGGAATCGGCTTGAGCAATTAGCCGTGTAAAGGCGTCTTGCATATCGATCTCCTTTATGGGTTTTGCAAAATCAGTGTACTAAAGGCTTACATTCACACAGAGGAACCTAAGCACCATGAGCCATGTTTTAAGTGGATGAAGCCACCGGGTTGCAGCTTAAGGTAAAGAGCTCCCCTGCATGCCTGCTTAGCCCTCAAGGTAATTTTATAACTCGTGATGGCTGAGTAAATTATGAAGAATTGCAAAGGCTAACCTTGTCTCTTTAGCGATTGTTAAGGAGTTCTCAGAGATGTCTTGATGCGTTGCTTTTCTCTAAATCAGGGCGGCTTTGAGCTCCTGGCAAAATTGGGCAATGGCCTGCAGACCTGCTTCAGGCGAATGCGGGGAAGCCAGTCTTTGGACAAAGGCACTGCCTACAATCGCCGCATCGGCTCCCCATTGAATCACCTGACGGGCTTGTTCCGGACTGGAGATGCCAAACCCAACCCCAATGGGAAGCGGCGTGTGGGAGCGGAGCTGCTGGATCAGCTGGGGGATCTGGGCAGCCAGTGTCTGGCGTTGCCCGGTGACTCCCGTGGTGCTTACCAGGTAGATGAAGCCCGAAGACTGCTGCGCAATCGCCTGCATGCGAGCGGGTGTACTGGTGGGGGCCACCAGCATAATCACATCAATCTCCAGATCCCGAGCCGCAGTGATCAACGGTCCTGCTTCCTCCAACGGCAGATCTGGCACCACCAGCCCCTGACCTCCAGCCTTGTGTAGCAGTTCTAGGAAGCGAGGGATCCCCAGCTGATAAATGGGATTGAAGTAGGTAAACAAAATCAGAGGCGTCTTGAGGTGGAGATCCTCCAGGGCAGAAAGGATGCTGGTGAGTGTGATCCCCCGGGACAGAGCCCGTGTCGCCGCCGCCTGGATCACGGGACCATCCGCCAATGGATCGGAGTAGGGCACCCCCAGCTCAATCAGATCGGCTCCACTGGTGTTGAGGACCTGGAGGGCCGCGAGTGTGGTGGCTAGATCAGGATCCCCAGCGGTAATGAAGGGGATCAGCGCTTTACTCTGCTGGGCTTGCAAGTCCTGGAAACATTGAGAAATGACACTCATGCGCTGAAAGGAAGCAGAAATATCATGGGAAAACATTATAAAGAGAGAACTGTCCTGACCTGTGTAGCAGGTTGCTTTCCTCACTCTACGTCTTTATGCCTCCAGATCTAATTCCATCTGAGCCTCTGGTAATGGCCAGCTTGATTGGCTTGGCCAGCTTGGGAATTCTGCTGCTTGCTCTCGCGGATCGGACTTGAGCAGTGGCGCGAAAACGCAATTTTGATCCTGATTTTCTTGCCCATCAATAAACCTGAGCTACACTCCAATGCAGAAACTGTGGAATGGTACTCGGATATGCTGCGTTTGCTCATGACTTTGCTGACATTACCTGGTCTGGTTTCCACGCTGCTTCTGTTCTCGGAGCCAGCTCATGCTGAAGCTGAGTCTTCCGACACGGCTCCTCCTCTCCTGGATCTGAGTCTGCGCCGGGGAATGATCTTCTCCGCTCCTGAGAACGCTGATCTCTCCGTCCAGCACCCGATGTTAGAGTTCACGATTGAGGAGAGTGACACCGCCATTGCTCTCTTTGGCTGTGATTGCCCATTTCATCTCAATCAGGTCCGGCGGATGCGGGGACAGCCTCTGCTGCAGTGAAGCGATAATCACCCACGGCTAACGCTGGGAGGAACTGAGATTGAGGGCCCGGAAGTCCTGCTCCACTGGCAACGGAGCCACAGGTGCACTCAAGAAAAATTCTCCTGCCAGGATCCACTGTTTCAGGATGTCAGCAATCGTCAGGGAACGGCGGATGCTGACCAGCGGGGCTGTGCGGAGGCTCTGCCCATTAAGTTGAATCCGACCTGACTTCAATTGCTCATAAGACACCAGTCCAAACGTGGGACGCACTCGTCGCGGAATCGCAAAGTCAATCACAGGTGCCACCAGGTCCTGATCCGCAACACTGGCTTTTTTCACAACCTCTTCACTGAGCACCGGCAAGGGAATGCCGATCCCCAGCATGAGAGAAGGGCCATAGTGACGGAAGTAACAGCCGCGCACCCAGTCCGGCTGCATCTGTTTTGCATCGCCAATTAATGCCAGGGTTGCTGCTGGTCCAATCGGAGTTTCATTAGGCATCCGACGTTGTTTCGGAAAATGCTGCGTCCCTTCCCAGGCGATATAGCCGATTCCTCCCCCTAAAAAGATCCGGGTGCCGATTCCAATCACCTCTAGCCTGGGATCGTTGAGCAGGGGAGAGAGGGAACCGGGGTTGGAGTAGACCGCATTGCCGAGACGGGGTTGCAGCAGCCCCAGATAGGTGTAGAGGGGTTGATCGCCTCCATTCACGCCCACAATAAAGTTCTGATAAACATTGCGAGGATTAAAGAGATAAAACTGGTTGATCTCATCCTTATGAATTGAGGTTTCAAAGTCGGTACGGGGATAACAATCGGTTGGTTGCCCGACAGCACGCACCTGAACCCGCTTACCAGCGACCAGATCAGCGATCACATGCCCCCCGCCGTGTTGATCCTCGGTCCGTTCCGAGGGTTGAGAGGCACCAAGGAATAGATCAACAGCCCCAAACCCAGCATAGGCAGGTACATGATTGAGCCAGGCCTGCCGAATCTTGATGGGAGGGTCGGTGTGCCCCAGGTTGAGAATGGCACCTGAAGCTTCTACGGGCTCAAAGGTCCCTGTCGTAATTACATCCACGTCCTGGTAAGCAGCCTCCGTGCCCACCTGGGCAACCCGTTGCTTCAACTCCAGCACTGTCAATACCCGCACACTCCCAGAGCTGATGCGGTCGTTAATCTCGTCAAGGGTGCGTTGCATACCGGTTATCCGTTCTTCCCTGTTTCTCTCATTTCTCTGCCAGTTCACGGTTTCGGGCACGGGGCCGCATCTGCAACCACATACTGAACCCGGTCACCCCCATCACCAACAGACCCAGGGCATTTAAAAAAGGATAGATGATTTCCAGGTTGAGCGGTCCCCACAACCCTTTATGGATCTCGATCAACCAGTAGAAATCTCCCCTAGCACCAGTGAGAGAGGCCGTTTGATAGATGGAACCCGTCAGCAGGGTGACGAGTAAGGGCAACAACATGATCGGGGCCAGGAAACGATGAGCTTTGCGGATCTGAACCTTAGTGAGGGCCATACCAACTCCTGCAACGGCATAGCCTCTACTCTACGATGAGAACCTGAGTTGTCCTGCTACATTCCTGACCACTTCGCGGGATCCAGTTGATAGAAGCGCTTAAGCTCTGCATAGAGTTCTGGGTGATGCTGCTGAAGTGAAGCAGATCTCTCAAAGAAGGCCTCGGTTGCCACCGCAAAGAACTCGGCAGGATGCGTAGCACCATAAGGGTTAAGAACTGTTGGGCGTCTGTGACGAATATCATCCTGAAGCTGTTCGTAGGCTTGGCGGAACACTTTTGTCCAGATCTGTTGCTCGGCAGCAGTTTTCAGCGAGGGAACGCCATTGGCGCTACCCGTGATCTGATCCAGCTGATGGGCAAACTCATGCAAAATCACATTGTGGCCCCTGTTGCTCTGGAGAGACTGCTGATTCACCTGATCCCAGGCCACTAGCAGCTGCCCCTGTTGCCAGGATTCTCCTAGTCGTTGCTCCCAGCGTTCCTGCACGATGTGGTTCTCCAGCGTTTCTGTCACCTGCACCTGGTAGGCGTGGGGATAGACCAGAATCGAAGCCAGACGCGGGAAATAATCTCCCCTGCCATTGAGGAGAAGTAAGCAGGCCTGAGCAGCAATGCTAATCCGGATCTCATCAGTGATCACCAGCCCATTGCAGCCAATAAACTGCTTCTCTATGAGAAAAACTTGCATATGCTCGCGCAGCTGTTGCTGGAGAGGCGGTGGTAGACGATGGTAAAGGGAAACTTGCTGTTCCAGGATCAGCTGCCATGACTGAGGAAAGGGGCGTTGCCGGAGTCGGTGCCGCCGCCAGCGGGTCCAGAGAGGCCACCCCCAGATGGCCAGGAGGATCAGCCCCAGAAGCAAAAGCAAAAGCAGGGATTGCAGCATGGGTAGGATCACCCGTTGATCATGAGATTGACCATGACTCAGGAATTGAGCAGGGTCAGGATCTGTTGATGGATCTCGGGATTTGCCGAAGCCACCAGGGTGGGATGACGGTAACGGGGATCGACATGATCTAAAACGAGGGGACTTCCCTGCCGATCAGTCTGCCCACCCCCAGCCTGCGCCACGATGTAGGCCATGGCTCCCCAGTCAATCAAAGACACATGATTGCCCAAAAAGGCACAGGACTCCCCCCAAAAGATGGCGTTCACACTGGGACAGGGGCGGCTGCCGTCATAATCCTGGGCAATGTCAATGACATGAAACTGGGGGGAGAGCTTCTCGACAGCTTCAGGAAACCGATAAGTCACCACCAGCCGTTGGGAAGGGTTGAGGTTTAAGGGTTCTGGGGTGTGCTCTCCCTTCACAAGCCAGGCCCCCCGATCCTGATCGGCAAACACCATTTGCCCCAGTCCTGGCATATGCACAATCGCCCCCAACAAGCCTTCTGGTCCTAATAGAGAAAGAATCAGGTTGAAATTAGGGTGCTGATCCATATAAAAGCGGGTACCATCCACCGGATCCAGCAGCAGGGTGTACGGACTAGAGGCAGGGAAGTACTTCATATTGTAGGAAGTGTCCTCCTCCTCTCCAAAAAAGCCCAATTGCGGATAACGGGCCAGGGCAGCCACTTCCACAAAGGTTTGAATCGAAAGATCAGCATCGGTGAGAGCCTGGGCAAAGAGCGTGCGTTTGCCCTCCTTGGCTGGTTGAATCCCGACTTTTTGCTGAACTTGCAGGGCGTAGGCTCCAGCCTGGATCAGAACAGGGCGAGCCCATTCAATTACAGCAGTTGGCGAGATCGGGTCTATGCGCATTGGTCTTACCCCCAGCACCATTCTGTGTCTAGGGTAAGCTAGGGCGATGACTTCTCGCTGCTGTAAAGATCCTGAGCCTCCCTTCGCAAGTAGCTGGCAACGCCGATGCAAGTCAAGATTATCACTAGCCTGATCAGTTCTTTGGTTTGAAATTAGACAGAGATCAAATTCAGTACTCAAGAGATCCTGATTATTTTTCGGATGTTGCCCGCTGGCGCCGAAAAAGTCTGGTGAAATGCTTAGCCCAAAGCACTTGCAGGTAATTGTATTGTTCTATACAGTCAACAACTCCACATTGATCATTCTCAATTTCTAGGCGAAGATACCGATGAAATTATGCTCAAGGGTTTCAATCCAGAATCCTGTCAACTATCCTTTCGACTTTCCAATAGGTCACACTCATGGCATCCAATCAGCATCGTCCTTTTACCGCAGCCGAACTTGACGACATCGGCTCCAATCCAAGTGCCAACCGCACCTTTGCCGATGTATTGGCAACCCGTTTTACCCGTCGGGCGGCCCTGCAGGGCATCAGCGCCACGGTGGCAGCCAGTGCTTTTGCTAGCCTGTTCACCCGGCACCAGTCTCCGGCTCATGCAGCGGCAGCCTCCTCGCTCACCTTTTCTGAAATTGCCCATGGCTACGAAGAGAGTCATCGCGTGGCGGAAGGCTATCGCGCTAGTGTCCTGATCCGTTGGGGTGATCCTGTGGTCCCTGGCACTCCTGGCCTGGATCCGATGGCCCAAACCGCTGAGCTGCAGGAAAAGCAGTTTGGCTACAACAACGATATGATCGCCTACTTCCCGCTACCCGTCGGATCGGATAACAGTGAGAACGGCATCCTGTGCATCAATCACGAGTACACCGATACCCACCTGATGTTCCCTGGCTTTAATCAAGAGCAGGGGGCAACCCAGGAGCAGGCGGATATTGAAATTGCTGCCCATGGAGTCTCTGTTGTTGAGGTGAAGAAGGTGAATGGCGAATGGCAGGTGGTGCCGGACAGCCAGTACAACCGCACCATTCGTCTCAGCAGTACCCCGATTGCAGTTTCCGGTCCAGCCGCAGGGCATGATCGCCTCAAGACCTCTGCCGATCCTACAGGCCTGGAGGTGATCGGCACGATTAACAACTGTGCTGGTGGCTGGACCCCCTGGGGCACTTACCTGACCGCAGAAGAAAACTTCCATCAGTACTTTGCGGGAGAGCGGGACGGGGCTGAGTACGAGCGCTATGGCATTGTGGGTCAACCCAGCTACAACTGGGGGCAGTATCATGATCGCTTTGATATTGCTAAGGAACCCAATGAACCCATGCGCTTCGGCTGGGTGGTGGAGATCGATCCCTATGATCCTGCCTCCAAGCCTGTCAAGCGGACATCACTGGGGCGCTTCAAGCACGAGAATGCCACCACGGTGGTTGCTCCTAATGGCCAGGTGGTGGTCTACTCCGGCGATGACGAGCGCTTTGATTACGTCTACAAATTTGTAACCAAGGGCACCTACAAACCTGAAGACCGTGAAGCCAACTTCAATCTTTTGGATGAGGGTACCCTCTACGTGGCCAAATTTGAGGATGATGGTCGCCTCCTCTGGTTGCCTGTGGTGTTTGGGGAAGGCCCGCTGACCGCTGAAAACGGCTTTAACAGTCAGGCGGAGGTTGTGCTGGAAACCCGCCGTGCCTCTGATCTGCTCGGGGCCACCAAAATGGATCGCCCTGAGGATGTGGAAGCCAACCCCGTCAATGGTCATGTCTACGTGATGCTCACCAACAACAACAAGCGAGCTGCAGATCAGGTGGATGCGGTGAACGAGCGGGCCGAGAACATCTGGGGCCATATCGTGGAAATGATTCCTCCTGGAGAAGGCGCCAATGCAGATCACACCGCCACCGAGTTCACCTGGGAGGTGTTTATCAAGGCTGGGGATCCATCCGATGCAGCCACAGGCGCGAGCTATGGTGAGGGGGTGTCAGCCAATGGTTGGTTCTGCAACCCCGATAATGTCGCCTTTGATAACCAGGGCCGCATCTGGATCTCCACGGATGGTTGTACTGGCTTCGGGTTCTCGGATGGGATTTGGGCTGCAGATACCACGGGTGAGGCCAAAGCGGTCAGCAAGCATTTCTTCGCCTGCCCCAAGGGTGCCGAGATGTGTGGACCCAAGTTCACCCCCGATGGCCGCACTCTGTTTGTGGCAGTACAGCATCCAGGTGACGATGACGGATCTACATTCGAGAACCCTTCCACCCGTTGGCCAGACTTTCAGGAAGGGATGCCCCCTCGCCCCTCAGTCGTAGCGATCACCAAGGAAGATGGGGATGTGATCGGAGCCTGATCTCGATCTCTGTACATTTGAAATAGCAACCAACGCAGCTCCCCCTTGAGGGGAGTTTTTTCATATGCAAGACATACATTTTGACCTTGCTGAGCTCATCAATGCACCCAGAAGATTAGAGATGTCCCATTGACCCTTGTCTGGCAACGACTAGGACGAGGCTCCGATAACACTGTTCCACACCGGACATCTGCAGTAACGAGCAGGCTATAGGTGGACGGAATCGTCACTTCATAGGAGCTGGTCGCAGGAAGATAAATGGCTGGACATAATGCAAGTTCAGGTGGAGGCTTGGATCAGCTAAACCTGTGCAAACGACTTGCTTTCTGGGCAGACGTTTTCTGGGCCCAGGAGATCAGCGCTCAGCCCCTGGGATTTGGTAAGCTTCTCTGCACAAGTGATGATCAAGGCCAACGGTGTTGCAGCAGCTCCATCCTTTGCATCTCTGGCGGAGGAAAAATCGTTACTATCACCAGGATCTGGATGCCCTGCATCAGTTCCTCATCCCCCCTGGCAAACGGGTACTGGAAATCGGATCAGGAACCGGCATGCTTCTCAATGCCCTGCAGCCAGACTATGGTGTGGGTCTGGATCAGGATGCAGAAGCGGTAGCACAGGCAAGGCAGGAGTTCCCTCACCTGCATTTCTGGGTGCTGGATGCCCATGATCTGCAGACCACTGAAATGAAGGAAGCCTTCGACTACATTATTCTGGCAAATACAGTCGGGAGCTTAAAGGATGTTCAGGCGGTGTTTGAGCACCTCCTCGCCTACTGCCAGCCCAGCACTCGTCTCGTGATCTCCTACCACAACCCACTCTGGGAAGGGATCCTGCAACTGGCCTCCCGACTGGGGCAACGTATGCCCATGCCCGCCACCAACTGGCTTTCGCAGGGAGATATCAGCAATCTTCTGCATCTGACCGGGTGTGAGGTGATCAAAACGGGTAAGCAATTTCTATTTCCCCGCAAAATACCCTTTCTGTCTGGGTTATTTAACCGCCTTCCTGGCCCCCATGCCCCTGATTAATCGCCTCTGCCTCACAGAGTACATTGTGGCCCGTCCTCAGCCCGCTTCCCCTTCTACATCTGTTCAGGAGCTCTCCTGCTCCGTAATCATCCCGGCTCGCAATGAGGCCGGAAACATCTGGAACTGTGTACGCCGCCTGCCTCGGATGGGGAGCCGCACAGAGATCATCTTTGTGGAAGGCCATTCCAGTGATGACACCTGGACCCAGATCCAGACTGTGCAAACCCAGCTGGCAGATAGTCATGAGATCCAGGCCCTGCAACAACCGGGGAAAGGAAAAGCCGATGCCGTCCGAGTGGGCTTCGCAGCAGCCACAGGGGATATTTTAATTATCCTGGATGCCGATCTAACAGTGCAGGCGGAGGAGATGATCAAGTTTTTTCAGGCGATTGCCTCAGGACGATGTGATTTTGCCAATGGGTGCCGTCTGATCTACCCGCTTTCCACCACAGCTATGCCGACCCTGAATCAGTGGGCCAATCGCTTTTTTGCGGCGATACTCTCCTATATCCTCGGGATCCGCATCAAAGACTCCCTCTGTGGCACCAAGGCATTGCGTCGCAGTGATTATCTGGAGATTGCAGCCCAACGGCATTTTTTTGGTGATTTTGATCCTTTTGGTGATTTTGATCTGCTACTGGGAGCGGTGAAGCAGAACCTTAAGGTGGTGGATATTCCGGTGCGTTACTACCCTAGAGTTTACGGGCGGTCCAATATTCAGCATGTGAAGGAAGGGATCCAGTTGCTCAAGATCTGTGGTTTGCCTTCCGCAAGTTCAAATGGATCCGGCCTGTTGCCGCTTCAGCACCCCCAACAGCCAGTTTGCAACCGTAGCGCGGCGGGTTTTCTGGGGGGTAAGTTCATGCACCTTGTAGCCTGAGAATCCCAGCTGCGCTTTCAAAAGCTGCTTATCCTCGGGAGGAATGGATCGGGTTAGTTTGACCCCATCGGGACGGTTAGCAATGAAGTGGGGAATATGATCACTTTTCCAGGCCGGATCGGCGTGTTCACTTTGCCATTTCCCCTGAATGGGTTCGTACTCAAACCCCAGGGATTGGAGAGCCAGGTGGTTGACTGTCTCATCATCCAAGTCACCATCCAAAATTGCCTGGATCGTGGTGAGATTCAGTTCTGGGAGATCCATAAACCAAAAAAGATCTGAGCTGATCAGGAATCCTATCAGCCCAGACCCGAGTTTTACCAAGTCGTTAACCGATATTCACTTTCACCACTTTGCTTTTCTCAGACTCAGCCTTGGGTAAGGTGAGCCTGAGGATGCCATCGGTGTAGTTAGCGGTTACATTCTGATGATCAATGCGATTGGGCAGAGGGATCACCCGCTGGAACTTGCCATAGCGAAATTCGGTGCGAGTCATACCCTGATCTTCAGACTTGATTTCCGACTTGCGCTCACCACTCACAGACACGGCTTCGGCGGTTACCTGGATATCCAGATCTTCTTTTTTCATGCCGGGCAGCTCGAGCTTGAGCAGATAGGCGTCGGCAGTTTCTTCCAGTTCAGCAGCAGGAGCAAATGTGGTGGCAATGCCCCGGCCTCGGCGCTGAGTCGGGAAGAAATCATCAAACAAGCGATTCATCTCCTGCTGTAAGCCTTCGACTTCACGGAATGGATCCAAACGAACAAGTGCCATAACCCAACCTCCTGGGGTGAATCGATACTCAGACACTGATGAGGATTCGGAGGACTCTTGGCTTATGATCCTCCTCTTCAATTCCCATCGTAATGAGGTTGAAGAGAAGGATAGGTTCGGCTTTCTGGAGGAGATCAGTCGTGATTGCCGAAAGGAGATCTACAGACCACTGGCCCGCAACTTATCCAGATTATAGGGAGGCTTTTCTTCCCAGTTGAACTGTTGCAAAAAGGCAGTGAGAAAGGAGTGAAGATGTTGCATAATTCAATCGGAGGGTGACACTACTTACATTTTATTAGAGCAGTCGCACCTGATAGCCTTTGGATCCAAAGCTTAAATCGGGGCCAATTGCGATCAGAAGCCATTCAGCCACTTCACTGGCTTAGTAACTGATCTCAGCACAGTGGGCAGGTACAGATTGGGAAACCGTGCAACTGTAGCTACCCTGATTCACCGTATGGAGAGTGGAGGTCACTCCCGATCCATGCCTGGCTTCTGTAGAGGTGGTAAAGCCCTCGCCCGTGGAAGGGTTGTAGAAGCGAGTGGTCCCTGCATAGGTTCCGGTGGCAGCATCATATCCAGCAGCACGACCATAACGGGCTCCAGTTTGCGAGTGATAGCCACCGCTGATCACGGCTGCATTTCCGGTTTCTGGATCGTATCCTCCTACCTGCAGGCGGCCACTGGCATGGGCTGCAGAACCCGGGAGCAAATGCAGGAATGAGAGGCTGAGGATCGTGGTGAAGGCTAGAGTGGATAGTGAACGCATAGGATCAACTCCTGTAACTTCGACACTTTGATCATCGCGAAACTGCCCCAAAAATCCGAGTGACCTGTGTCCAGGAGACGCATGACGAAAGTCATCGGGACGGTCATGTTTTTTCAGTTGCCCTGTGCCAGCTGCTGAGCCTGCCATTGTTGGACCTGAGCAAAGACGGCCTGCGCCGCTGGAGTCCCCACGTAACGCCAGTGCCAGGGTTCATAACTTACCCCCTGAAAGTTTTGATCGGGAAACGACAGTTCAAATCCATGGTCCCCAGCATGCTGATCTAACCAGCGAAAGGCAGGGGTTTGGGCAAAACTGTACTGCACATGGGTGGCGGGATAGCGTCCATCCCCAATGTCAATGGCAAACCCTGTGTGGTGTTCACTGTGTCCTGGAGGTGCAGACAGACGGCGAGCGGCAGCCTCCGATCCGCGGCGGACAATTTGTCGCTGAAACAACATGCGCTGGACAGCCAGGGTCCGAAATCCAGAGAGAGGCACCAGTTGGATCCCCTCCTGGGCGGCATCGGCCTGCAGGGTCTGGAACGCTTGAGCGGCATCCCGATGTAGCATCACCGATCTGCTGCCTGGTAATGCATCTAGAAACGATTCCCCGACAACCGCGTAGGGAAAGTGGTAAGGGAACCAGGGGAACATGCCGGAGCTCTCGGGGTTAAAGGCGACGGTTTGCGCAGGGGAAGAACTGGGTGCAACTGGATCAGGAGGGGGAGGAACAGGTCGCAAAGTGCCATTTTGATCCTGGAGCAATTCAACCGTCAGCCCCATCTTCTGCAGGGAAGTCTGTCTCTGGGTCGCCAGATGTAGCTGTGGATATTCCCCCACCATGATCAGGGGTTGATTGCCTTCGTAGACCAGATACGCCCCAGGAGCTTCTGAATGAACCCGATCCAGGATCGGGATGGCCGCCCTTTCGTCAGTGGGTTTGACTCTAAGGAGATAAGGGGAATTCGCATAAGCATATTGGGGCAGAACATACCCGTACACAAGCACCAGGATGCCGGTCAGACAACTGATCACTCCCCGAATCCCTCTATGTCTGTAGCAATTCATCCCCTGGCACCTCACACACCCGTGACCTTCTGCTCAGGGTACCCAGCATCTTAAGGGCGAGGCTATTAAGTTTTGAGATCAGGGAGAGGGTTGCAAACTAGCGATGGCAGTTAACATCCCCCGCACCTTATTGAAACATTCCTCCTGTTCCCGCTCTGGATCGGAATCCGCCACGATCCCTGCTCCTGCTCGTAAGGTCACTTTTTGATCTCGAACCCAGAGGGTGCGAATGGTGATCGCTGTATTCAACTGACCACTGAAGTCGTAATAGCCATAGGCACCGGAATAGGGTCCTCGGCGCAGCCCCTCCAGCTCGTAAATGATCTCCATGGCCCGGATCTTGGGCGCACCTGTGACAGTGCCAGCGGGGAAAGTTGCCTGCAGCAGATCCCAGGGGGTCTTGGTGGGCAGCAATTCTCCAGTCACATGACTGACAATGTGCATGACATGGCTGTAGCGTTCAATTGTCATCAGATCCTGCACCTGCACAGTTCCGGGATGACAGACCCGTCCCAGATCATTCCGCCCCAGGTCCACCAGCATAATGTGCTCGGCTCGTTCTTTGGGATCGGCAAGCAGATCGGCTTCCAGCTGTTGATCCGCTGTTAGGGTTTCTCCACGAGGCCGTGTACCTGCAATTGGGCGCACCACCGCCATCCGTTGTTTCTCCTGGAGATGGAGACGCACCATCACCTCAGGACTGGAGCCGATTAAATAAAAATCCTCAAACTGCAGGTAGGCCATGTAGGGGGAAGGATTGATCTGGCGCAGTGAACGGTAAAGACGGAAGGGATCCCCGGAGTAGGTGGTATGAAACTCCTGCGAAAGCACGACTTGAAAAATATCTCCGGCTTTGATGTAGTCCCTGGCTTTTTCCACCTGCTGGCCATACTGAGCCGGATCGGTGCAGGCCTGGTAGTTCAGATCTCTAGCGGAGGCTGCCCGCCAACCCAACCCCAGATCTGCTGGAGTGTAGGGGGATTGTAGATTGGCAATCAGGGTCTGGATCCGTTCCACTGCCCTGTTGTAGGCTGCTTCAGTAGAAACGTGGCGTAAATCGGCATAGGCCACCACCCAGATCTTGCGCTTTACCTGATCAAAAAGCAAAATGCTGTCCACCTGCATAAAAATTCCATCCGGCGGATCTCCAGGACGGCTGGGGTGAACTGGGACCCGGGGTTCGATCCAGTGGATCAGTTCATAGCCCCAGTAGCCAAACAGGCCCCCAATGCTGCTGGGGAGTTCTGGCAGATGCACAGGGTGAAAGGGGTGCAGACAGGTTTCCAGGATGTGAAAAGGACTGCCCCGATGCACAAGGGAGGTGCCATCCCGAAACTTCTGCAGACTTTCTGCTCCCCGCACCTCCAGCACCCAGAGGGGATCGGAGCCTAAAAAGCTGTAGCGACCGATTTGTTCTCCCCCCTCCACGGATTCCAGCAAAAAGTTGTAGGGTTGTCCGGCACAGACGCGATACCAGGCAGAGACAGGGGTATCCAGATCCGCAACCCACTCCTGATACACCGGAATAAAGTTTCCCTGCTGGCTGAGGGCTAGAAACCGCTGGAAGTCCAGATCCACCATCGAAGTCCACCCTCTCCCGATTCCCAATCTGTGCTTGCCACCCCGGAAGTCGGATCGCCATCCCAGCATCCAGCACTTCCCCCGTCTTGGCAAGCCATGGCTCAATCCTGAGGTGAAGAGTTACGACCTCCTCACAGATGGGAAAAAGTTGCAGATTCGTTCAGGATCACTTCCCCTTATAATTCCTACTATAGAGCTGAGAATCCAGATGCAGGCGCTCAAGCACAATCTTTTTCAGGTGGGTTTTGGGTTCGGACTGTCTACTCTGATCGGGGCGTGTTCTTCTTCCTCTTCACCTCTGGCATTGCCCACCGATCCTGAGCCTGGTCCACCTACCGTCACGGTTCTGGCTAGCAACCTGGATAGCCCCAGAGGGATTACGCTTGGCCCAGATCAGCAGCTCTATGTGGCAGAGGCAGGCCGAGGTCCGGCGGGAGGATTTGATCCCAACCAACCCACCGCTCCTTCCCCTAGCGTGCCTGGCGCTCAGCTTCAGTCTGGGACCACGGGTGCGATCACGCGCATTGATCCAGAAACGGGTGAGGTGCAGAGAGTTTTAACCAACCTACCCTCAGTGGCCATTCCCGCTGGAGAGCCCGTTCTCCAGCCCCCTACCGGAGCGGACAGCCTAGGACCCACTGATGTGGCTTTTGCCCCTGATGGACAGCTTTATTTTTTAATTGGGTTGGGCACGGATCCAGCTAACCGTGAAATTCTCAATACTCCCGAATTGGGCAGCCTGGTCACCGCTGATCCTGTAGCTTCTGATCCCAATAGCACAGTCAGATACCTGGCTGATGTTGCAGCAGTTGAAGCGCAAACTAATCCCGACGGCACCGATGTGGTGAGCAATCCCTACAGTCTGCTGGTACAGGAAGATAGCGTGTGGATCATTGATGCAGGGGCAAATGTGCTGCTGCAAAGTGATCGCAATGGAAATGATTTAGCTGTGAATACGGTCTTTGGTGAAATTCGCTTTTTCCCCAACCCTGGGATTCCAGGAGCTCCCGATCCACTCCCAATGCAACAGGTGCCCACCGCGATCACACTGGGACCTGATGGGCAATTCTATGTCTCGGAACTAACGGGATTACCCTTCCCTCTAGGCGAAGCCCGGATCTTGAGTCTAGAGACATCTGAGCCCACAACAGCATTCTCTGGCTTCACCAACCTGGTGGATATTGATTTTGATAGCCAGGGCAACCTCTGGATTCTTGAATACGATAGCGATTCTATCTTAGGCGAAGCTCCTTTTGGTTCCCTGATCCGCTTGGAACCTAATGGAGTACGCACCACAATTCTTGCTGATCTGATCACTCCCACCGCAGTGACTGTAGGTCCAGATGGCGAGGTATATGTTGCCAACCAGGGATTCAATGCTGGCGAAGGAGAGATCCTGAAGCTTGAGTTTTAAGAAGCAGCTAGGACAGAAGAAGAGACAGAAACGCTCCACCAGAACGATCAGGTTGTCCCGCATGGCCATACGACTGATCCCCAGCAGAGCATGATTTGCTCCGAGTAATCCTGCCTGTATGAGTGCCAGATGCGGTTTTTGAAAGCTGCGAAAAAACAGATAGGCTACAACCCAGGATCAGGTCTAGATACCCCTGCAAAAACATTTGCTTGTCCACTAAAGCTGAGAGAACACGTAGCATCAGAAAATGAAGAGTGATGTCAGTGTATGTCAGCCACTTAAGGCCTCAGCAATACAGCAATCTCAACTGATGACGACAAGTCTTTTCAATGTATTTGGAGAGAACATGTAGTAAAATCAACCGAATCTTCCCCCCAGAAGAAAAGTTTCCATCGGTCCCTTCCCTTTTACCTCGATCTCGCCTCTCCGCTCCAGTTGATAGAGCCCCTGCAGATAGCTAGCTGTGCTGCTGCTCACCTGGATCTTGCCAGGGATCCCCTGTGACTCCATGCGACTGGCAACATTAACGGTATCTCCCCAAAGATCGTAGATAAACTTCTTGCGCCCGATCACGCCTGCAACAACCGGACCAGAATTGATGCCAATGCGAATTTGAAAAGGAGTTCCCATGGGGGTCGAAAACTGCTGAATGCACTCTTGCATAGCCAGGGCCATCTCGGCTATCACCTGAGCATGATTGGGACAGGGATCCGGCAGCCCTGCCACTACCATATAGCAGTCCCCGATCGTTTTGATCTTCTCCAGGTGGTAGGTTTCCGTTAGTTGATCAAAGGCTGAAATGATCTGATTGAGTGATTCCACCAAAGCCTGAGGTGAAATCTGACTGGAGAGTGATGTGAAATTAACAATATCTCCAAACAGAACTGTGACTTCAGCAAAGCCATCGGCGATCCTTTGCGGATCTTGTTTGAGGCGGGTGGCAATAGTTTCGGGCAGGATATTTAAAAAGCAACTTCTCTGTTTGCTCTTGCGCTTCCAGTAATTGTTGATGCTCCTCCTGTAACTGTCTTCGCAGCAGGAAGTCCCGGCGTGAATAAGCTTCTGTTTGATAGCTGGCAATTAGACCAATACAGTTGGTGATCAGGAGAAAGATCAGGCTACGCACTGCAGTTTCAGAAGGAAAGGAAAAGTGCCAGATGTCAATCATAACCTGAACACTACTCAAACCTAACCCGATCCAGCTGGCCTGCCAGAATCTTAACCGCGACAATGTATAGGTATAGAGAAGCAACAGCATCAGTCCCTGAAATCCAAGTTGATTGACCATCAAGAAGTTGATGATCAGGATGCCACAACCAGGAATGAGTAAAGCAAACTGATTAGCCAGCTCAAACCAGCCCAGAAATCCTGGCACATAGGTGAGTGAAAGGATCAGCAGCAAGCTGGGACAAACCCAGCCAAACCGGATCCAGAACAGTTGCTGCACCAGCACCACTGACGTTAGAGACATGCGATCATAGAGACCGAAGGCTGCAAAGAAAAACAGTCCGGTGATTAAAGAGAAACGAATTGCCCGTATAGAGTTTTGATGATAGTGATGTCTAAATTCACTTTCGCTCTCAGGAGCAAACCCCAATGTTAGGGGGTGCATAGCTGGCAACCAGCCGTTGGTGTTGATCATTGGATTGCGTTACCTAAGAGTATACTCCTGGACTCTGAGGGCCATTTAATGCTGCAAAGTAAGCAAAAAGTCTGGGATATTCAAGAGGTGGAAATACACCAGAATTGCGATGACTAGCGTGTAAAGTGTTGATCCACCCAATCCAACCAACAGATCTCGCTTGGTATTCCGCTTCTCCTGCCCTAGAAACATATCCACGGCACCAAACTGCATCATGACAATGCCCACGACATTCGAGATCCAGTACCCAATCACCGTTCCAGGAAGAAACCAGTCGGAGTTCAGCCAGCTGAGAGCGTATCCCAGTAGCAGCGCAATGGGGAGGTTGAAAAAGAGATCATTCCACCAGGAGAGGGGTGACAGCATGTAGCCAATCCCGATGATCGCTCCACCCCGTAATTTTCTAAGGAATGTCCCTTCCGGTTTGGCGGTCAACTCTGTAACGATGTGCTTAACTTCCATCCTCTTGATCCCGAATGCTGCAGTGCCCAGGGCTACTCTTAACAGGTAGCAATCTCTCACAAGAATAACTTCACTCTGTTCTTCTATGGCAACCGCTCCCCATCCCCCCATTGATCTGATCATGGTTCCTCAGGGGGCTGAGCACAGAGCGGTCATGCGAGGTCTGCTGCGATCCTGCTTTTGCCCGCAGGTGTTACCCATTCCGATCGGGGGTCAGGCTGCAAGAATCAAGGTGGAGCAGTGGCTGCAAAAACATGATCTGGTTCCCAATCAGGGGGTTCGGATCCT
>JAAUUJ010000005.1 GCA_012030715.1 Synechococcaceae cyanobacterium SM2_3_1 | reverse complement strand
TGATCCCCTGACCACTGATAGTTCTAGCAGACAGGGATGACAAGGATCCTCCCGAAATCCAGCGCAACCGTCAATTGGGTTCCCCCTTCCTCACATCTCTCCGATCAGGAGGTCTCAGTGGACTACAGTCAGCGATGGATGGTAAGTAAGATCACTATCTCACCAGGCCAGTTGTAACTAAAAATCAGAGGCTTGCATGAATTACTGGGAGGTTGCATATGCTACTTGAACCTAAAGTGGCCGGAGAAATCAGTATTTTCTGATCTTCAAAGGTGAAGAATTTACGCTTATCTTAGAAGCATCGAGCCTGGCGATGAGCATCATGATGACTTTGCAATCCATTGTCAGAGAGGCCCTCCTCACCCACAAACTTACCCCCGATCAGGAGCAAAGAATTGCCGATCTCCTGCAAAGACGAACCTGCAGCAGTCAGGATCTCCTGGCCCTGGGCAGACTCACTCAGGCGATCATTGAGGGGACAGTCTGCATGCAAGAGCAAGCCGCGTTAAGCTAATAGGGCACAGTGCTGAGATGATATGGAATGGATATCTTCGGAGTTGGCCTGCCAGAAATGATGTTGATCCTGGTGGTCGGGTTGCTGGTATTCGGCCCCCGCAAACTACCGGAGATCGGTCGGACCTTGGCCAAGGGCATGCGCAGTCTCCAGGATGCCTCTAAAGAGTTTGAGGCAGCGCTCAATCGAGAGGCCGCAGAGCTAGAGCGTTCCACAGGGCTAAAGACCCCCAAAACTAAATCAGGCACCTCGGCAACCAAAACCGCCAACCCAGCCCAGACGACAACACCCCAGTCTGACGATCCGGATCAAGACTCAGATGAATCAGATGAAATTGAGCAGACCTCAGAGCAGGCGGATTCTGATCCAGTCAATGCTGACGTCATGTCGGATCCTCAAGCAGAGCCAGGATCAATTGCCGCTCCTGAACTTCACGTTGATGCAGACCATGAGCAGGCGTCAGATCGACCCCTAGCTACGCCAATGGCGACTAAATCCACTGCTGACCTGAGTGAGTCTCCTTCGCCCCAGGCCTAACGGATGCAGCCAAGCCTTTCCCCCTCCTCTCCTGCTCACATTTGTCCCTACAACCAGGCCTGCAGCTATCTGGAGGAGGCTGCGCGGGAGTTGCGACTGGATCCTGGAGTGCTTGATATTCTCACCATTCCTCGCAAGGTGGTGACGGTTGCGCTCCCGATCCAGCGAGACACTGGTGATATTCAGGTTCTGACAGGACACCGCGTTCAGCACTGTAATGTCCTGGGTCCCTACAAAGGCGGGATCCGCTACCATCCGGCAGTCTCTCTGGAAGAGGTTTCGGCCCTGGCCATGTTGATGACCTGGAAATGTGCTCTCCTGGGCATTCCCTATGGCGGTGCCAAAGGAGGGATCCCTATCGATCCCAGGCATTACAGCCGCCGTGAACTGGAGCGGATTACGCGTCGCTACACCAGTGAATTGATTCAGGATATGGGACCCGAGGTGGATATCCCTGCTCCTGATATGGGCACCTCTGCTCGTGAGATGGCCTGGATCATGGACACTTACTCCATGAATAAGGGACATGCCGTGCCAGGCGCAGTCACAGGCAAGCCTCTTTCGCTGGGGGGATCCTGGGGTAGAGAGATGGCAACGGGGCGGGGAGTCATGATCATTGTCCGTGAAGCCCTAGCCGAGATGGGTCAGGCACTCCATGGGGCAGAAATTGTCATTCAGGGGTTCGGCAATGTGGGTCGCGCAGCAGCACTTCTGCTTCAACAAGCGGGGGCAAAGATCCTGGCCGTTTCTGGACGGAATGGCGGCATCTATGCACCTGAGGGTCTGGATATTCCGGCCCTACAAACTTATATAGAGTCCCATCCCGAGCAACAGATGCTGGGATTTCCCCACTCCATTCCTCTCACCAATGCCGATCTTCTGACCTTGTCCTGCGATGTTTTGATTCCGGCGGCTCTAGAAAATCAAATCACGGAGGAAAATGCCCACCGCATCCGCACCCGCATCATTGCCGAAGCTGCCAATGGTCCCCTCACCCTGAGGGCGGATCAGCAATTGACAGCTCAGGGCGTGCAGATCCTGCCGGATATTCTCACCAATGCTGGTGGGGTGGTGGTGAGTTATTTGGAGTGGGTGCAGGGACTCTCGTATCTCTTTTGGGATGAGCAACGGGTCAACCAGGATATGGAACACCTGATGGTTCAGGCCCACAGACGGGTAGTGCGGGAGGCTCACCAGCGCCAGATCTCACTCCGCCGTGCAGCCTATACCCTGGGAATAGGACGGGTGGCACAGGCGCTTGGAGATCGAGGTCTTTATCCCTAGCCGCCCCAGGTCTTGACTTTTTTCTCTTTTCGGGCCGTGGCTGGCAACTTGTCTGATCAGAGGGATCCGAATCCTGTAGGATCGGGTGTAGCAGTGCTTTCTGCCTGCCGACCCCTCTCAACCTTGGACCAGGAGAACTGATTGTGACCTTGACTGTACGTGTCATTACCCCCGATCGATGGTGTGGGATGCTAACGGTGATGAAGTGATCTTGCCTGCTACCTCCGGGCAGCTCGGGATCTTAACAGGCCATGCGCCTTTACTAACGGCTCTGGGGACGGGTGTGATGCGCATTAAAAACCAGGGCAAGTGGTTTGCCATTGCCGTCATGGGGGGATTTGCAGAGGTTGAGAATAACGAAGTCACGATTTTGGTGAATCGGGCAGAACGGGGAGAAGGCGTAGACCTGGAGGCAGCTCAAGCCACTCGCAAATCTGCTGCTGACACCCTGGAACGCAGCACCGACAAATTAGAGCGGATGCAGGCTAAACAAGATCAACAACGGGCCGTAGCGCTACTGCAGGCAGCGGAAATGATGAGCAAGAAGAACTAAGAAGGTAAGGTCAAAAGCGGCTCAAGCCCAAAGTCTCCCAGGATCCGCACCTCGGGCTCCAGCACCAGGGACCAGCGCTCAAAAACAGCCCCCTGGACAAAGCGAATCAAGGTGTGAATATCGGTGGCAGAGGCCTGACCGCAATTAAGAATAAAGTTGGCATGGCGATTTGCCACCTGGGCTCCCCCAATCTGGTGACCTTTTAACCCGGTTTGCTCAATCAGCCACCCTGCTGCCATGGGCTTGGGATTACGAAAGACACTGCCACAGCTGGGCAGATCGTAGGGTTGTCGTTGCTGCCGTTCTAGCCAGTTGCGCTCTGTCTGAGCCTTGATATGAGCTGGATCATGCCCTGGATGCAGTTGAAAGCTAGCACCAGTTACAATCCAGGTTCGCTGCTGTAACAGAGAGGAGCGGTATCCATAATTCAGTTCTGCCATGGTGAGCTGTTGGGGCTGGGCTTGATCGTCGAGAAGGGTGACTTCAAGTAAAACATCGGCAATAGACTGCTGATGAGCACCCGCATTCATGACCACGGCTCCGCCGACAGTTCCGGGAATGCCAATGGCCCACTCCATTCCACTCCATCCGTGCCTGGCGGCCAGATCGGCCAATTTCTTCAATGGCGCTCCTGCTGCTGCCCACAGACGCCCCCCTGGCAAGATCTGAATTTCTCTCAGTCTGCGGGTGTTGATCACCAGACCCCGCAAGCCTTGATCGGAAATCAAGAGATTGCTACCCGCCCCCAAAAAGGTGACTGACGTCTGGGATTGAAAAGACCACGCCAAACATTGCTGCAATTCCAGCAGGGAGGTAGGCTCACAGTACCATTCAGCGGGTCCACCGACACGAAAGGTGGTGTGCGAGGCTAGCGATTCTGCAGACCGAATCAATCCTTTGACAAGTGTGTCCTGATCCCCTACATGAAAAGCGGTGCAACTCATTCCACCGTGACCTCAGCAATCTCCATCTCCTCCTTCTGCAGCCGCCGTGCATAAGCTTCAATCGTGGCTGGAATGGATTGGTTGAGATCTCCTGCCCCCAGAAAAAGCACCAGGTCCCCAGGGTGAAGCATCTGCGCCAAGTGTTGAGGTAACTCCCCCAGCAGAGCGACATAAGTAACATCAGGATGCTGGTTGGCAATGGCTTGGGCCAGACTGGAACTGGTCACAGTGGTTTCTGTCTCTCCAGCTCGATAGGTGGGGGTTAACACAACCTGATCCGCCAGCTTGAATGCAGAGGCAAAATCGATAAACAAAGATGTTAAGCGGCTGGGACGGTGAGGCTGAAACACCGCTATCACCCGGCGACCCTGCAAACGAGCTGCAGCTAGTGTAGCCTCAACTTCACTGGGGTGGTGCGCATAGTCATCAATAAATGTGACACCTGCCACTTCTCCGATCGTTTCAAAGCGCCGATGAGCCCCCCGAAATTCGACCAAGGCTGTCGCAATCACGGCAAAATCAAGTCCCAGTCGCCGCCCCACTGCTACTGCAGCCAGAGCGTTACTCAAATTGTGGGACCCTAACACCTGCAGTTGCAATGTTCCTAAAAGTTCATCCTGTTCCCACACCTCTGCAATGGTGCCAGTCCCGAGGTAGGTGATCCGCTTTGCGCGATACACAGCCTGGGCATGATCGGCAATGGTATATCCCAGGGTGGGCTGGAGATGGGCAGCTACATTCGGGCAGTCTAAAGATGCCACCAGCTCATTGCATTGGTGTGCATACTGACGAAAAGTGTCAATGACCTGTTCAAGATCTTCGTAGTGATCCGGATGATCCAGCTCAATATTGGTAATCACTCCGATGCGAGGAAAGAGTTGCACCAGAGAACCATCGGATTCATCCACTTCTGCCACCAGATAGCGGGACTTCCCCAACCTGGCATTGCCCCCCAGGCGTCCACCTCCCCTCCAATGATCAGGGTGGGATCCAATCCTGCCTTAAGTAGGAGGTATCCAATCATGCTGCTGGTGGTGGTTTTGCCATGGGTGCCCGCCACCCCAAGCCCAAAGTGCGTATTAAACACCTGGGCTAACAATGCCGATCGGTGGCAGATGGGTAATCCTCGATCCAGCGCATGAGCCAGTTCCGGGTTTTGAGGCCGAATCGCACTGGAATAGATCACCTGCGGATCTCCCACCACATGGGTGGCGGCATGCCCCTGGGCAAACTGGACTCCCAAAGATTCCAGCCGCTGAATCCGTGCATTCAGGGTGATATCAGACCCAGACACCCGATGGCCTTGTTGAACAAGAATGTAGGCCAGAGCGGACATTCCCACTCCTCCTATGCCTACAAAGTGATAAGACCGCTGCCCTACCTCCAGCGCATCCCCCATGCCCACTCCTCTACCCCTGGCACCACACAAAATTCAGGGCATATGATAGCAGGATTTCCAGGTGCAAGGTAGAGTCCTGCTAACTTATGCTTTTTACCCACTTCGACTCCAGTGTGCAGGGTGGTTGCCTCTACAAGGACTGTAGGGCCTCTCGAGCCTGGTTGGCAATTTGCTCATCCTCATCCTGGGCCAATTGTTCCAACCCCGATCTCGCCTCCTCTCCCCCAATTTGCTGCAGAGCCAAACAGACCCGGTAGCGCAGCTGCTGATCAGAGTTCGTGAGATACCGCTCCAGGGTTGGAATAGCCCGCCGATCTCTTAGATCTCCCAGAGCTCCCGCAGCAACGGTTTGAATCAGCTCACTCCCTTCCTCCAGGGCCCGAACCAGTGTCTCCAGGGCATCGGGATTGCCCAATTCTCCTAAGGCAGCGATGATACTAAACTGGACCAACCACTCTTCCTCGCGAGCATAGGCTTCGAGAAGATCCTTGAGGGCCTGAGGTTGTTTGAGATCTCCAAGGGCAGCGGCAGCAGCAGCGCGGACATCATACTCAGGGTCTTCCCGTAAAATCTTTTGCAACAGGGCCAGGGCCTCAGCAGGATCAGGGAGAGCCAGGGTCCCGATCTGACTGACGGCTGCGTAGCGAACTCGTACATTGTTGTCGGCGGCAGCACGGGCCAGCAAGCGATAGGCTGTTTCGGGGGGTAGAGATCTGACTAAGTTGATGGCATGCAGACGATCTCCTGCCGAACCATGGTCCAGCAGATCGCGAATGGATTCGGGAGAGGGAGCAGGGTCAGATACCATAGGACCTCCGAAAGGATCGAATTTCTCTGCGAATCAGCTGGTCTTTCTTGCCAGCCAGGTGCTAAGATCACCAAGCACTGCATATGTTCATACTCTCATGGCGTTGCCGCAAGCTCAAAAGCAGGAGATCATGTCAGGGTTTCAGGTTCACGATACCGACACAGGTTCTGCTGATGTGCAGATCGCCCTGTTGACCAACCGCATTAACCAGCTTACCCGCCACCTTCAGGCTAATCCTAAAGACTACAATTCTCGTCGCGGTTTGTTGATGATGATCGGGAAGCGGAAGCGATTGCTCAGCTACGTGGCAGAGCATACTCCTGACCGCTACATGGACCTGACAAGCAAGCTCGGCATTCGTGTACGTAAATAGCAATGGCTTCCAAGTCCAATAAGCATTTGAAGCGGTTGAGTTCTAAGAGAAATAGGACCCGTACTGGTGGTCCACAACCATCGCGATCGGCTGCAAAGGCCACGGTTGAATCTGGGCAGGAAGACTCAAGTGATCAACCCGAGAGCATGGCCATTCCCGAGCATGTCAGTCGCCGGATGATCGGTCGTGTCGTCGTCTTCTCTGGTCTTCCCACCCTCTTGGGACTGAGTAGCTTTGGCCTCAACTATGTGCTTCTCACCCAGGGGATCTGGCAGCTTCCCCCGTACCTGACTCTGGCAGAATCTCTGGCATTTTTTGCCCTGGGTTTCCTGGGGATCAGCTATGGTGTACTGTCTGCCTCTTGGGATGACGAACCCGGATCTCGGCTGGGCTGGCAGGAATTTCGAGTCAATCTCGGGCGAGTGATTCAACAATGGCGAGAACGGCAGGAAAAGTCCTGATCAGATGATATTCAGCCGGTTCAAAGCCTCGCTGAGTTCCAGAGCACTGTTGTAGCGATCCTGAGGATCCTTGGCCATACAGCGCATCACGATTTCCTCTAGCGGGGGCGGAACATCTAGCTCCGAGCTAAACGGCCGAGGTGGGGTATTGACATGGGCATAGAGCCATTGCATGGCGTTGGCCTGGGCAGGAAATCCAAAGGGGTTTAGCCCCGAGAGCATTTCGTACATAACACACCCCAGACTATAAATGTCCGCCCGTCGATCCACCGTTTTCTTCGCTTCACATTGCTCTGGAGAGGCATAGTTTGGGGTGCCACGAAATTCGCCTGTGACGGATAGGGATTCCATCGACAATTCACCCTGCAGTTTAACCAGGCCAAAGTCTGCCAATTTAATGGTTTCGCCTCCCAGAGCATCCTTGAGCACAAAGACATTGGAGGGTTTGAGATCTCGGTGCACAAGATTAACACGTTTACCCTGGAGTACAACCCCAGCATGAACCGCCTGGAGGGCAGCAGCCACTTGCTTGGCGATATTCAAAACCCGAGCAGCTGGCATGCGGGGTTGCCTTCTCAGCACCTTTTCCAAGGTAGGGGAGGGCACATACTCCATCACCATATAGGGGAGATATTCCATTCCCTGGATCTCATCGTCCGTAATGCCATAGTCCAAAACCCTGACAATCCGGCTGTCTTGAAGGTTTAAACAGGCCTGCATTTCCCGCAGAAACCGTTCTCTTTCTTCATAGCCAGCATCAGCGCCATGCAGCATAAACTTGACAGCAACGTAAATGGAGAGCTTCTGATCCATCGCCCGGTAAACTTTGCCCATGCCTCCGGCCCCTAGCACCGATTCCAGACGATAACGTTTCCCTTCCCCAAAGGTTCGTCCCGACCACGAGTCCAGATCCCCAGCGGGTCGGATCCGTCCGGGGCCTTCCGGTCCTCCTTCAAGGCCAGGCGCTACCGCCAGGCGTTTGCTCATGACAAACTGCTGTTGCAGGTATTCAATCTGGTGTTTGAGTTCTAGAGGATTGGCCAGATAGCGCAGCTGCAAAGGGGAGCCTTCTCGTAACACCAGGGTGATGTCCCCAAAATGCAGTGCCTTGCCGAAAGCCGACATCTCCAGATCGAGTTCGCGGATGCCCCCCCACTGAATGTCCTGAATAGGACTACGAAACAGAAAATCGCGGCGAATCGATAGATAACTCGTTCTGAGTAACAGAGTGTACTTATGAAATTTGACCAGCGTTCCCAGAGAGAGCAGAAGAAGCACCATCATGGGAATGGGTACAGTCCAATAGGGCAATCCAAATCGGAGAGTTTGAGAAAGCGGAGACGGGATCAGGAGGGCAAGGGCAAGGGCCAACAGCAGGAAGAGTCCCGTTAAAAAGCACCAGGTCAGCCAGTGGGAGCCAGCCCGATAAAGAATTGGCTCGGATTGAGGAGAGACCACGCGGCCTTCAGGAGGATACTCGCCAGCTTTATGTGCCTTGGCCCCTTCCACTGCAATCTTAATCGCGGCAGTTAACCCTGTACTCAGCTCAGGTAACGTATTGTAAGGATCAGCACAGTAGCGACTCAGCCAGACAGCAAACGAACGAAACTTGTGGTCATCATAACGGCGGATATTGGATAACCACTCCTGAACAAAATCTGGAAGCGAGGTGAGGTTGACCTTCTCGGGATCTTTAAAGAAGTCGGTCAGTAGTGGCAGGACCTTTCGCTTTTCTGCATCGCTGAGATCATGAAAAAACATGACCGATTGGGCAATATCTGCCGAAGGAGAAGGAAGCGAGGTGCGCAACATCATCGGGTTCCGGACAAAGCAATACTGGGAAAGATCCAGCTCCGGCAGAAACTCCAGCTCGTGCATGTGCAGATCCTGATGCTCCTGCAAGTCTTGCCGAACAGGTGTTGCTGGCACGGCAGTCATCTCGCTCCCAGCAGCAGCAGCAGCAGGAAGAACGAGATCGGTCTGCAGGGGATGGTGAGATTGCAAATCAGCAGGAATAGGTTGAGGCTGGAGGGTGGATTCACCTTTTCGCTGACCAGGCATCGGCAGGACCCGCTCAATCCGCCAGTCTGGATGCTCTCTACCAGCAGGACGTCCTAGAATCTCAACGCGATGAATATCGTCTAGCTGCAAGGCTTCCAGTTGCGGCAAGATCCGTCCCGCCAGAGTCTCCTGATCCAGATGTTCTTCTGCAGGATAGTTGAGCATGATCCGGAGCTTATCGCCCACCTGACTGAGCTGGATCCGCAGGCGTGCATTTCCAAGTGACAGTTCCAGCAACTCAATGATCCAGTCTTCCACCAAAGCCAGGCTGGCGGCGCGGGGCGGGGGGGGGCAGCATCGGTGACAGCGGGCGATTCGCCACTGGCTTCAATCGCAAATTCCTGGTGCCAGTCAGTGGCTGTCTTCCCTTGCTGACGACTGAGCAAACGCACCCGGTCGATATCGGCCAGGGGTAAGGTTTCCAGGTAGTCCACGATCTCAGCGATCAAGAGATCATAATCCAGGGGGTGAGGGGTGAGCCGCTCCAGCAGGACCGTCAAAGTTGTACCCTCCTGAGTAACCTTGGGCCGAAGCTGGTAAACCTCCAGCAAAGACTCCAATTCTTGCGTTAATTGGGGAGGAGAAGCAGCCTGCCTGGCCATCGCTGCAGGTGGAGCAGAGACCAAAGCTGTCACCTCTGGCAGGACACGGCGAAGCGCCTTTTCCAGTTCATGGGCGGTACTATAACGACTATTGGGATTTTTCTCCAGACAACGGCAGACAATAGCTTCCAGAGATTTGGGGATTTGCAGGGTGCTGGGAAAAGGATGGGGTTGTTGGTGAAGGTGGGCTTCCATCCACTGCACCACACTGGCTTCAAGGGAAAGGTTAAGAGGATACTCTCCTGTCAACATTTGATAGAGGATGCACCCCAGGCTGTAGATATCTGCACGTCCGTCAATGGCTTTGAACTCCTGCAACTGCTCCGGCGAAGCGTAAGCGGGTGTCCCCCCAAATGCCCCGGTTCGAGTCAGGGAACGGATCTGGGAATTGCCCAAAAATTTAACCAGTCCGAAGTCCCCCAATTTCACTGTCTCGATCCCGAGCGCGTCGCGACGTAAGAAAATGTTGCTGGGCTTCAAATCTCGGTGAACAAAGCGTACCGATTTTTCTTGAACCGTGATGCCATTATGGATAGCCTGTAAGCCTGCTGCGATCTGGCGTGCGAGATCCACAGCTCTAGGCAGGGCCAGGCGCTTCTCCCGCTTTAACAGGGTTTCTAGGGTTTCACCTTCCACCAACTCCATGACCAGGAAAGGGAGTTCTACCACCTGACCATCGGGAGAGCGGGATGAACTGACTCCATAATCGAGAACTTGAACCAGATGGCCATCCTGCAGGATCATGCAGGCTTGCATTTCCCGTTGAAACCTCTCCCGTGCCTGAGCATTACCCGCCAGGTTTATAGCCATAAACTTAATGGCTTTATAGACAGCAGCAGCATTGATCGAAAGGCGCTGATCTAGAGCACGGTAAACCCGCCCCATGCGGCCTTCTCCCAGTACGGACTCCAGTTGGTAGCGGCCGCCCTGTCCAACTGTTTTTCCTATCCAGGGGTCTTGATAACGTACCTGCATGCTACCAATTCCGAGCGAGTAGTGGCTGAGAACCTGCCTCACATCCTCTTAGGGTCATGACCGCAGGCTTCTAGCTTAATGCTACTGATAGGTTACCCTCTGATCCAGTTTGATTAATATCCAGTGAACTTCTGTAGCTATCCAAGATAAGTTTGGGCCTCCTGAATTGGATCTGGGTACACTAAGAAAGATTTGTGCTCTTAAGGTCCTCGTTATTATGCTAGAGTCACCTTCTTCAACTTTATCTGCGTTTTCCGCTGCTGAAAATAGTGAAGCTCCACTGAACACAGAGTCTCGCCCCTGGGGCAGTTTCACGGTTCTGGAAGCGGGACCCGGGTACAAGATCAAGCGCATCGTGGTTCTGCCCAAGCATCGCCTGAGTTTGCAGATGCACTATCACCGGAGTGAGCACTGGATTGTGGTTGGAGGCACTGCCAAGGTCACCTGTGGTAGCGAAGAGAAAGTGATCTCCACCAACCAATCTACCTATGTGCCTCCCTGTACTCAGCACCGTCTGGAGAATCCTGGGGTGATCCCGTTAGTGATCATCGAAGTTCAGAATGGGCAGTACCTGGGGGAGGATGACATTGTTCGCTTCAGCGATGACTATGCCCGTGTTCCCAGGAAATAAGTCTGGACTGCTCAATTTCTTTTTCCGGTTCAAGCGGAGGGATAGACCCGCTTCAAGAGCTGTTGGAACAGCCGCTTTACTTCCTCGACTTCCGGGATCTGGAGTGCTCCCACCCCCAGGATGTAGAGGCTAATGCCTAGAGCCGCGGCCAGGGTTACCCCGCTCAGATTCAGGATCAGTAACTCAGGGAGTTGCCAGGTCTGCCAGATTTTCCAGGATCCCCAGGTCAGCAAAGCTCCGGTTAACGCCACGAGAGTCACCTGACCCAACACCCCCAGGATCTCACCCCAGGGAATCTCCTGCAGCCGTTTCTGCAGCAGCAGACACAACCAGATCAGGGCCACCATATTCACCGCAGCGGTGGCTAGAGCCAGTCCCGGAGCTCCGAACCATCGCATTCCCAACCCATCAAAGACAGCATTCAACCCGATCGCTGCTCCACTTACCATCAGGGGGGTGCGCCCATCCTCCAGGGCGTAATAAATCCGAACAACCACATCCCTGAGCAGGTAAAACACCATGCCCAGACCATAGGCACTGAGGAGGGCTGCCACCTCTTGCGTGATTTCTGGCGTAAACCGTCCTCGCTCATAGGCGATTTGAACCAAGGGTTGGGCCAGGACCACCAACAACATCGAAAAGGGAAAGGCTCAAAGGGTGGTACACCACCACTCCCTGCCGGATCCGCTGCCGAAATTCCTGCCAGCGCTCTGGCACAGCAAGTTGGGCATAGACGGGCATGAAAGTCACCAGCACCATGTTGGAAAGGATGCCGATCGGAGTTTGCACCAGCAACTGAGCATAGCCAAGATTACCAATCGTTCGATCCCCAGGGAGGTAGGACGCAAAAAACATATCCACATAGACATTGATATGCACCATTCCAGAGGACACCACAGCGGGGAGCATCAATAGTCCCACCGCCTTGACTTCTGGTGATCTCCAGTTAAACCGCAGTCTGGGCTTACCCAAATTCAGACGCGCCTGTAGTGGGACCTGAAGCAACCATTGACAGATCGCTCCTGCTAACGTTCCCCAGGCCAGAATCAGAGGATCCCCCGTATGACCAAATAGAACCAGAGCCACAATAACCGTGAGGCTGGAGAGAAGCGGACTGAGAGCTGGAACCGTATACTGTCCGGCGGCATTCAACGTGCCAAAGCCAATGCCAATCAGTCCCGCCAGGACAGCCAGGGGAGCCATGATTCTCAGCTGTACCGCCGCTAGACGGTGGACCTCACTACTAGCTCCCGGCGCAATGATCTGCACCAAGCCATCGGCACCAAGCCAGAGCAGGACGACCACCCCCACCAGGATCAGGCCCACCAATGTGGTGATTGACTCCAGCCAGTCGGCAGCGTCTTCCCCCTCTCGCTTCTTGAGGATACTGATCACCGCACTGTGAAAGGGACCGTTGATCCCTCCTAACAAGATCAGTAAGAAACTGGGAATGACATAGGCTACCGCAAAGGCGCTGTACTCAGGACCAGAGCCAAAGACTGCGGCCACCAGGAACTGACGGAAAAATCCCATCCCCTTGCTTAGCAACGTTGCTGCAGCCACAACCCCCGCCACCTGTATTAGTGATCGTGACGCTGCTCCTCGATTGGTCATAAGTTTGTATGCTCAGTTATTCAGGCCTGGATTAAGCTTGCTCCTCCAGCACATCAGCATAACGTGCTCAGGATCCGAGGATCCGGATCACCCTGAGTAAGCCTGAATACAGAAAAAGACTCCCACCACAAAAGATGAGAGTCTCGGGAGTTGAGAAATCACCAGGTCAGGACTCAGACAACCAAGATCAACATTGAAACCTGAGTTGTCTTAGCTAAGGGGTGAGCTGAATGAATTAGTGGAACTGGAGTCCAAGACGATAGGAACTGATGTAAAACACCCTTAAATAGCCTTGGCAGATTGTCGCAACTGATCTTTCCAAAGGAGGAGAGATCCAACCGCAAAACAAGCAGGTTCCAGAAGCGCACGATATAGACGGCCTAACAGATCCCTATCCACAGCTCCTGACTCGATCGTTGTTGTGATATCAGTGTCAATTGCCACAGATTCGATGATTGTGGCAGTATCAGTATCCACCTTGCCATTAAAGTTAACATTGACCGGAATACTAACCGTACGGTTAAAGTTATCGTTGATGGGAATTTCTACGGTGTTATCTCCCCCATTCGTCACTGATAACATTGTCACCACCAACATCACTAATGGTAACGGTATTGTCTCCCCCATTGTCACTGATGGTGTTGTCACCACCAATATCACTAATGGTGTTGTCACCACCGATATCACTAAAGGTATTATCTCCACCGATATCACTGATATTGACTTGGTTATCTCCACCAATATCACTGATCTCGTTGTCATCAAAGTTTTCACTGAAGTTATCGGTGATCGTAATCGGAGCACTGTTACCACCGATCTGACCATTGTTCGTAATCGGAGCGCTATTCCCACCGATCTGGCCGCTATTCCCACCGATCTGGCCGTTGTTGACAGCATTGATCAGGGGGGCATCAATATCATTGTTGACAAGCGGAGCCTCAATCTGAACATTGAAAATCCGTATGGGTCGCGGGCGGCGAATGGGGAAAAAGATCACAGAGGGGCCAGCTGGGACTGGGGCACCGGGAGCTCCCGGAAGACCTGGAGGCCCTGGAGGTCCAATGGGACTAACAAATCCTGGAATTCCGCCTCCAAATGGATTTGAATTAGGATTTTGGCTGGGGAGTGAACACCCAGTTGCCGTTGGAGACGCACATGCTCGCAGGTTGGGGCTAGCAATCAATGAAGTGGAGGAAGCCTCAACACTTGTGGCCTCAACCTCCTGAGACTCGCTGGCGATATCAACAGAACCAGGCAGAGAGCCTCCACCACAAGAGGCAGCTAGACATAGACTGCTGGATAAAGTCAACAACGCAGTTAATTGAAACTTAGGCTTTGGAATTATCATGGAAATCCTCACACAAGTTTATAAGCCGAAGGTCTTTCAGCGATTACAGTTACACCCGAGATCTCGACAGTAATCCTCCTGTAGGCTATTGTCAAAATCACCCCACCTGAGCCCTGCTGGACTTCGAGAAAAAGCGATACATGCTAGAGAACTAAAAAAAGTTCTTCTGGTTGCGAGTGAGTTTACAAAACGAGCCATCCCAGGAAGGCAAGGTTAAACCCATCCTAAGCTACAAGCCCAATTTCAACATAAAATGTGGCAATAATGCCACTGATCACATTCAACACTCTACATAGACGTGAATCATAGCCTGGGATTTCTACAGATGCAAGTTGATTCCGTATAACTTTATGTTTTCCCAGAATGAATGCTGAAGAGGAAGGGAGAGAACGATCTTGAGAATTTAATGGGTCGTCTCGACCGAAAATATACAAGGTTGTAGCGTGAATGAAGTTAAAGTGCTGAGTTCGCTCCTGATGAGATTAAGGCGTAGGGGCGGTGAAAGTTGGAGGAGTTGAATTCCCTAAAGGGTTGGTTGTTGATGCTTCTCCAGGGGTTTCGATCTCTACTTGGGTCGGGGGTGACTCTTGCTGCCTAGGAATCAGAGGTGTAGAAAGTGGTAGAGGTTGAAGTTGCTCTGCTTCAAAAGCAGAATCCGTTGGGGATCGGGGTTCTTCGTTGCTGGATGTTGGCTCCTCCAGGGGGGAAGGTGAAAAACCGGGAACCGAGAGAGGAGCTTCAGGTCGTGAGGGAGATGTTGTTTCTAGAGGAGAGGGAGATGGTTCTGGAACTGCGACGTCGCCATTCTGAAACATGCCTGCTGGAGGTTCAGTACTATCTTGCTCTGGCTGACGGATCTCGGGAGTCGGTGTTTGATCTAAGGGTAACGGTAAAGCTGTTGCAGTTGGCTCTGGTGAAGGGCTGAGATCCGGAGCTGGGGTCGGAGTAGCGAGGGGCGGAGGACTGGGGGGAAGCGTGGGATCACTGGTGACCAATTGGGTCTGCACGACATCAAAAATGAGGCGAAACCGCTGACCGGTTGCTTGATAAGCAAAATCTTCGAGTAAGCCGACCTGCTTGGTTGTGACGGGCTCTGTGGAGCGGACCAGCAAAGTTACTTCAGGCAGTGAGGGAACCCAGTTAAAGTCACTGGCCAAAAGCTCTACCTTTTGAAAGGTGACCGTCCCCCGTAGCAGGGCGGTTTCTAACGCAGTTTCCAATTGAGACTGTGTCAGCAATCGTGTCAGTTGGGCACCCAATGGCAGGACCAGCAGTCCGACCAGTCCCACTGCCCCCAGTAACGCTGAGCGAGCCTTGTGAAAGGGAGCGTATCCCAAGAGTAAAAAGGTCACCATGCAGGAAAGAGCGATCCCCAGAAGGTTGGTCAGGTAGAGAAGACCAGCCCCTAAGCTCACCTGCCAGTCCAGTTGTGAAAGTCCCAGTCCCATCACGCACACAGGAGGCATTAAGGCCACGGCTACGGCCACTCCAGCTAAGCTATCGGCCACCTGGGCGCGTACCCTGGCAAAAGCTCCCACCCCTCCGGCAGCGAGAGCCACCCCCAGATCTAATAAGGTGGGTTGGGTCCGAGCCATAATTTCACTTCCCCAACTCGGGGTAACTAGCCAACCCAAGGTGCAGGAGATCACCAGGGCTACCCCGGTTCCCATACCCACCGCATACAGTCCGGTTTGAAACAGGCGGAAGTTTCCCTCCAATGCTCCCATGGCAATTCCCCGGATCGGCAACATCAACGGGGCAATGATCATGGCTCCAATAATGACCGCCGCACTGTTACTTAATAAACCCAGGGTGGCAATCACACAGGATCCGGTCACCAGCACCAGGTAGTTAAGCCTTAAACTGGATTCCCGCAGCAGACCATCCTGCAGGAGAATGACCTCTTCTTCGGGTACGTGGGGGATTTTCTGAACCCATGCCAGGGATAGAGTGCGTAAGTGCCGCCAGGTCAGCTCTACCATAGAATGCCTCAGGACCCAGATTGCCTGGAGTTTAGCAGCAGGGGGAGCCGATCGACGTGAGGTATTCCAGTACTGATCCTGGCAAAAAAGCACATCCAATTGCTACCGTATGTTGAGATGCATCCACGGGATAGGATCCACCGAAACTCCGTGCACAAATAGACCCCAATGCAGATGGGGACCTGTCGCGATCCCCGTAGCGCCAATCGCCCCAATCGCCTGCCCTGCTTCTACTCGTTCTCCCTCCTTGACATCAATGCGGCTGAGATGGAGGAGGACACTGGTGACTCCCTGGCCATGATCCAACCCCACCATGTTGCCATGCAGACGAAAACCATCGGATTCGTAGCCCACCAGTCCCACTCTGCCCGCTGCAGGTGCCACCACCACTGATCCGACTGGACCGGCATAGTCGATACCACGATGGTAATAATTTTCGGCAAAGACATCGTTGTAGTAACGGCGGACGCCAAAAATCGTGCTTACCGGACCTTGACTGGGGGGAATAAAGTATCCCTGCCAGTGTTTTTCTGGAGTTGCCTGTTCCCGAAATTGAGCTACACGGATGATTTCCAGTTCTGTGGGTTCCAAACTAGCCACCTGGGGCGAGAGATACACGCGCTGAACCGGGAAGTCACGCGCCTCTAGAATGATTTCCATCTGAGTCGGATCTGCAAATCCCTGAATCTGAATCGATTCCAGGCCGGGTGAATCCAGGGGTGATGTGGGCAAGAGAGCTCGCCATTGCTGAGTTCCAACGGTAAAGGCAGGATACTCCTGGCCCCGAAAGCTAACGGCTGGTGTTGCTACCGGGTGCTGTCCCGGAGCAGTCTCGATCAGCACAGAGATGGTGTAGCCCAATGGCGGTGTAGGCGGATTGACTTTTACCTGAGTTGCCTCCCCAGGCAAAGTCACAGTCGTGCTTATCCAACCCAGGCCCAGAGTCAAGAAAGCCTTGGCAATCACCGCAGGGAGATGATCCCAGGACAGGATTGCCAAACGTGGTGCAGCCATTTCTAAACCTACCAAGCAGATCCAACCAGAGAGTTTAATCTACTTTGGTCACCCCGGGGGGGAGCTGATCCTCCTGGATGGAAAAAGTCACCGTGCGCAGGTTGATGTCGGATCCTAACTGCACCTCCAGGGTCGGCTGAATCAGGCTTTCCAAAAGCTGCAGCATCAGTCGTAAGTGCGGAGTACTGGCCCCAATCATGCCATCCAGCTTGTCCGCCAGATCGTTGATCCGTTTCCAGCTGGTGTACAGCTTAGACAATTGTTGTTCCACCTGAGCTGCCTGGTTCATCAGATCGGCGGTGAGGTTCAGTGCCCCCAGACGCAGGGCTTCTTCGAGAGCCGTTTCCACATCTAGGGTCGGTTGATCCAAGCAGCGAACTCGTCCTGCAGCTTCCAGATAGCGGGCCAGGTAACGAGCCTCTGCAGTCACCTGTTTCAGGGTATCCACACTGGGATCACTGACCATCTCCGTCTGCAGGGTGCGACGATGCGATTCCGGCAATTTCTCCAGCTCCTTCACCAGAGGGGTCATGTAGCGAGTGGGGATCGCTTGCTGGGCAGCCTTCTCTCGAATGGATTCAGGCACCAGATCCGAGGTCATGGCGGTCCATTGATCTGTAAGATCTCGAACCTCACGCCGTGTGATCCGCTGCCCCTGTTGAGCAGCTTCCGTAACCATCTGTTGAACGGGTGCAGGCGCTTGAGCGGTTTCGACAAAGGCCCGCTTACTAAATCGCTCGACGGTCTGGGCATCCATCTGGTGGGCAGCCAGCAATTGATCGGCGCTGTCGGCCAATTCAATCCAGCTGTAGGCCTGGCTTTTACTGATTTCGTAATCCTTGAGCCAGTTGAGGAAGCCCGAGCCACGACCCTCCCCCCGCTGCTTTTCGCGGTCTCTGACCAGTCGGAGAATACGCCCTCGTGAGATATTGGTTTGCAGATCAAAGCGATCACACACCTGCCAGGCCCGCTGGATCTGTAATTGAAAATCTCCTTCCGCGAGGGTGTCATCCTCTGGGTCAGGCAAGTGTAACCCCAGATCAGTTGCCAGGGGCACATCGGTCTGGCTATCTTCCACCAAGGCCATGTCGAGAGCTGCCGCCAGATCCGCCGTCACTGCCATCTTTTTTCAACCTAGAGCCAAGTGCCGTCCTATTATAGGGCAAACCTTCAGGGGACCGGGACCCGGTATGATCAACCTGATGTTGCTGGTGCACCTTATGCGCAGTTTAAAAATGCTCCTGGTGATGGTTCTGATCCTCGTGAGCTTTGTCACCCTCTGGCCCCAGAGCAGTATGGCTCAACCCGGTTCCACCGCCCGCAAAACCTACAGTGCACCTCCCGAGATGATGATTGATCCCAGCAAGGAATATGTAGCTACCATGGAGACCACGGCGGGGACGATGACCCTGGAGCTATTTCCTGAGGAAGCGCCAAAAACGGTCAATAACTTTATCTTTCTGGCGCGCGAAGGCTTTTATGAAAATGTGATCTTTCACCGCGTGATCCCCGGCTTTGTGATTCAGGGAGGCGATCCTACTGGCACCGGACGGGGAGACCCGGGCTACAGGTTTGAGGATGAGGAGGTGAAGCGTCCCTACACCCGCGGCACTCTGGCCATGGCCAATGCAGGTCCCAATACCAATGGCAGCCAGTTTTTTATCATGCACAAAGATTTCCAGTTGCCCCCAGCTACACGATCTTTGGTCAACTGACCGAAGGTGAAGAGGTTCTGGATGCGATTGCAACAGCTCCCACAGATCCAGGAGATCGCCCCAAAGAGCCCGTCAAGATCGTCAAGGTCATGATCACAGAAGCTGAGGAGTAAGCCCGGCGAGGGACAGGAGATCGGGATCGATAGCTGGAAGTACGGCAGTCACCACTACTGCTCTCCACAGCGACGGCTGTCGGATCCCGATGGCTCTGGACTGCTTCGCTGGCAATAATCAAAAGTAGGAACTCTTGATTGCGATGGTCAAGCTGTCACCCATTGACTGGGCTGAACGGATCCTGAGGATCTTGTAAGCAGCAGCAGTTCACTGAGCAGCGACAGGCAATCAAGGGAAATGGGGATGGCGAAAGCCATCCTTTGTTTTTTGACCAAGAGGCGGGGTTAGATCAAATCACTGGAGTTGAGGGCGGACTTCGGCAAAGATTTCCGCCAGAATCGCTTGAGCCCCCTGGGCCCGCAAGTGGTCTGCCAGGCGGTGACCCAACTCCTCAGGATCCTGAGCAGAACCGGAAAGAGTGTCTTTGACCCAGCGCTGTCCATCAATGCTGGAAACCAATCCGGTCAGGGTAAGGGTCTGATCAGAAACCACCGTATGCACGCCAATGGGAACCTGACATCCTCCCTCAAGATCTTTGAGAAAGGCTCGCTCAGCCCGGCAACGGAGGGTGGTAGCAGGATGAGCCAGAACCTGGAGCAACGGCAGAATCTCTGGATCCTCCGCTCGACATTCAATGCCTAAGGCTCCCTGCCCCACGGCATAAAGAGAAATCTCCGGCGATAGGGTCTGCTGGATCCGTTCTCCCCAGCCCATGCGTTTTAACCCTGAGGTTGCCAGGATCAGGGCGTCGTATTCGCCAGCATCCAGCTTACTGAGCCGAGTGTTAAGGTTTCCGCGGATATCCTTAAATTGAAACTGTGGGAAATGGTGACGCAACTGTGCCAACCGTCGCAGGGAAGACGTGCCAATTACGGATCCTTCCGGCAAAGTTTCCAGCCGTTGATCTCGATGCTTGGGGTTTACCACCAGGGCATCGGAAGGATCTTCCCGCTCTGTAATGCATCCTAAGGTTAAGCCCTCGGGCAGATGAGTCTGCACATCTTTAAGAGAATGAACCGCAAAATCTGTCTCGCCGCTAAGGATAGTGGTTTCTAGTTCTTTCGTGAACAGCCCCTTATCTCCGATTTTCGACAGGGCCACATCCAAAATTTTGTCTCCCTTGGTGCTCACCTCCTGGACCTCAAACTGCCATTCAGGAAAGTGGGTTTGGAGGGTGTCTTTGACCCAGTGGGTCTGGATCAGGGCCAGCTGACTTTTGCGAGAACCAATGCGAACAAGTCGGGGAGAGCTGACGACGATGGTGGTCATAACTGATTCAAATGTGAACGGGACTCTAAAACCCAGGAAAGCGCACTTTCAGAGGGAAAAAGTGCTTCATCATCCTAGCGCAGTTAGCTCTCCCGCCTCAGGCTTCCCACTTCCGTACACAAATGTCAACAATCAGGAGGCCACCTGTCTACATCCCCAGACTCAAGTTCATGGAGATCGCTACCCCATCCTCTTGTTTGTGGAGACTTTAATCCTCCCTAGGAATGCGCCCACTCGCTGCTCTAAACAACCGCTATCTGGAGTGCTGATCTGAGCCGTCGTCAACACTGCCCAGCCATCTGGATAGCCAGTTATCATCGGGTTAAGATGTGGTTATCCATTAGTAAGTTAGAGGGTTGGGCCATGACATCCTCGCTCACAAACTCCCAGGGAACCCGTGTCCGAGTCCTGCGTCCACCTTATGCGGCAGGCAAAATTGGGGTGTTACTGGCAAGGGAGAAAGCCCATTCAGGCAAATTCACATCCCGCTGGCTGGTCAAACTGGTGCATGAGCAGATCCTGCTTTCCCTGCAGGCAGAAGACTTTAAGGTCATGGACAGCTGATCTTCGGTTCTCCAGTCCTCACAAATTCCCCACAACTGTTACCAGATTTCCTTGATCGCCTGGATGATTTGCTGAGTTCCTTCTGAGCGAATGGTGCCAGTGAATTGCTTCCTCCCTTTGAGGACACAGATCACAGCATCTTGCCCTCGAACTGCCTTCTCCACCGTATTTGAATTGAGAACATCACCCTGAACTACGCTGAGATTCGGATCTTGAATCTGGAGTTTGGCTGGGTTGCGGGTAAAGGCTGTTACAGCATGGCCTTGCCGGAGGGCCTGACGAACCACATGCTGACCGATACTGCCTGTAAAACCAAAAACAACAATTTTCATGATGAATACCTGTGATGTAGGGTGTACATCTACAGAGTAAGGAAGGGATACTTTGCATTAGAGTGTGGCTTTAGCAGCCATAGCCCCTTGAGCAAGCAGTTTCGTCAAGTTACTGGCATGACTCCCAAGGCTTACCGGACAAACATATAATTGAAAAAAGAAGAGTTTTCGGATCCTCTGCAAGTAGTATTTAACAACGACGCTAAATCCTGTCCTGCATTATGCTGGTATCCAGGAATGGAGAACTAGAGCAATCGGGCATGACTCGTGAGATTACCTAAGCTACCTTCCTCGTTAGAGAGGAATTTGAGTCTGCGTATGTCTTCCATCTGATGTTTGATTGCTATGATGTATCACCAAAGAGAAATTGTTCGGCTTGGAGAATTGCCCGATGTTGAAGAGAATTCGTGGCGGGCTTTGTACTCTGCTTGCCCTGTTCAGTGTGCTTCCTGGCAGATCAGTTGAAGCTTGTACTCGTGCGGTTTATCACGGTCTTGAAGATCGCTATCTCACTGGTCGCACCTTCGACTGGCGGGCCGAGATTGTCAGTAATCTCTGGATTTTTCCTCAGGGCATAGAGCGGCAGGGGGCGGCGGGTCCCCGTTCAGTGGAATGGAAGTCTCGCTACGGTAGTTTAATTGTTTCTGGGTATGACATCTCGACCGTAGATGGAATGAACGAGGCAGGCCTGGTCACCAACCTACTCTGGCAGGTAGACGCCGACTATCCAGAAGACGACGGTCGTACCCCACGGCTGTCCCTTTCCCTTTGGGCACAGTATTTTCTGGACCAGTTTGCGACGGTAGCCGAAGCGGTGGCGCATCTGGAAGAAACCCCGATCCATGTCGTGACTGGAGAAGTTCCCGGGATGCCGGGTCGGATGACTACGGTGCATCTGTCCATATCTGATGCGACGGGCGATAGCGCCATACTCGAATGGATCGATAGCGAACTGATGATTCACCACGATCAGTCTTATCAAGTGATGACTAATGAACCCCGCTTTGAAGATCAGCTCGCGATCACCCGTTACTGGGGAAAAGTCGATGGTACAGTCTTTCTCCCTGGTACCAGTCGGGCTGAAGATCGATTCGCTCGGACCAGTTTTCTGATTAATGCCATTCCCAAAACCGACGACTCCCGTGAAGCAGCGGCGGCGGTCTTCAGTGTAATTCGCAATGCTTCCGCTCCCTGGGGTGTTTCCATTGAAGATCAACCTAACCTCTCAACCACTCGCTGGCGTGTTGTTGCTGATCACAAAGAACAGCTTTACTACTTTGAGTCCGTTTATTCCCCCAATGTGTTCTGGGTTGATTTGAAGAATATTGATTTTAGTGAAGATACTCGCGTTCGCATGCTGGATCTTGGTCCTAATCAACGCAACATCTTCAGTGGTGAGGTTTCTGATGCCTTCGTTGCGGCCACACCGTTTGACTTCGAGTCTGCTGAATAATATCGTTATTAGGTGGGTCTATGCCGCCTTCACTCACAAACTCTCAGGGGACCCATGGCAGAAGACTTTACAGTCATGAACAGCTGATCTTCGGTGCTCCTATCCTCACAAATTCCCCACAACTGTCACCACATTTCCTTCATTTTCTTTTTTTAGAGTGGAAATGGGAAAAGCGATCCCAGTTCTGATTGCTGAGACATTGACATGATTTACATAGACTACTCCTACCGTTTCCAGATCCCCTTTCCGGAAAGGGCTCCTGAGTTGCTATCGAGGCCTCCACAGGCCACTGTGGAATCCAGGATCATGGAGCAGTACGTGAAAAGCATTGATCTACGGCTGGGGTTGCTCACCCACCTGAGAAATGAGGGGAAGCTAACGATTGAGGAGGTGAAGGAGGAGTTACAACTGCTCCGTCATCAAGGTCTGCAAACCCTCAAGGATCTTGGCATTATCGTAGCGGCTTAATGCTGGAGCGACATGATGACGTTCATATCTGCAACAAAACCTTTTGGCACACCTCCTATATGGGTGATGATCCTTTACTGGATCTGTCTAGGGGGTTCTACTGATCAGCAGCTTGCACTCTCTACTGGTAAGTCTCCATACCTATTCTCTGACTCCAACCCCTTCCTGGCAGATTAAGCAAGCACAATCTTTGCATCAGCCCAGTCCGATTCCCTACTGGGGATGGACAAATCCCGTCTGAGCAGGCAAGGTTGCCTACATCGGCGGGGAAGCGGTAAGGGGTTGGGCAAAGACATTGGCTTACCAGGCAAGAAATCCTGCGATTTGGCTGGCCAGCGTGGTGGGATCAAAAGGTTTAATGATAACTCCAGCAACTCCCGCCTCATAAAAGCGACGGCGATCGGCAGCCTGAGCTTTGGCGGTGAGAAAAATCACAGGGATCTGAGCCGTTTCGGGATTGGCTTGCAGTTGAGCCAAAATAGAGAACCCATCAAATTCTGGCATCATCACATCCAGAAGAATGGCATCAGGGTGTTCAGAAGCTGCCAGAGAAAGTCCTTCCATCCCAGAAGTGGTGGTTTGAGAGTTCCAGCCTTGCCCAATGCGAAGACCCAGTTGAGCAATGCGAAGGATGGCAGGCTCATCATCAATGATCAGAATGCGCTTGGTCGTCATTACTCCTATTCCATATCAGATGCATACTGTGGAAGCGTGAAATAGAAGGTGCTGCCCTCCCCGAGGATGCTTTCCACCCAGATCTTTCCACCATGCTGCTCCACAATGCTGCGACAGATGGCCAGCCCAAGTCCTGTCCCTCCACGGATGCGAGAATCGGAAGCATCCACCTGTTGAAACCGCTCAAAAATACTTTCTAAACGATCTGCAGGAATCCCTCGTCCCTGATCCCGAACAGAAAAGCGGACCTGGGTTTCCTCGTCCCACACCTCCAGCCAGATGGTGGTATTGGCGGAGGAGAATTTGATGGCGTTACTGAGTAGATTGGTCAGGGTCTGCAGAATCGGATCCGGGGCCGCCCATACCATCACCGTAGGTGCTTTGATCTGGAGAGCAATCCCGTGACGATCTGCCATGGGTCTGACAATGTCTACTGCCTGACTCAGGAGAGATGCGGCTTGACAGCGACTTTTTTGTAGACGATACCGACCTGATTCAATCCGTTCTAGATCCAGCACATCTCCCACTAATCGGATTAAACGCTCGGTATTATCGGCAGCAATATCCAGCACCTCCTGGCCCTCTTGTGTCATGTCTCCCAGTTGGCCGGTTGCTAAGAGTTTGAGCGAGCCGTGAATTGAGGTCAGGGGGGTACGCAATTCATGACTGACCACAGAGACAAATTCATCCTTCAGCCGTTCCACCAATTTACGACTGGTGATGTCTGTAGAAATGCCGCAAATGGCGTAGGGATTTCCATCCTCCCCTTGCAGGGAAAAGATGCTGGAGAGATATGTATGGGGACGATCCCCACGTACCAGGATCTCTTCTACTTGAATTGGGGTATTCAGATTCAAAGTTTTTTGATTATTGGTGGCGATCACACCCGCAACCTCGGGTGGCCATACGTCATAAATAGACTGACCGATCAACGCATCCTTGCTGAGTGAGAGGAACTCTGCATAACTGCGGTTCACCAGCAGATGACGGTGCTCCAGATCCATGACTGAGATTAACGATGGAGAATTGTCGATGATCTGCTGCAGTAAATTTTGACTTCGCCTCAAAGCCTGCTCCGCCTGTCGGCGCTCAGTAATATCTTTGAGAATGGCAGTAAACAGAAGTCCATCTCGTGTATTCAACCGTGAGATCGAGGCTTCAGCGGGAAATACCTCCCCATTTTTACGTTGGCCCCACACTCCACCCGCAGGACCCACCATGTGCTGTGAGGTATTGCGATCTCCAGAAAAAGAGCGAACATCCTGCTGGTGGTTAGACTGGTAGTTCTTGGGAAGAAGGAGAGTAAGTGGCTGTCCTATGACTTCCTGAGCTGTGTAGCCAAATGTTCGTTCTGCACCCTGATTAAACATCTGAATGATCTGCTGCTCATCAATGGAAATGATGGCTTCATCAGCAGTTGCCAGAATACCCGCCAGGCGCTGCTCATTTTCTCGCAATTCAGTCTCAATGGCAATGCGATCCTGGATCTCTTGCTGGAGGCTACGGTTGGTATTCGAAAGTTCCAGTGTGCGTTGTTCTACTAGATCTTCTAATTGTTGCAGGAGCTGTGATTGGGATAAGGCAATTCCCAGTTGATCCGACAGCTGTTTTAGGAGCTCCTTGTCTTCTGATCCCCAGCTTCGGGAGCGGACACACTGCTGGACAATCAAAAAACCCCAAGGATTATCCCGTACAAAAATCAAAAGAGCAAGCTGAGCCTGAATCTGAAACTGGGACAAAAGGGGTAGAGGATAGGTGTCCCCCGTAAGGAGATCTTTGCCTTCTTGATCAAAAAGTTTTCTCAGGGCAGGCACTGGATACTCAACATTGAGCATACTGGCCCATTCTGATTCCAGAGCTTCTTGAATAACAGTGACAGTCCCGTCAAACTGGATTCTGGCAATTAATACACGATCACACTGAAGAAGACGCAGAACTTCCTGGACAGTGGTTTGCAGGATCGTGGGCAGTTGGAGTGAGCGACGAACTTTATTGGTAATTTCTGCCAGTAACTGTTCATATCTTGATTGGCGGCGTAATTCCTCCTCCACCTGTTTTCGTTGGGTAATATCACGAGCTACGGCATAAATTAACTGCGTGTCTGGATAAGGGACCGAAGACCACAACAACCAGCAATAGGATCGATCGTGACGGCGATAACGATTTTCAAAGGCAACCACATGTTTGCCTGCCGTAAGCTGTCCTAAAGCCTCTAACGTCCTGGTTTGATCTTCAGGATGCACAAAATTAAGAAACGGTTGACTCAGTAATTCTGCTTCCGCATACCCCAAGACCTGCTCAAAAGCCGGATTGATTCGTTTGAAATAACCGTCCTGGCCAGCAATACAGAGCATATCCACCGAGAGATTAAAAAACGATCCCGTTCTAGTTCGGCCTCGATCCGCTCGGTAATATCCAACCAGTACCCCAATACTTCGATGGGTTGATGCAAAGCATCAGTCAATACATTGAACTGATCCAGGATCCAGCGGTAGGTGCCATCCTGGTGGCGCATCCGGATCTGGCGGGCATGAGTATTGAGGGGATGCAATTGACAGGCAGCTTCTCGATCCTGGGGATGAACCTGAGTGAGCCAGAATTGAGGATCCTGCAAAAAAGTATCCGCCTCAAAGCCCAGCAGGGTTCTGAGATTCTGGCTGATTGAGATCATGCCGTAATCCCCCACCGGACGCCGACAATAGATCACCGTTGGACTAGAACTGAGCAGGTACTGCAATCGCTGTTGAGTGGTTTGGGGATCGGGAGTTTCGGCTTGTTTTAGTTCCGCGAGAGTCAGATTAATGCGGTGGTCCAGAGCTTGGTTGGCCTGTTGCAGAGCCTTTTCCAGTTGTCTTTTTTGTTCGATTTGAGCTTGCAGCTGACTGTTAACCTGACTGAGTTCCTGAGACTGGTGGGTCAATAACTGTTGCAGTTCGTCAATATTTCCCAGAAGTTCCATCGGATCTAAGCCCTGCAGAATACAGCTCTGGGTGATGATTCCCACCAGGTCACCCGCTTCTGAAGTCACCACCAGGCGCCGGATGCGGCGGGCTTGCATCTGACAGTGGGCGCTCCAGAGAGAATCCTCAGGGTGGGTGGGAAACAAAGGCGCACTCATCACCTCTCCAGCTTTAATATGAGCCAGATTTAATCCCAGGGCTTGAAATTGAACAATATCGCCTTCCGTCATAATGCCCATCGGGATCAGGGGTGAGCAGCTATCACTGGGGTTGACGATCACAACACAGCTCACCTGGTGGGATGTCATTTTCTGGGCCAGGCTGAGGACCGAATCCGAGGCAGGTGCTGTGATCACCTGCTGCACCATTTGATCCCGCACCCGTTTGAGCTTGAGAAAATTAAGGGGCTGCAGAGCCCGCCGGATACTATCCAGGGTGATCACGCCCACCGGATCTCCACCTGCGGTGACCACAGGCAAATGTCGCACCCGATAGCGCCGGAGGGCAGCCAGAGCTGTGAACATGTCCTGAGCGTCACGGGTGGAAAGGGTCTGGACAGGCTGAGTCATCATCTCTCCCACTTGCAGAGACTGCAGGGGATGGCCAGAGGCTGCTAATTTCACCAGATCTCGTTCAGTAAAAATGCCCACGAGCTGTTCATTGTCAACCACCAGAGCACAACTGGAGCGCAAACTACGGGCGGTTTCTGTCTGGGGGGAATCTGGGTTCTCCCGTGCCAGTCCTAGGGAATCAACTGAAGTTAGGATGCACCCACTTCCTCGCACCTGGCTCATCTGCTCGATCACGTCCACTAGCAGAGTTGACGGGAAGACCTTGACGAGTTGGGTGTGAATATGGGGTGGAAAGGGAGTCTCCCCGGACATCGGTACTAACCTCACTGACCCCATTCACTTTAGCCGCAGACTGTAGGAAAAATATGTAGCTTGGAGAATACATCAACGGTTCAGGGGGAATGGAGGTTGGACCCGCTGCAGTCGATTTAAGATCCGATTGGCCAACTCCTTCGCCTGGACAGGTTTGATCACCAGATCATCTGCGCCACAGGCATAGGCCTGCCGTTGAGTTTCAAGATCTTGATGATGGGTCAAAAAAATAATCGGAAGTTGCGACCATTGTGGATCACTGCGGAGGACCTGGCAAAGCTCCAGACCACTAGTATCAGGCATCTCAACATCCAGAATCAGCAGATCGGGGGGGGAGTGTTCCAGAACAACCCAGAAGGCATCCACTGTTGTAAAGGTTTTAATCTCAAACGGCCATGGCATCAACTGGGTTTCCAATCCGGCTAGAAAGACTGGATCATCATCCAGCAAAAAGATTTGATAATGGTTGACCCGCGATCGCAATAGCTGACGGGCAACTTCGAGTACTTGGCCTGCCTGTAATGGTTTCAGCATCACCCGATCAACCCCGCAGCGAACCATCTCCAGGCGTTCCGCCAGACCCCCTCCAGGGACAAGGGCGATCATCGCCTGCTCTGAGAATATGTGGCGAAGCTGGGCGATAATGTCTGCTCCTGTAGTGTTTTTTTCAGGTTGGGTTAGCTCGGGATTAAACAGTGGTTCATTCAGGATCAGGCAACTTAATTCAGGTTGTTCCATCTGGGAAATCCGGGTTTTGATCTCAGCCAGCCAATGGGAGGGCAGGGGAAAGGGATAGGTGATCAGGGTCACGTTTTCTCTGGATGCCTGCTGCCGAAGCTGTTCTCCAAAAGAGGAGGCATCTTCACCTAGAAAAAAAACGGCGATCTGCAAATGCGGGCAGGTGGGAAATGAAGTTAAGGAAGGGGGTTGATCCAGAGTCAGACGTAGGGTCTGGACCCATGTGGCCAGTTGAGCGACCTGTTCGGGTTGGGGGTGTGATCAGATTCAATGTTTCTTCCACCTGGCGAGCGAGCTTAGAACCGATCTCAAACCCAAAACTTCCCAGTGATCCCACCAGCTTATGGGCATCTGTGGCGGCGTGTTTCCTGCTCTCGGGCGTGAGTGTTCCCTGTCTGGCCGCCTGGATGATGGTTTCCAGTCCTTCTAGGCGAGATACCATCAGGGGTTTGTAGATTTCCCAGATCTGGGTGAGGGCATGGATTTCAGGACTACCCATGTCTGGGAGCTCCAGCTGCTGAGGAAAATCTTGCTCCTGAGGTGAGGGTTCCCACTGTTTATTCAGACGGTACCCCAATCCGTAAACGGTCTCGATCAGATCCTTGGGGGCTCCGGCAGCTTTGAGTTTCTGTCGTATTCCTTTCATATGGGTTCGGACTACATCCTCGCCGGGAGGATCTTCATTGGCCCAGAGACTTTCAATAATCGCCCCAGGGCTACGGATATGGCTGGGCGCTCGCAGGAATAGCTCCAGGATTCCCAACTCCTTGGGAGTCAGGTTCAAAAATTGCTGATTGTAGGTCGCTTCAAAGGTACTGGGATCCAGGGTGAGGGATCCCCACCGCAGAGTGGTCGGCAGGTTCTGGTACTCTCGGCGTAAGAGGGCGTAGATCCGGGCGATCAGCTCATTCAAATCAACCGGTTTTACCACGTAGTCGTCGGCTCCCGCATTCAAGCCCTCAACCTTATCGGTGGATCGGTCTCGTCCCGTGAGGAAAAGAATTGGCATGGTGTATCCCTGGGTGCGCAACTGCTGACAGAGGGAAATACCACTGATGTCGGGAAGACTTACATCCAGCAGCAGCACATCATAGTGAAACAGGGAGACATAGGCCCTTGCCGATTCCCCATCCAGGGCGGTATCGACGGCAAAGCGGTAGCGCGTTAACTGCCGGGCCAGCGATTCTAAGAATGGCTCGTCATCGTCGATCAGCAGCAACCTCATGCAGTCATCCCGAGGACATTTAGAACTTCGATATCCTACCCCAGTCCAGGAAACGGCAGGATTTGATTATCCTCCCACATGAGCAACTTGCGGACGGTGCTGGAGCTGGTGAGCAGATCCTTGCTGGAGAGATGCGCCTGTGAGCAGCTTGACCACAGCCATGCCATTGTTGATCACCTCTGGAACGCTGGGATACCCGGCACTAGCCCCCACCAGAAAGAGATTGGGCCAGGCGGTGCGGTAGCCGATCCGGTTCAGGCCCACCTGTTGGGGGATGAGCTTTGCCCCATAAATGTTGCCCTCGGGTTGTCCTAAATAGTATTCACTTGTGGTGGGAGTACCGTAGATCTTCATGCGGCAGTAGGAGTTAATATCCGGGATCAGATCCTGAACGCTGGCCATTACCGCCTGATAAACTTGCCGTTTTTTGGCCTTATACGCCTGAGGATCACTCAGGTGCAAGTGGTGGAACATCTTGTAGGGGCAGACGGTGGTGATTTCCAGAATGTGGTGACCGGAGGGAGCAATGCCGGGTTCTGTGGATTTGAGTGTGGGACAGGACAGGAAGATCCAGGGATGCTCCAGCTGTCCACGCAACTGCTGTTCATAGGCGTCGTTCAAATTAGCATTCGGGTAATACCAGATATTCCAGTTGCCGATGCCATAATTCTGAGGTTGAAAGCGTTGATCCAGTCCTAAATAGATATTGAAGGCGCTCGCTGAATAGTCATACCTGGTCAGTCTTTCCAGTTCCTGCGGATCGATCTGTGTGGGATCTTGCATCAGCTGAACCGTGAGTTTAGGATCGAGGTCGCTAATGTAAGCCCGCCGCGCCCGATATTGAGTTCCACCAGCTGTAACAGAATTTACCTCTCCATTTCGGAGCTCAATGCATTCTACAGGAGTGGAGAGTTTGAGAGTACCGCCGCGGGTGGTGATAGCTTCAACTAGAGTATTGACAAATTGGCCGAAATGGTGCCGAGGATAATAGGCCCCCTGACAGTAATCCCAGACCAGAGACGTATGAGTGATCAGGGCAATTTGTGAGGGGGGTAACGCATAATCGCCACTCTGACCCGCTAACAATGCTTGTAATTTTGGCGAGAGACCCACCTGATCATAGAGATCCTGGAGGGTCCAGTTGCGTTTGTGAAAAAGGTTCCAGAACCTGGGCAGTTTGAGCCAATCATGCCAGTGGGGGTCGTACCAGGCCACCTCGCGGTTAAGGGTTTCCATTGCCTGGTGCAGGCATTGAATGGTGTCGAAATAGCGATTGATGGGAGTCGATTCCTCGGGAAAGGTGGAAAGCATCCGCTGGCGAAAAGTCTCCCAACCCAGGGGAATGCGGAAGTCAACCTCAGGGGTGATTACCCGATCGAAGCCCTCCGGATCAAGCGAGTTGAAGGCAATCTCTCGCTCAATATAGTTGAGAAACTTTGCGATGACTTCCTGCTGACCGCATTGAGAAATGTAGTGAACATCGGCACAGAAGTGGTAGTCTCCAAACTGAAAGGTGTGGCAACATCCACCAGGAAGATAATGCTGCTCCAGCACCAGCACCCGCTGTCCTTGCTTGGTTAGACAGGCAGCCGCTGAAAGTCCCCCTAACCCTGCCCCTAAGACAATATAGTCAAACGTTTCCATCACAGCTCTCCTGCTGTCCGCCGAACAATCATATTGATCCACTATCAATTTCAAAGGATTTGATCAGTTCTCAAGCCCGATCTTTATCCATATCCAAAAAGATGGAACTGTTCTGATCCTAGGAATTTTGACCGAGACCTGGGGCCGCCTGTAATAAAAGTCTGTGATCCACTCTTGAGGTTCGAACCCATTTTCAGGCCGTGAGACCCTCCCAGAGCAGCGAACCTCTGATCAGAAAGCCCAGGCAGACCTGCAGAGTATCTTTATATTTTTAGTTAATGTATAGATAAAAATCTATTTTAAACCAGCATCGATAGACTCAATCTGATGATATGCTTCACCTAACCGTTATGGAGTGGCTCTATGCAGCTCCTACGGCCAGATACTTGCCGAAGCTTTGAGGTTCTGATATTTCTCGGTCTCCATTTGTGATGAGCTAGTTGTCTTCGTTTGGAATAGGAACATCTTTTATTCGCTGCTTATGTCAATCACTAACCTGATCCGTTTTGACAATTTGCGAGGAGATCTCTTCGGAGGTGTCACCACTGCAGTCGTCTCACTCCCCCTTGCCCTTGCTTTCGGGGTCGCCTCTGGGGTGGGTCCCATTGGTGGGCTGTATGGCGCGATTTGTGTGGGATTTTTTGCTGCCCTTTTCGGTGGTACTCCCACCCTGATCTCAGAACCCACAGGTCCGATGACAGTGGTCATGACATCGATTGTGGCGAGCCTGACCGCCAGTGATCCTGAAAATGGGCTGGCCATGGCCTTTACCGTTGTCATGATGGCTGGCTTGTTTCAGATCATTTTTGGTTTTTTTAAGCTGGGTAAATATATCACCCTGATGCCCTATAGCGTCATCTCTGGATTCATGTCAGGAATTGGGGTAATTTTGATTATTTTGCAAGTGGCTCCCTTTCTGGGTCAAGCCGCTCCGAAAGGAGGGGTGGTCGGCACTCTCACAGCTCTTCCAGAGCTCATGGTGAACCTTAACCCAGTCGAACTGCTCCTTGGGGCCCTGACCCTGGCAATCATCTTCCTCACCCCCAAACAAGTCAAGCAATGGGTTCCGCCTCAGCTGGTCGCCCTCATTATTGGCACAGGAATCTCTCTGCTGGTGTTCTCTGATGTGGAGATCCGTCGCATCGGTGAAATTCCCGTGGGGCTGCCCCCGTTGCAGCTTCCCACCTTCAGTTCCGGACAGTTGACCGTGATGTTTGTCGACGGGGTAATGCTGGGCTTGCTGGGCTGCATTGATACCCTACTGACGGCTGTGATCGCGGATAGCTTGACTCGAACGGAGCATCAATCCAACCAGGAATTGATGGGTCAAGGGATCGGTAACATTGTGTCCGGTTTGTGTGGGGGCTTGCCGGGGGCTGGGGCCACGATGGGAACCGTCGTCAATATTCAGCTAGGAGCGAGAACGGCCGTTTCTGGCTTAACACGGGCGCTGATTCTCTTGGTGGTCGTGCTGGGGGCCGCCCGTCTGACCCAACCCATTCCTATGGCCGTTCTAGCAGGGATCGCCCTGAAAGTGGGTCTGGATATCCTGGACTGGAGTTTCCTGAAACGGTCCCATAAGGTTTCCGCCAAAGGGGCCCTGATCATGTATGGGGTCTTATTTTTAACTGTGTTCGTGGACCTGATCGTAGCCGTTGGTGTGGGTGTTTTTGTTGCCAACATCCTGACCATTGAAAAACTGAGTGAAACCCAGGCTGCCAATGTCAAGCTGATCTCAGATCTGGATGATGATGTCCCCCTCACTCAAGAACAAAAGGGCTTGCTGGATCAGGGGCAGGGACGGATTTTAATGTTTTGTTTAAGTGGACCCATGATCTTCGGTCTGTCCAAGGCGATTGCCCGTGAACACAACGCGATGAAAGATGCCGATGTTCTGGTAGTGGATCTCTCAGAGGTGCCTTCCATGGGAGTGACCGCTTCTCTGGCCATCGAAAACGTCATCCGTGATGCTCATGAGAAGGGACTGGCTATTTATCTTGTCGGGGCTAGCGAGAAGATTCAACACCGCCTAGAGAAGCTGGGCTTATTTGAGCTCATTCATCCAGATCATGTTCTGCAGGACCGCACAGAAGCTCTGCATCAAGCCTTGAGCCATGTCCAGATCAATGCTGCTGTCGCCTAGACCTGCTTTTCCTCTTCCCGATCCAGATTGAATATCTTCAGGCTGTCCGTCTAGATTTGTCCCTTACCTAGAGTCAATGATGTTGATCCAACCCTTTCTATCTTCCATTTTTGATCCGTTAGCTTTCCTGCCCCCCTCCCATCCCCTGCTAGCCTCTGCAGAGGCAGAAACTGCTCCCCTGATCCTGGCCAGTGTGCTTCTCAGTCTGGTAGTGATCTACCTGGCCAGCAAGTTAGGGGGAGAACTCACTAGAACCCTGGATCTCCCGCCAGTGCTGGGGGAATTGGTTGCTGGCGTGGTGGTCGGGGTCTCGGCTTTGCATTGGGTGATCTTTCCCGAGAGTGGGCTGCCTGCTGCTGCTTCAGGGGTGATGACCGTGCTGCAGTGGGTGGATAGGCTGACCCCCGATCTGGTGGAGAGGATCTTTGCCACCCAGAGTGAAGTGATCTCGGTGCTGGCGGAACTGGGGGTGATTATTCTCCTGTTCGAGATTGGCCTGGAGTCCGATCTGCGTCAGCTTAAGGCTGTGGGCGTGCAAGCCACGGTGGTGGCCTGTGTCGGGGTCGCGGTTCCCTTTGCAGCAGGCACAGTGGGCTTGATGACCTTATTTCATGTCTCGGCAATCCCCGCCATTTTTGCCGGAGCTGCCCTGACGGCCACCAGTATCGGCATTACCTCTAAAGTGCTCTCCGAACTGGGTCAGTTGAAATCTAAAGAAGGCCAGATCATTGTCGGGGCAGCGGTCATTGATGACGTGCTCGGGATCATTGTTCTGGCGGTGGTGGCCAGTCTGGCCAAGTCAGGGGAAGTGGATGTCACTCAGGTGATTTACCTGATCGCGGGCGCTACGGCCTTTCTGGTGGGATCTATTCTTCTGGGTGGGGTTTTTAATAAAACCTTTGTCATGGTGGTGGAAAAGCTCAAAACCCGCGGCAATATCGTGATTCCGGCCTTTAGTTTTGCCTTTTTGATGGCCTTTCTGGGGAATGCCCTGCATCTAGAAGCCATTCTGGGAGCTTTTGCTGCTGGGCTGGTGCTGGATGAAACGGATGCCCGCAATGAACTGGATGAACTGGTAAAACCGATTGCCGATCTGCTGGTTCCGATCTTCTTTGTTTCGGTGGGGGCCAGAGCCGATCTGGGGGTGCTCAACCCTGCAATTCCCGAAAACCGTGAAGGTCTGGTGATTGCTATCTTCCTGATCGGGGTAGCGATTATCGGTAAGGTGGTCACTGGATGGTCGTTTTTTGGCCAACCTGGGATTAACCGTCTGGCCATTGGCATTGGCATGATCCCACGGGGAGAGGTGGGCCTGGTGTTTGCTGGGATTGGTGCTGCCAGTGGTGTTCTCAGCAAGCCTCTGGAAGCTGCGATCATTATCATGGTGATCCTGACAACCTTCCTGGCACCTCCGGGTCTGCGTGTGGCCTTTAATCAGTCCTCGCCCCCTCCCCCATCCGATGAGCCAGAATTGCAGGAAACTCCAGTGGTCAGCGAAGTTTAAGGTTAAGGTGCGGAGGTCTTAAGTATGTCGGTTCTGGAAGCCTGTGTCTTTGCCACAATCTTGACTGGATTCTTTGGCATTCTGCTGAAAAAGAATCTGATGATGAAGATCATTGCTATGGATGTGATGAGCACAGGCGTGATTGCTTACTACGTACTGGTGGCCTCCCGCTCTGGTGTACTGACCCCGATTCAGAGAGAAGCAGAATCCCTCGCCTATGCCGATCCGGTGCCGCAGGCAGTGATCCTGACAGCAATTGTGATCGGCTTTTCCATTCAAGCGTTAATGCTGGTGGGGGTGATGAAACTGGCTCGGAATAACCCCACTCTAGAAACCCACGAGATCGAAAAACACTTGGCCCCATGATCTTCATTCCTTTGCTCGGGGGGAAAGAAACCACCATCCTCTGGCTGGCTCTCCCTTTTATTCTTGGTTTTGTCAGTTATCTATTACCTCAGCTGGATCGTTACCTGGCCCTGGGGGTCGGGTTTCTTTCGCTCGGCTATGGATGCGTTCGCCTGCTTGATCCTGCTCCCCTGAGTCTGGAATTGCTGGATCATTTCAGTGTCACAGTGCTTGTGGATACCCTGAGTGGGTTCCTGATCCTGACCAATGCGCTTGTTACCCTGGCGGTGGTTCTTTACTCCTGGTCCAGTGGCAAATCCGCCTTCTTTTTTGCCCAGTTGATCATCCTGCACAGCAGTGTAAATGCGGTCTTCATCTGTGCTGATTTCATGAGCCTCTATGTCGCGTTGGAGGTGATCGGCATTGCGGCATTTCTGCTAATAACTTATCCCCGCAGTGAGCGGGCCATCTGGGTAGGGTTACGCTACCTCTTTATCAGCAACACGGCCATGCTCTTTTATCTGATCGGGGCAGTGCTGGTCTATCAGGCCAACCATTCTTTTGCCTTTTCTGGATTGCAAAATGCCCCTGTAGAAGCGGTGGTTTTGATCTGTATCGGGCTGTTGACCAAGGGGGGACTGTTTATCTCTGGTCTCTGGCTACCCCTTACCCATGCGGAAGCAGAAACAGCGGTCTCGGCCCTGCTCTCGGGGGTGGTCGTCAAAGCAGGGGTCTTTCCTTTGGTGCGCTGTGCTCAGCTGGTGCCGGACCTGCAGCCCTTATTGGCAATCATCAGTCTTGGAAGTGCTGTTTTGGGGGTGAGTTACGCCCTCTTCGAGCAGGACAGTAAGCGGCTCCTGGCCTGGAGTACCATCTCACAGGTGGGTTTTATTCTGGCGGCTCCCGCAGAAGCAGGATTCTATGCCCTCACCCACGGGTTGGCCAAAGCAGCCCTGTTTCTGACCGCAGGCAATCTCCCCAGTCGCGATCTGCAAACCCTGCGCCAGACTCGGGTGCCTGGGGGACTCTGGATCGTCCTGATCCTGGGCGGGCTCTCTATCAGTGGCTTTCCACTCCTGGCCGGATTTGGGGCCAAGATCCTGACCCTCAAACAGCTGGCCCCCTGGCAGATGACAGTGATGAACGTTGCTGCTGTAGGTACTGCGATCGTCTTTGCCAAGTTGATTTTTCTACCCCCCCAACTCAAGCCTGATCCCCAACAACAGCCTTCCGTAAAGCTGGGATTCTGGCTGGCGGTGATCCTGTTGGTATTGGGATTAGTGGCAGCGAATGGATTTGATCTGGAGAGCTATCAATTGGCAAATCTGGGCAAGAGTGTCCTGACCATCGGCATCGGCTGGTTTCTCTACTGGATCGTGATTCGAAGAATAAACGTAGAGTTGCCCAGAGTCATGGAACAATTCCAGCATTTAATTGGGATCATGAGTGTCATGTTAAGCATGCTTTTTTGGATGGTTATGGCATGATTGGATATCTTGATTTATTTCTGCGTTTAGCTATCTGGTTTTTACTTACAGCTGATGTGAGTTTAGCCAACATTATTATTGGCGTTGGGGTGGCATTGATCTTGCCGCGGACCTCCACAAATCCCACAGTATTAAAAGACTGGTTGCATGTGCTTTGGGAGATTCTGGTGGCCATTCCCCAAGCCTATGCAGAAGCGATAGAAATCATGTTTCGACCGCATCTGAGAGAGGATGTTGCTCTGGAGCGAGTCAAGCCAAATCGTACTCCTGGCCTTATTTTCCTGGATATTTTTCTGATCACCTTTACCCCGAAAACCATCGTCTTAAAATATCATCGACATGGCTGGTACGAGGTTCACCGTATTTTTCCCAAAACAGACTCATGAACATTGTTTTACTGATCATGCTTTTGGCCTTACTGATCCCGATGTATGAAGCCTGGCAAGATGACGATATCTGGCAGAAAATGCTTGCCTTCGCCAGTATTGCCACAAAAACATCTATGATGATTCTGGTGGTTTCGATCCTGCGGGATGATTGGATGATCGGAGTAGTTGGAGTTCTGATTTTAAGTGTTGGTAATGCGGCATTAATGCTGTTAGCACATGTGATTAAAAGGATGAATCAGCTGTGATCGATATTTTGAGCTACATCCTGATTAGTCTGGGCATCATCTTCTGGTTTTGGGGAACCTGGCCGTTGGTGGGTCACCGTTCCGTGCTCTTTAAGTTGCACAGCCTCTCGGTGGCCGACACCCTGGGATCCATGAGTATCACGGTGGGGTTGCTCCTCAAAATCCCACGGGAATGGCCTCTGCTGATCCTGGCGTTGATCTCCCTGGCCATCTGGAATACGGTGCTGGGGTACGTGCTGGCCTACTGTTCCACGGGAGGAGGTGAGCATGACTGAAGATCTTTACGTCATTCTGTTAGTGGCCTTGCTCCCTCTGAGTGCCTGCATGCTGGTTTTTCAGGTCAACCCTTACCATGCCCTGGTGATCCGCGGCATTCTGGGAGCGGTTGCAGCGCTGGTCTATGCCCTGCTGGGGGCAGCGGATGTGGCCCTGACCGAAGCGTTAGTGGGGACGATGTTATCCATTACCCTCTACGCTGTGGCTGTCCGCTCTTCCATGAGTATGCAGGTCGGGATCCTGGAGGAAGATCTGATCGCCCTCTCTCCTAAGCCCGTAGTTCTTGTGTCTATAACCCCTCGTCTCCCTGCTCTGCAAAAGGCTCTGCACAGGCATCATCTGCGCTTGGAGTGGGTGCCTTATCCTTCACTGTCAGCTTTGCAAACAGCGTTACTCACCAAAGAGGTGCACACCACCTGTGTCCTGGAGGACCCGGATAGATCATCTGGGGAGCATGCAGCTCCGCCCTACGTGCATCTGGAAACCCGAGTGCCCAGACTTTACGAGATTCTCAAGGCAGAATTTCCTGCCAGCGCAGGCCATCTCACTTTGCTTCCCCTTTCTGCACTGATCCAGGTGCAATTCCTTGAGCCGCAGCTGCGAGTTCCCGATCCTCTTGAGGTACAGACATGAAGTGGCTCTATATTCTGGCTGGTGTGGCGTTTTATGTGAAGATGCTGGTCATGCCAAATCCCGCTCTGGATGCTGCTGAGTTTTCCTTTGTGGAATCAGTGGTCCAGGATAGCGGTGTGCCCAATGCAGTTGCTGGGGTGATCTTTCGGAATCGACTCTACGACACCATTTTTGAAGTGGTGGTGTTTACCATTGCCATTATGGGGGTGCGGTATTTACTGGCGAATGAACAACCGTCCTGCACGATTTACCAGTTTGGGGATCATCCCTCGATTGTGCTGGCGCGGCTGGGAGCAACGATTGCGGCGCTGGTGAGTGTAGAGCTGGCGATCCGCGGCCACCTGAGCCCGGGAGGAGGGTTTGCCGCCGGGGTGGCAGGGGGAACTGCGATTGGTCTGGTGGCGATCACCTCTTCGACCCAATGGATGGAGGCTTGTTATCAACGCTGGCATGCCGCAATTCTAGAAAAGATCTCAGTGTTGATCTTTATTGTGATTGCTGTGCTCATGTTGATCGGCGTGGAATTGCCCCACGGCCAACTGGGGGCGCTGGTGAGTGGGGGCTGGATCCCTGTGCTGAATATTTTAGTGGCCGTCAAAGTGGCTCTGGGATCCTGGGCGGCAATTTTAGTGTTTATCCGTTACCGGGGGCTCTTGTAATCAGCTACTTTCTTTCCGATTAAGTATAGCAATCAGAGAACAGATGGAAGACGCAAGCAGGCTCAAATCCTAAATATCGATCGAACGAACAAAGAATCCAGTATCAATTTAGCATCAAATCATCCAGATCCCCAGCTTTTTAGGTCATACTGTGGAATCTGGAATCAATTGGCAATGCAATGGTTTAAGTTAAATCAGAAAGCCTGACTAATCATCATCAACATCAAAGTTCGTGAGTTCCTCCAGTTCGGTTTCGACCACCTGTAGATAACTCTGATTCTCCAGTGTAGAAGCAGGGAGCCTTCCCGCCTGAATACCCGCCATCACAACGTCTTCAGCCCTGATCTGATTAAATCGGACCTCTCGGAGCAATGTTGCTGCTTTAGGGATACCCTGATCTTCCAGAGCTCCTTGATAAGCCAATTGCACTAAATTGACAGGACCAGGTTGAATTTGAGCAGCCATAGCAGCCTGCTTACTGGTAATACCATTTGTCCCCACAGTCAGGGAACTCAGCAGCAGAAGTGAAGAGAAGAAAATCGATGATTTGGTGAAATACATAACCTGAATTTAATCCAACTGATCTCACGTTAAACTGCTTAGATTGTAATGATCTAAGCTCAAGATAAACTTGCGATGAAAAATCCTGATCATTTGGAGAGTTGTAACTCTAACCCTGGCCAGACTTCTCTGGGGATGACGTCCAGTGACGGGACGATCTGATCGGCAATGATGAATCGCGGATCGTGATCGGGATACATTTCTGGCACTGCAATACAGGTCATGCGAGCTGCTTTGGCCGCTAAAACTCCATTCAGAGAATCCTCAAGAGCCAGACAAGCACGGGGTGAGATCTGAAGGCGAGAGGCTGTGGTCAGGTAAACGGCAGGATGAGGTTTGCCATAGTCTTCTTCTGTGGCGGAGTAGAGGCACTGAAATACCTCCCGAATTCCCAGATGATCCACTACAGCATCAATTAAACTGTAGGCCGAAGAAGAGGCCAGGGCTAAGGGCAGCTCCAGATTCTGAAAAAACTGGATCAAACTATTCACCCCTGCTTGACCGTGCCTTTTTCATGAATCAGTTCAATCATCCGGTTTACAATCTGCTCGGCCACCTGCTTCTGACTTGCACCTGTCCAGGGAAATCGCTGATACCAGTAAGCCACCACTTCATCGATCCTCAATCCGGTGGTTTTCTGACAGTCATGCGGGGTGAGGTGAATGTGGACCGTGGCAAAAATCTCAATCTCGGCCAGATGCCAGAGGGGCTCGGAGTCAATCAGCAGACCATCCATGTCAAAAATGACAGCCTTGATCATAGAGGTTAAGAGTAGGAATGATTTCAAAGTCTGACGTCTAGAGCCCGATCCTGCAAGCGATCCCTTTTTGCTGATCTGACCTCTATTCAGAACAAGGAGATGAAGATCGCTGTCGGCTGGAGTGCCAGAAGTAGAACAGAAAGGCGCCTAAAGCCACCAGAGCCAGAATACCTGCATGATGAAGCAGGCTGGAAAGGGAAAGCACTCGACCCGCCCCGTAGGCCAGGGTGACCATCACTGTTGCCCAACTTACAGCCCCAAGGGCATTCAGGATCAGGAACCGCGGGTAGGGCATCCCAGCCACTCCGGCTAGCGGGCCTGCGAAGATGCGCAAAAATGTGAGAAACCGACCCAAGAGCACCGCCTGATCGATATTGGACTTCGCCTCTGTAATCAGGGATTGCAAGCGTTCTTCCGATTGGCCAAACACCTTTCCGATCCGTACCAACAAAGGCCAACCCCCCAGAGTTCCCAGCCAGTAGCCCAGATTGTCTCCCAAAATTGCCCCCGCTACCGCTGCTCCCCAGACTCCCCAGTAGTGCAGCTGCTCATGTCCAGCCAAAAATCCTCCCGTGAGGGTGATCGTTTCACCAGGAACTGGAATGCCTGTGTTTTCGATCAAAACCCCCAGAAAAACGGCTCCATAGCCAAATTGATGGATCACGTGGGTCCAATGGTCAGCTCCTTCTCCCCATAACCAGGTCAAATCCTGGAAAAGCTCATTAAATGTCATTGATCCCTCACCCATGTACAAGACCCACTCCCTCAAACTTAAATGAGCTATCCCAGAGCCCCCTAAGCTCACCCTAACAAGGGCCTGAAGGTTGTCTGAGAACCTGTTCAGGTGAGGTACGTTGCAAGGATAGTTCCCGCTGAAGCAGATTCCAGGCCATGATGGTGCCACGATCTCTACTCTCTACGTGCTGCCCCATGGACTCGCTTGTACGCTGGCTGCCCACGAATAGTCCGATTGTGGAATTCACGATCCTGCTGCTGGTGGTCCTGATCCTGCCCCCCATTTTTGAGCGCCTGCGTCTGCCGGGGTTGGTGGGCTTACTGGTGGCTGGAGTTTGCCTGGGTCCAGAGGGGCTGAAGCTCCTCAGCTCAGAGTCCGAAAATATGGAGTTGCTCTCGGAGATCGGCAAGATCTATCTCATGTTTGTGGCTGGATTAGAGATTGATCTGGAGGACTTCCGCCGCAAAAAAGAAAAGTCGCTGGGATACGGTGTAGCTACTTTTTTGATTCCGCTTCTGGTGGGCATCGCTGTGGGTCAGGGGTTTGGGATGGGCTGGAATGCCTCCGTGTTGATCGGCTCCCTGCTGGCTTCTCACACGCTCCTGGGGTTTCCCATTATTAACCGTCTGGGATTGGTCAAATGTGAAGCAGTAACCGTCACGATCGGCGCCACCATTTTTACAGATATTGCAGCCCTGTTGATTCTGGCCATCTGTGTCTCGATCCATGCCGGAGAGTTTTCCGTGGCCACGGTGTTGCTGCAACTGGGAGCCCTCGGTCTCTACAGCGTGATCGTGCTTTTTGGCTTTGACTGGGCTGGCAAGGAATATTTTCGCCGCACAGGTGATGAAGAGGGAAATCAATTTCTTTTTATTCTCCTGGCTGTTTTTTTAGCCTCGTTGGGGGCACAGCTGATCAATGTGGATCGGATTGTGGGGGCTTTTCTGGCGGGGCTAGCTGTCAATGATGTGGTCGGACGCAGTCCGGTGGAAGAAAAGGTGATTTTTTTGGGCAGTACCCTGTTTATTCCTTTTTTCTTTGTGGATATGGGAATGCTTCTGGATATCTCGGGCTTTCTCTCCACGCTGGACTCGGAATTATGGCTGACCCTGGCAATTGTGGGGGGATTGATCTCCAGTAAGTTTCTGGCAGCGTTGCTTGTCAAGATCCCCTATCGCTACAGCTGGCCCGAAACCCTCACGATGTGGTCTCTTTCCATACCCCAGGTGGCAGCAACTCTGGCAGCAGCCCTGGTGGGTTTGAATGTAGGGATTCTGTCTGAGTCGGTGTTTAACGCCGTTATCGTTCTGATGCTGGTAACGTCGATTGCAGGCCCCATCCTGACGGATCAGTTTGCCAGAAGGTTACCGCCGCCAACATCTCCTCCGGCTGCCAACCCGGATCGGAGCTGGGGATTGGGGAACACTCCCGAAATTCTCTCCCCCATGATGACGGATATCTCTTCTCAGAGTCCCTTTACTGTCGTGGTTCCCATCTATAACCCCTACACACAGCGCTATTTGATTGAGGCAGGAGCTTTTGTAGCTCGATATGAAGCGGGCCGTTTGATTCCTTTGTCGATTGCCAAAGCCCATGTGCACATGGATGAACCCTCTCTTACCCTTGCTCTCAAACAAAGTCAACGCCTGCTGGATAAAACTATAGCCCTGAGCCAGGAATTTGAGGTGGAATCCTTCCCAGTGATCCGGATCGATGACGATGTTGCCCGGGGGATCAGTCGTTCAGCTCGGGAACACAACGCCAATCTGATCATTCTGGGGTGGACTCCAACAACCGGATTGCGGGCCCGCCTGTTTGGCAATGTGATTGACAGTATCTTCTGGTCTGCCCATTGCCCTGTGGCAGTGATGCGGCTGATGGATGAGCCCATCAACATTCATGAGATTCTGGTGCCTGTAAAAACCATTACGCCGCAAGCCCTCAGACCCGTTGGATTCGCCCAATTATTTGCAGAAGCCAATCGGGCCAAGGTGACGGTGCTCCACGTCTGTGATCGGCTTACCCCCAGGGAAACCATTCTCAGTTTTGAGCAGGAGCTATCCCAGGCCACGGTTCAATGGGGTTCCGGTCTCAACCCAAGATCATGACGCTCGCTGATGATGATGTTGCTCAGGCGATCTTAAAGGTGTCCACGTCCTATGACATGGTGGTACTGCGTTCGATCCGACGGCGGACTGTGGGTGGGCTGGCAGTTAGCAACGTCACAACTCAGGTCTTAGCGCAATTGACAACTTCAATGGTTCTCTTTGGGGAACCTCAAATGGAGAGAGTGAAATGACTTCAATTGCCTAAGAATCTTTACCTCCTTGGCTTCCAAGGGATATGGCCAGTGGTTTAATGCTGCGGGATGAGCAGTGCTGAAAATGCCCCTAGAGAGGTTCTGACGGGAAGTGATCTGCACTTTAGTCAAGACTCTGTGAACGGGGAATCTCCAGCTATACGCGAAGCCTGAGCTGGATGAGCGTCAATCCAGGACTGGTACCGGAAGAAGCGAGTGTTGGATCATCAGCAGCGAAACCAGAGATACTGCTACCCATAATGTGATGCCTTGCAGCAGGGGTTTGACCCCAATCTTCTCCAGGCTTTGTCGCGTGATCCCTGAACCAATGAGGAACAAAGTTGCGGTAAGTCCCAGTCTTGACAGAGTATAAACTCCCTCAAAAAGGGGGCGACCAGCAGGAAATAGTGAGTTGAATAGGGCAGCGCAGAGATAGAATCCGATGAACCAGGGCCATTTCAGTCGAGGCTGATCCTGTCTCTCGATCACCGCAATTCCCAAACACAACGGAATGATCCACAGAGCTCTGGCGAGCTTGATCGTTGTTCCCACCGTTAAGGCTACCGTTCCATACCGTGCCCCTGCCGCAACCACTGAACTGGTGTCATGAATAGCAAGTGCTGACCAGAGACCAAATTGAGGTTCGTTTAACCCTGCCAGGGTCCCAATCCAGGGAAAAAGCAACAAAGCAACTGCATTGAGAAGAAAGACTGTCCCCAAAGATACGGACATCTCTTCTTCCTGAGCATCGATGACAGGACCTACAGCCGCAATCGCACTTCCACCACAAATGGCGGTCCCCACCGTAATCAAAAAACTGTTGCGACGATGGACTTTAAAGATCTTTCCTAGCCATAACCCCATGATCAGAACTCCGATCAGGCTCGATGCCGTGTAAAGGATCCCTGTGGAGCCCACTCTCAGTATTTCAACCAAGTTCATATTAAAGCCTAATCCCACCACACACACCTGCAGCAGAATCGAACTAAGACGACGCCTGAATTTGGCATGGGGTAATTTCCAGATCAAACTGATTACAATTCCTGCTCCCAATGCGAGAGCTGAAGAAATCCAGGGTAGCCAGCAAATGATAAATAGCAGCCAGAAAGAAAGTGTTGATCGGGAAAAATGCTTCATTTCATAACCTGATCACTTTATTATCTTGAGAGGACAAGAGTTGACAATCCTATGATTAGAAGGAACACCAGCACACTCTTACGGTAAAAACCTGGGTCAACACCCTGAAAGCCATGATTTCCAATTAAAATACCAAACATAAATGGCGGAAGAAATAATATGGAATCCTTAAATGACTCTAGATCTAAGAGCCCACTCAAGATATAGATTGCCAACGCAATGATCTGTACAAGAAACAGATGAATGATACAGTTTGCTCGACCAATATCAATCTTTTCATTAGTTGAGGATAGGAAATACAGTACTGCTGGCGGGCCTCCCATTCCGCCAATTCCTGTCAGGATCCCGCTAACTGCACCCGCTCCCATGACTTTAGGCAATGTAGATTGATGGGAGAACTGCCATCCCACGAGCATCAGTAGGGCCACCAGAATAACAACCACAGAGATACTACGATTGACCAGAATAGGTTCAACCACGAACAGGGCGTAAGCGCCTATCGGCACCATCAGAATCCCAGTAAGTGCCATAGGAAGAACAGCTTTCCACTCTACTTTCTGCACAGCTCCTGGCAACAAACCGATTGCCGAAATTGTTTCTGTCAAGATCGAGACTGATGCAGCTTCATGGACTCCAAAAGTAAACTTAAGACAGGGATAATCACCATGGCCGATCCAAACCCTGAAAAGCCACGAATAAAGCCAGCAATCCCTACCGTTGCAATGCCAATGATCCATTGAATGGTCATATAAATCCCGAATTCTTTTGATAAGGAAAATCATGAGCTGACAAGAGATATTTCCTGAATACATGGTAGCTCAATCAACTGAGCCGTGAGATAAGAATATTGCTTACACTCATACAGTATGTTTATATAAATAAGTCGTGTCTCTTGCTTCCTATAAGCAGGAATAGAGTTATTTTTAACTAAATTAATTGGGCAAAGTGTGAAAAGTCTGGTGTAATGCCACGGCGATCTGATGAAATACCTGAGCTACCTGGGAATCTCGATCCAGAAGTGGCAATGGTGTGCCTGCATCCCCCTGCTGGCTAATGCGAGGATCAAGAGGGATCTGTCCTAGCAACGGAGTCTGGAGTTCTCTGGCGATCAGCTCTCCACCCCCCTGACCGAAGATCGGGAGCTGTGTCCCATCCGCTTGCTGCAGGTAACTCATGTTCTCCAGAACCCCGATCACCGGAACCCCCACCTGTCGGAACATATGAATACTCCGCCGCACATCCGAAACGGCCACCTGCTGGGGTGTGGTGACGATCAGAGCCCCACAAATAGGACTCTCCTGCACGATCGTGATTTGAGCATCTCCGGTTCCGGGGGGTAGATCAATGAGGAGAAAATCTAGTTCCCCCCACTCCACCTCATGGAGAAATTGGGTGATGATCTTGTGCAACACAGGGCCGCGCCAGGCCAGAGGCTGATCCGGTTCCGCCAGCAATCCCACTGACATTACCTTGATCCCGTGAGATTCTAAGGGCCGGAATCGTTGACCTGCCGTGGTTTCGATCACCTGGATGTCAGTCTGCTTCACCCCCAGCATCTGGGGAATATTGGGTCCATAGACATCGGCATCCAGAAGACCCACCCTTGCTCCAGTGCTTTGCAGGGCAGTGGCTAGATTGACAGCGGTGGTGGATTTACCCACTCCCCCCTTACCACTACTGATCGCCAGCGTGTAACGGACTCCAGGGATCGTGCAGATCTGAATGTAGGTCTTTTTACACCAGTCTAAAGATCTGAGTACGGCTTCGGCCTGGGATTGAAGGGAGAGTTGTTCTGATCCCACGTAAAGCCGGAAGTAGCAGTAATCCCCCACAATCCGTAAGTTGCGCACCATGCCCAGGCTGACAATGTCTTTGCCCAGAACCGGATCCTGCACCTGCTTCAGCAGTTCAATCACTTCCTGGCGGTGAGCGGCTGCAGCTGGATCGGACTGACTATCTTGTGGGGGTGAATCAAGAGTTGTACTGCTGCCAGAAAATAATCCATTAGACATTGGGGGCCTCGGCGAGAGCTGCCCGGATCTGAGCCATCGCCCGTTGCGAGAAAATGCGTACATCTGCATCCGGATCATCCAGGGTTTGCTGCAGAGCATTGAGGGCGACTTGATTGCCTAAATTTCCCAGGGCAATGGCGGCATCCCGCCTCACATCCGAATACTCATCTGCCAGGGCATTGATCAGGACAGGGAGCGCAGAATCATCGGCAATTTGCTGCAGAGCTCGGGCCGTGAACTTACGCACCTGCCAGTGTTGATCCTGCATGGCCTGGGTCAGCATCGGGATTGAGGAGGTCTGTTTATGCAGGGTAAGGGATTGAGCAGCATTGCGCCTCACCTGCCAGTCGGGATCCGCCGTTAACGCCTGATTCAAGAGGCCGACAGCCTCGGGATCTCCCAGGTGGCCTAGAGTCAGGGTGACTGCCCGCCGGACACTGGGGGCCGGATCTTGCATTAACAGCAACGCCTCGGGGCAGATCTTCACCTGATTCAAATAGCGCAAGGTGGTGACCGCGGCTTCTCTGAGAACCTCATGCTCTGAGGTAAAGAAGGGCAGAATATAGGGCAGGGCCTGAGCATCGTGGATCTTGCGCAGGATCACCAGACAGTTGACTTGCTGATGTAAATTCCCCTGCTGAAGAACATCCAGGATCAACAGGAGATCCTCTGGACCTACAATCTCCTTGAGTGCCCCCAGCGCTTCTTCGCGGATGTCGTGGTGGGGCGAACTGAGGCAGGCCAGCAGGGGACGGACCGCTTGCGGATTGGCAAACTCCCACAGGGTAGTGATCGCAATTTTCTGGACCTGAACCTCCTCATCTTGCAGGGCCTTGATCAGAGCTTCGATAGCTTCCTCATCCCCCAGATGCTGCAAGGTCTTCACGGCCACCAGACGATCCTCGACCTGAGGGGAGTGCAACATCTCGACCCACTGATTCAGTTCGCTTTCCATGATGTCGACAGTCTCCTTAACTCGTGGGTTCTGGATAGAAATGGATATGGATTGATCCGTGACAATCACTAACGCAGCAAAAACGGGATTTGAACGGTAATGGCATCCACCGGACATTCTTTTTCACAGGGCAGACAGAACCAGCACTCGTCGTACTTCATGTAGGCTTTGCCAGTTTCCGGATTCTTGACCAGCACATCTAGAGGGCATACCTCAATGCAGGCAGTACACTTTTCCAGACATTTTGACTCATCCACGATCACGGGAACATCAACACGCTGACTTGTTAAGGCCATAGGGATTCCTTCCTTACAGATCACAATCACTCTGAATAATTCAACGCTTGCTGGAGTTAGTGGGTAGCCGAGAGCCTGACGTCGTAGACTTCCTGCTCCACATCCACATCCACGATATAGGGCTCAACGGGGCACTTACTCAAGGTCATGTGACCATCAGTATCCTTTTTCAGGACCACATGGCAGAACCACTCCTGGTTGTTTTTCTCAGGATAGTCGACGCGGTAGTGGTAGAGTCCCCAACGGCTTTCTTTGCGATACAGGGAGGCCCGTGCTGCCATTTCGGCACAATCGCGAATGAAATGAACTTCGATACAGCGCATCAGTTCATGCGGATCCCGCGCGCCCATACTGGTCAGAGTGTCATGGTAATCCACAAACTTCTTCAGGCCGATCTCCATGCGGTGAGGATTTTTGGGGGGCTGCAGATAGTCGTTGACAAACCGCCGTAGTTTGTACTCCACCTGCGTGTGAGGAACGCCATCCGGTTGGGAGAGGGGATAATAAATGCGTGTTTTTTCGGCTTCCAGGATTTCTGGATCGGGCTCAGGGTGCTGTAATCCTTGGGCGTATTCTGTGGCATAAGTACCCGCCAACCGTCCCGAGACAAAGGCCCCAATCATATAGTTATGGGGGACTGCCGACATGTCTCCAGCTGCATACAGTCCGGGCACCGTCGTTTCTGCCCGTTCGTTGACGCGCACACCGGAGGCACTGTGACCGCTGCAAAGACCGATCTCGGAAATGTGCATCTCTACCCCATGAGTGCGGTAGTTTTCTCCCCGCCCTTCATGGAAGCGTTCACGGCTAGGACGCTCGTTACTCCAGAGGATCGTTTCAATTTCTGAGATCGTGTCTTCATCCAGGTGGTTCAGCTTCAGATGAATGGGGCCACGACCAGAATTCAGCTCTTTCCAGATCTCCAGCATCATCTGGCCACTCCAGTAGTCACAGCTGACAAAGCGATGACCTTCGGCATTGGCGGTATAAGCACCAAAGGGACCTGCCACATAAGCACAGGCCGGACCGTTGTAGTCCTTAATCAGAGGGTTGATCTGGAAACATTCGATGTTGGTAAGCTCCGCTCCGGCGTGGTAGGCCATTGAGTAGCCATCCCCAGCGTTGGTGGGATTCTCATAGGTGCCGTATAGGTAACCAGACTCCGGTAACCCCAGGCGCCCACAGGCTCCCGTGCACAAGATCACAGCATGGGCCTGGATCAGATAAAAATCACCGTTACGGACATCAAAGCCCATGACTCCTGTAGCGCGACCATTCTGGACCATGACGCGTGTGGCCATGACTCGATTGGTGACCTTGGCCTTATGCCGCTTGACCTCCCGTGACAGGATCTTCTTCAGATCTTTGCCTTCCGGCATGGGGAGCACATACTTGCCCACCCGATGCACCTGTTTCAGATCGTAGTTGCCATACTCATCTTTTTGAAACTTGACGCCCCAGCTATCCAGCTCCTGGATCACTTCGTAGCCCAGCTTCCCGGTTTGATAAACCGCCTTTTGGTTCAAAATTCCATCATTGGCAATCGTGATCTCACGGACATACTGCTCCGCTGTTGAGTTTCCGGGAATCACAGCAGTGTTGACCCCATCCATGCCCATGGCAATCGCGCCACTGCGACGAATATTGGCTTTTTCTAAGACTAGAACCTCTGCCGCTGGGTTCGCTTGCTTGGCCTTGATGGCAGCCATGGTTCCAGCTGTTCCACCCCCGACAACGAGTACATCAACTTTGAGGATTTGAGTGTTCACCATAAACATTCTCCAGGATCGGAATGTCTTAAAACAATTGAGTGCAGTTTTTTAGGGCCGACTTGATGTGCTCAGCCGCTTCGACGGTAGAGAGAAAGCACTGCCGAACTGCTGATGGGGCAATGAATCTTAAATTCAATCGTGTCAGATAAGATTGGATCTGAACCGAGATGCTACCCCTTGTGTGTGACACTTGCATTGTAATTGAGGATGCTAAGGTTATCCATCAAAAACGAGATTTTCTATGGGCGTAACAGATAAATTCTTGATATCGATCAATAGCACAAAGCGATAAGGCGAAGAAGTTGAGGATCAACACAACAACTTAAGGGATAAGTGGAGTCAACTCGATTCAGTGTTCTATGGAAATTTACCAGCTAAAAGTGTTTTTACAGGTGGCCCGTTGCCTAAGTTTTACTGAGGCTGCTGACGCCTTAAATTTAACTCAGCCTGCGGTGAGCGCCAAAATCAAGTCCCTGGAAAGTGAGCTGGGCTCTTCGCTGTTTTATCGCTTAGGTCGTAAGGTTCAACTGACTGATCTGGGAACGTTTCTCTTGGAGGAGGCCCCCAAGCTTGTTCAGCAGGAAGAAAAACTTCTCCAGCAGATCGATGAGTTCAAGCAAGGAAACTCAGGCACCCTTAAAATTGGGTGTTCTCCTGCCATCTCAGAAGGATGGGCTCCGCGGATTATTTATGAGTATCGACAGCGATATCCAGGGATTCGTACCAAACTCAATATTTTTGATTCTTGTCATTCTCTCTACGAAGCGGTGACGGATCACAGTATTGATGTTGGTTTTTCGGAAACTGAGTTCACCGACTTCTCAGAGCTATCGATCAGGGCTATCGATCAGATGAGCTATCGACTGATTGCCTCTCCTACGCACCCTTTAGCTCAACAGGAATGGGGCAGCCTCCGGGAGCTGGGTCAGGAAAGGTTGGTAACCCTATCAGAGAATGCGGCCAGTCGCTTGCTGTTTGAGGCCCGACTTCTAGAATTGGGGCTTTCCCTGGATCACTTCCCTCAACTGGAGAGTGTCGATACCCTCAGCCTGATGCGCACTTATATCCTTCAGGGTAACTATGTTGGATTCGTTTCTGAATTTGAGCTTTGGAATGAGTGTGAATCAGGTCATCTGGTTGCTATTCCCATTCAGGAATTTGCTCTGAGTGCAGATGTATTTTTATTATTGCCTAAACGGATTGATCAAGTTCTCATTCACTCTCGAGAAGAGGGAAAGAAGTCGAAGCAGATTATCAGTCCTCTTCAGAAACTCCTCGATTTGCTTTCCACCAAGCCTCAACTTTTTCCTGGTCGATCATACAAGGATGAGGATGCCACTGATCTTCAATCGGTTCCCCGTTTCCGATCTCTTCGCTATTCTTCGCTCTCATTTGTACAAAAAGCTGTTGAGGATCTTGAGATTTCGATCGGGGTACAAAACAGTACAATTCCCACTGTTGCTGCTGGAATTATCACCCAAAAACTGGGGTTGCTGGAACATTATCTGCCCCGCTCAGGAAAATATAGTCAGGTAAAGTATCAGATCAAATGGCATGATTTTACTTTTGGAACTCCTATTGTTGAGGGACTGCATACTCAAAAATTAGATATCGGCGTTTTGGGTGACTATCCCCTGTTATTGAGTGCAGCCAGGAGTGCTCAATCTCAGGGGCAATTAGAACACACGATCCTGGTGAGCTTCATTGGGGTGAATCCTGATGGCTCTGCTAATGCAGTGCTGGTGCCCCATGATTCCCCCTTACATTCTGTTGAAGATCTACAGGGACAAATTATTGCAACTCCACTTGGGTCTTCTGCTCACGGCATGCTGCTTCGAGTTCTCAGCAAATTTAATCTTTCTTCATCTGTAGAACTTTGTTCCATGGATGAGTCTATCCGAAAATCAGCAGGACGCTTAAACCCGATCGTCACAGGATATGCTCACTTTTCTCCCTTTCATGAGCTGGCTTTACAGCAGGGTGGGCTTCGCTATTTATTTAAAGGCGATCTGGGTGAACTTCCGGGATTTTATGGTGTGGTGGTGCGTCGAAATTTTGCAGAACATCATCCCGATCTGGTGATCAGCTATTTGCGGGCTCTGCTTGCCTCTCAATACTGGCAAACTCATGTGCCCTCAGCCCACTACCTGATCAGCCAATGGGTGCAATGTCCCATGGAACTGATTCAGAAAACGTTTGGGGACCATCCCCACTCCCGAGATCATAGCCTTTATGTCCCCGATCCTCAGATTCGCTCCGATTGGGTAGCCAGTCACATTCAACAGTTTCATGGGCCACCAGATCACTACCCATTTCAGTCCATTAATTTAGATCAGTGGATTCAGCCAGAATTCCTGGCTGCAGCCCTGAAGCAACGGGATTCCTAAGGATCAGGCAGCTTCAGCTTGTTTCATGCTCTTGAGGGTTTCCTCGCGAATATGTTCAAACACCTGACGAGTAATGCCCACAAATTCAGGGGTCATCATGTCATCGATATGACGCGGTCGTTTGAGCAGCACGGAAAGCTTCTCTTTAATAGTTCCAGGGTTGACACCCATGACAAAGATCTCGTCCCCAAGGAAGACGGCTTCCTCAATATCATGGGTTACAAAAATCACTGTGATCTGGCAGTCTTTCCAGATATCCAGCAGTAATTCCTGCATCATATGGCGTGTTTGCGCATCCAGGGCTGCAAAGGGTTCATCCATCAGCAGCACAGAGGGAGAATTCACCAGAGCTCTGATAATGCTGGCCCGTTGTTGCATTCCTCCAGAAAGCTGGTTGGGATAAGAATGCCGATGTTTGTAGAGACCAACACGATTGAGATAGTGATTCACCAGATCTGTTCTTTCGGTTTTGGGCATGCCTTTGATCTTCAGGCCCAACTCCACATTCTGAAAGGTGGTTTTCCAGGGAAGCAGTGAGTATTGCTGAAATACAAAGCCGCGATCAGCACTGGGTCGTGAAATAGATTCTTTGTCTACTGAGATTGTCCCATGAGAGGGGGATAAGAATCCTGCGATCAAGTTTAATAGGGTTGACTTTCCACATCCAGATGGACCCAGTAAACAGGCAAAAGATCCGGGTCTGACCTTGAGATTCACGGATTCTAATACCCGAATCGACTGTACTCCTCGATTGAATGAAACCGAGACATCCTGAATTTCGACCAACCCTTTTGTGATGACTCTGTTGTGAAGCGGAACGAGAGTCGTTTGCATCATAATATTATGCTCATCCATAACGTTGACTCAACTTAACAATGACAGTGGTGAAAAACTGTATCAAAATCCTCAAACTCCCTGTTTGCTGATCACGCGCCAGGGCATCAGGGCCGAAGTTGCTTGATCCACAACCCAGGAGCTGAAGGCTCCCATCAATCCAATCAGCAACATTCCCATCACAATCGGGGGGAAATTGGAAGTTACATAAGATTCCCAGGTGATATATCCTACGCCGTAGCGACCCGCCAGAATCTCAGCTGTAACCAGACAAAACCATGTGTTGCCCATCCCAATCGCCAGACCACTGGCAATACTGGGGAGTGAGCCGGGAATGACAATCTCTCGAAAGATCTGCCACTGCCTGGCTCCTAAACATTGACCCACCCGAATCAATACCGTATCCGACAACATGCTTTCTACCCCACGGATGGTGCTGATTAGGACCGGAAAAAAGCCACCAATAAAGGTAATGAAAACCATGCCCGCTTCAGCATTAGGGAACATTAAAATGGCCAGTGGGATCCAGGCAACTGCAGGAATGGGTCTCAGGATCTCTAGAGGTGGGATCATCAGATCTTCCACCTTCTGGAAAGATCCAATCAAAATTCCCAGGATGACCCCCAGAGTTGCGGCAATACCAAACCCCAACAGCACCCGGATCAGACTAGAGCGAAAATGCACCCAGGGATTTGAGGTCAAGAACTCAATCGTTGCTTCCAACACCTCCCAGGGAGAAGGCAAAAACTGGAAATTGATAAAAAATTTGAAATTAACCAGGCAGAGCAGTTGCCAGCCACCAAAAAAAAGGAGCAGGGAGAAAATCCGGCGGGGAACTTTCCCCTGATCACTGTTGAGTAATCGCAATCCACCTTGCAGACCCCTAATCAGTTTCTGCCAGGGTGAAGGACTGAGTTCATAGCCATCGGTAGACATCAGTGTTTGCTCTTGACAACAACGGCAGATAAGTCTCAGAGTTAAGACCGGGTGCATTCAGCCAGCCCAGACGAGGAGGAGTTAACCATGAAACCCTACTTTAGTTTTGAGATAATAGAACCTGTTGCAAGCCTTTAAAGTCAGAAACTTCACCATTATTGGCTGCAGCAAATGCTTCAGCAGATTCTTTGAGAAGGAAGGCAGAGATGGTGTCACCACTTTTGACATAAAAGGAATTTTCAGCAAAAAGCTTCCAACCCTTTTCGCGATCATGGACAAAAATAACATCTGCCGCTTTACCTTCGTTGATCAGGCTAGAGAGCATCGAAACCATATTGTTAATGCTGGCAAAATTAGTTACTTGATCTTCACCCTGGATCCAGAGTTGAGCAGCTAGTTTCGGATCGGTAATAGGCTCGCCAGTCATCGCATCCTCGCCTTCGATCAGATAACTCTCGGCAGAGGCAATCACATCTTCATAGTCGCGACCTGTTTCTTCCATGGCCTGACGCAGGAAGCTCTCATCCACCCATCCCGATACATCTTCTGGATTAATCGCTTCATCTACACGCCCCAGTGATTTCAGGGTGGCAATACTGTTTTCTAGAGCTGTAATATGGACGTCGCGAATGGTGGGATCTAGAGGTTGCAGGCCAGAGTAACCCAGGAACATATAAACCACTTCCCGATCGATGCCTGACCACTCCTCAATTTTGGTCGAAATTGCCTCGGGTTGCTCACGGAACATATCATTGGCTTCCAAAACCGCCTTCATATAAGCCACAACAATTTCTGGATACTCTTCAGCAAAGTCTGATCTGACGACAATACCGTGTAATGTTGGAACTCCGGTTTGAGCCCCATCAAAAATCTTGCGCGCAAAGCCACGAAAAGGGAAAAGTTCACCAAAGGGGACGAAATCTGCGTGGGCATCGATCTGTCCAGTCCGCAAGCTTGTGCCACCCACTTCGGGAGACTGACTGATCAAATTGACATCATTCTCGGGATCAATGCCATTGTCCTGGAGTGCCTTTAGCAACATACCGTGGGCTGCAGAACCAAAAGGTACAGATACCGTTCCACCCTTCAGATCGGCTAATGAGGTTGCGGTGCTATCTTTAGGAACAACAACGGCGTTTCCTGCTCCATTGGGGCTATAGGCAAGAGTGCCAATATAGATTGTGTCGGTATTCTCAACTTCCTGGCGAAAGGTGATCATATTGATCACGGCTGGAAAGTCTCCCATCAGGCCAATATCAATCTGATCCGCAACCATTTTGTTGGTAATTGGGGGCCCTGAGGTGTAGCTAGACCACTGAATATCGTAGTCAACACCTTCGTATTTCCCAGTGGTGGGTAGGTACTTCTCTAATAGCTGCATTTCCCGAACAGTCGCCCCGCCGACAGCAGTATTGATCACCTGATCTTGAGTTCCGATAGAAATTCGAATGGTTTCTGCGAGAGCGCTTGTGGCAGAAACAGTTAAAAAAAGTGTAGCTGCAGCGATACCTTTCCCGAAAGGTTGAAATCCTTGTGAGAACATAACCATCTCTAAAATTAAGTGTTTGGTTGCATGACATTCTTAAGCTTCAGCACGTCTACTTTTGTGCCTGGTTATACGATCGATACCGGGAACTGATTAGACTTCCGACTCGATCGATTGAGGTTCTTTATTCAAGCCTGATATGAATTAACATCAATAAAAGTATGCAGTAATGTATGTCTGCAGGTCTTGACTGCACTGAATCTTGCCGTGCTTTTGGCTGTGCCCGTATGAGTCTTGCTTGCTGGTTTCTGGTTTCTCTGGATCCTGTGAAGGCTAATTAAACCCTTTTTGCCGCTTACTACTTTTCCGGGATTTTTTCCGCGTTGGAGGAGAGTTGTTCCCAGGGGGCGAAGCTTGAGCAGTGGGTGGTTCTTGTGCAGCGGAGTTGAGTTCTGCTGATGTGGGAAGACCAGAACGCTCCCCAGCGGGTGAAGATTGATCCTGATGTTCGGAGACAGTTTCTATTTCAGCGCCAGAAGCATCTAAATCAGGAAGTGAAGCCTCGGCAACGGGATGGCTCTCTGCAGAGGGGGCTGGAGCAGATGAAGCGGGTTGGGAGGCTGCTTCCATCTCTGTCGATCTCTGATCCTGTAAGCGTTGCAGCTGAGTCTCCAGTTCTTGCTGAGTTTCTCGCAGCTTAGCTAACTGTGAAGTCATCTCCTCCTTGTCTCGTTGCAGAGCCTGGATCTGATCCTGGAATGATGACTGGGAAGTCTGCTGTTCCTGTACCTGGGTGAATAGGCTATCCCGCTCCTGTTGCAGCTGCTGTAGGTCTTTCGTTAAAGTTGCCTGGGTCTGACGTTCCTGATCAAGAGTGCGGGTAAGACTTTGCTGCTCCTGAGTGAGGGCTTCCACCTGCTGAGTTAGAGTTGCAATGGTTTCCTGGGTTTGAGTGAGCGCCTGATGTTTTTCTGTCACTTCACGTTGCAGTTCCACTTGAGACTGAGTGGATTGTTGAAGCTGATTCTCCAGGCCAACCAGGGTGGCAAGGTGCTCCTGAACCTGAGTATGTAGATCAGACTTTTCTGCAGCGACTTGAGTCAGAGCTTCCTGGGATTCCTGAACCTGACGAGAGAAGTCTTCCCGTTCCTGAGTGGTGGCAGCCAGTTGCTGCTGTAATTGCTGGATCTGTTCAAGCTGTTGAGCAAGCTGGCTGTTGAGTTCCTGGCGTGCTTCCTCAAGCTGCTGTGCGGTTTGCTGGGTTTGATTGCAGCTGGCTGTCAAAGCTTCCTGGCTCTGGTTCAGGTCTTTGATCTGCTCATCTCGTGCCTGTAAGTGGGTGGTGAGATCCGCTTTTTCTTGCGTGAGTTGTTGCAACTGCGATTGCAAAGTTTGCAGAGTCTGGGCACGGTTTTCTAATTCGCTCGCCATGTCTTGCTGACGTTGAGTTAGCTCGCGCACCTGCATCTGCAGACTAAAAAGGTTTTGCCGCTGTTCCCGAACCGTCGTATTCAGATTATCGCGCTCCTGAATCAGAGCCTTGAGTTGTTGCTCGTTAGCAAGCACGCTGGCCTGCTGCGTTTGCAGTTGTGTTTCCAGCTTTTGCTGGTTCGAGTTCAGGTCACGTACCCGCTGAGATAACTTCTCCCCCTCCTGTCGTTCTGTTTGCAGGTGCTGCTGCAGTTGTTCAGCGTTCTGGGTTGAGGCCCGGAGTTGGGATTCCAGGGTGTCCATGGTAGAGCTATTCTGCTCCAGGCTCTGGGTGAGATAAGCTTTCTCTTGCTGCCACAACTCTTTTTCGGTTGCCAGGGTTTCTGTGGCTTCCTGAGCCTTTTTCAGATCCAGGACCAGCTGTTGCTTGCGTGATTGCACCTGTAGCAATGCGAAGGATCCGATCCCAAGCAGGATCAGTCCTGCCCAATCAAAAATGCTGAATTCGTAAGTCATACCAGCTCCTCCTGAATATCTCTTCCTGCGACAAGCTCATGCTGCGAAGACTTTCCTGAAGTCTACTCAATGGGGCTCAGGAGGGCGAGAGTCCCTGTCCCCAGATCTAGAGTTGGGGGGAAGATCAACGGGATTAATTTCTAGAATTAGAGGCTAGGGGTTGATGAATGCAGATGCCAGAGAAACTGGCAGTCCAGGGTATTTCCCAAGCAATACACAGAAATCTCCAGGGGCATCTCGCTACCCTCGGCAGGGTAGAAGCGCTTCTCCGTGGTATACACCTGGATCTGGCTTTCAAGTAAACGTTGTTTATCGACGCAGTCTTGATTGATGTCCGCTGGATTGATCAGGGCAGCAATTGAGCCCATTTGAGTCAGAGTTGCCAGATCGTACCCCAGCAGCCCAATAAACCCGGGACTGGCTTTAATCACATGTTCATGGGAATTGAGCAGGACCCAGGCCTCCTGAGTGTGATGCAAGAGCAGTTCAAACCCTTGCCGGAACTGGGTAAGAGCCGCAGCAGTACGACGGCGGGTACTGATATCCTCCAAACTGCCGATCATCCTGACGGGCTGCCCCTGAGAGCCGCAGTAAAGACGACCATAGTCTCTGACCCAGGCAAAGAAGCCATCGGCTCGCTGCCAGCGATACTCACACAAAAACACCTGCAGATCACTGAGACAATTCTGCAGCTGGGTGAGAACACGCTCGCGGTCATCGGGATGAATTTGCTGAGACCACCAGATTTGTGATTCCTGTTCCAGCGATCCCAGGTGGCCAAATTGAGCCCGCAGCGCCGGAGCCCAATCCCGCTGACCGGAAGCAATCGTCCATTCATAAACCACCTGTCGAGTGGCCTCGGTGGCAACGCGCAATCGATCCATCAGGCGATTGGAGGCGCTTCGTTGCTGTTGTTCAGTTTGGGAAAGCTGCTGCTGAAGAGTTTGGCGTTGTAAGGCGATTGCAGCCAGATCCATGAAGGTGCGGACCACGCTCAGGGTTTCGCTGGTCCAGATGAAAGTGGCTGAGGTGCTGAAGCCAACCAACCACGGCGGTTCCCCTTGAGGATAACAGGCGCTGAGAAAGTGAATGTACTCCTGTCCCTCGGGAGCCTGGTGCTGCGGAGAGGCGGATCGCTCCTGCAGAGTTGCTGGGTTGGCGGCCTGGTCTGCCAAGGGTACCCAGGGGGACAGTTGATTGGGGAGGGGCAAAAGATAATCCTGCGCCTGGGAAACCTCGATCAATGTCTCGGAGGGAATTTGGGACAGATGAATATCAGAAGGATTCAGACCCGCTTGCCTGGACCACACCCAGTAGCATTGCTCACCAGTAGCCGACAGCATGCCTGGATAGGCGATCCAGTTGGTCTGTAGGGGTAGGTGATCCTCAAGACTAATTGCCAGGGATTGCACCAGCTCCAGAGTAGTTTGGGCCTGTAGCAAGAGTTTGAGGAGAGTGGTGAAATCCTCTAGGGCCATCAAAGAGTGTGATGAAACTACCACAAAGCCCTCTTCGGGGTGTAAAAGGGTCTAGCTCTACGTTACCGTGTCTCTGGGGATTCTGGAACTCTGATTGTTGCTCACGGCTCCTTGGCAACAGAGAAGATCCACTGGTTTATCCACAGGCGATTCCGTCTGGGTTGGGGGAGAGGTGTATGACAATCTTGAATAATGGATAAAGAATAGGGATCAGATTCTGCCTTCCCTCTTCTTTTGACGCTTGCCCTCTCCCATTCAGGTTGATTGTTATGAAGCACTTGCCCCGTCCTCTGCTGGTGACCCTAACGGTGGCAGGCAGTCTGATCGTCCTTGGCCAGTATTTGCAAGGGTTAGCAGGCTTATACAGCAGTGTGGCCCCCTATTCTGCCCCCCTTGCGGATGGTTTATTGGGCCTGACAGTCATGGGAACCATTGGGTTACTCTACTGGGGTAAAAAAACTGGTTTAAGCCAACGCCTCCCCCTGCAAGCCGTAAGTCACCTCGCAAACGGCGAAAACGAGCCACACCTGAACAGGTGGATCGCCAGCTCACCAAGACCGAGCATTTGATCAATCAACTCCATGACCGGATCGCGCGCGAGGCCCTGCTGACTGAAGCTGATCAAATTCGCAGTGACCTGAGGGAAGATTCCTTTCACTTGGTGGTCTTTGGCACAGCCTCTGCGGGCAAAACCTCTTTGGTCAACGCTTTGTTGGGGAGATGGGTGGGTGAGACCGCTGCAACCATGGGAACAACCCAGATGGGATCCAGCTTCACCTACACCATTGCAGGGGTAACCGGAACGGTGCTGCTGACCGATACCCCCGGACTCCAGACGATCGGGCAACAGGGGGAAGCAGAGGCCAAAACCCTGGCTCAGTTGGCAGATCTGCTGGTCTTTGTGGTGGCTGGGGATCTGCTGGCCTCGGAATATGAAGTGCTATTGGAACTGGCACGGCGGGGAAAGCGGGCAATTCTAACCCTGAATAAAACCGATCAGATTCTACCTGAGGACACAGAAGCTATTCTGGCTAAGCTTCGCTCCCGCACAGGGACGGTGATTCCCGCCGATCATGTGGTGGATACCGCCGCCAACCCCCAGCCGCTCAAGGTCAAATATCTCCATTCCGATGGAACCCAAACGATTGAGTATGAAGATCAGCCGCCTGATGTGCAGAAGCTGGTGACCCAATTGGCAAGGGTTCTGCAGCGAGATGGACAGCATTTACACCTGGCCAATGCTCTATTACGTTCAGAGCAACTGTCTGCTTCCGCAGCCGAAATTTTGCATCAGCAACAAACCGATCAAGCCCAGGAGGTGATTGATCGAATGCAGTGGGCCACTGCTGCCGCTGTAGCGGTTACGCCCCTCCCTGCCGTGGATCTCCTGGCCGCTGCTGCCATTAATGGGCGGATGGTCAGCGAACTTCACCGCATCTTCGAGCGACCCATCAGTCTGCAGGAGGCCAAAGCTGCCGCCCAGGCCATGGGGCAGATGGTTCTCAAGCTAGGGGGAGTGGAGCTGGCCACTCAAGTGGTAGGTTCTGCCCTCAAGACCAGTCCCTTAGCGTTGGTGGGTATTCCCCTCCAGGCGATCAGTGGAGCTTATCTCACCCGCGTGGCTGGATTGATCTACCTGGATCATCTTTCCTCGGGCCAGCCCTGGCAGGAAGAAACCATGCAACAGAGGGTGAAGGAGCAACTACAACATTTGCGTCATCAAGATGTCATCTCCCAACTGCTGGGCCAGGCCCTGGAGCGACTGCCGATTAAAGTTCGCCGATCTGAACCACCCTCGCCTTCCCGATCGCCATGGGTTGCTGTTCTTCCATCTTCGGAGGTGTTGCGACCTGTCAATGCCAAGCAGGAACAGGATGTTGCCAGTTAATTGTCGGCCACTGTTCGCAAAGATTAACAATGCAACCGCTTTTCGTGTAATTTTGAGAGAAGTCAAAAGTGTGATGGCAGATTAACCTCCCGACTGACCCAGTCAGAACCCTGGGGAGCTGGCTGTGAGGAAGGGGCTAATCTGAGTTCTCAAACTGTAGCCAGAGCTCAGCTCACGGTGAGCAGTTACCCATCTTTACCTCTGGCATTCCTCCCTGAGCAACCTATGCGTATTCTCTCCCTTCGGGTTCTGAACGGTCCTAATTACTGGAGCATTCGGCGTCATCAGCTCATCCAAATGCGCCTTGATCTGGAGGATTTAAGAGACCGCCCCACCAATCAAATTCGGGGGTTTAAAGAGGCACTGGAACATCTTCTACCGGGACTTTGGGAGCACCAATGTTCCCGCCACTGCTATGGGGGGTTTCTGCAACGGGTGGAGGAAGGAACCTGGATGGGTCATGTGATCGAGCATGTGGCCCTGGAACTCCAGACCATGGCGGGCATGAAGGTGGATTTTGGCCGCACGCGGGAAACCGCTGTATCGGGAATCTACAACGTCGTGTTTGAGTATCAGGAGGCCGAAGCAGGGCGCTTTGCGGGCAAGGCTGCCGTCTACCTCTGCCAGGCGCTTGTGGATGGCGAGTCCTACCAACGGGATCTGGAACTGGATATTCAGGAGCTGAGAGAGATTCGGGAAAAGGTCCGCTTTGGTCCCAGTACCCAGGCCCTGCTTGATGAAGCGGCTCTGCGCATGATCCCTTATCTGCGGCTCAACACCAGTTCCCTGGTGCAGCTAGGCTACGGAGTACACCAGAAGCGGATCGAAGCCACCACCACCGAAAAGACCAGTATTATTGCCACTGACATTGCCTGTAATAAACGGGTGACTAAAGAACTGCTCATGGATATGGGTGTGCCTGTCCCCAAGGGGTTCACCGTGAGGCGGGTTGAGGATCTGGAAGTCACCCTTGAGGATGTCGGTGGCTACCCTGTCGTGATTAAGCCGCTCAACGCCAATCATGGTAAGGGTATCACCGTCAATATTCGGGATCTGGAAACCGCCGAGACAGCCTATGAGGCCGCTAAAGAGTACTCCCCAATTGTGCTGGTGGAAAAGCATGTAGAGGGAGACGACTATCGTCTGCTGGTCGTCAATAACAAGCTCAGGGCCGTGGCCAAACGCATCCCAGCGCGGGTGGTCGGAGATGGCTACTCCACCATTGAGGAGCTGATTGAGCAGGTGAATATTGATCCCAGGCGGGGGTATGGTCACGAAAACGTGCTCACCCAGATTCTGATCGATGACATGACGATTCGCCTGCTGGAACAGAAGGGCTACCGACTGGGGGATGTGCTGCCTCGGGGTGAAGTGTGTGTTCTCAAGTCCACTGCCAATCTGAGTACCGGGGGAGTGGCCATTGATTGCACCGATATTATC
>JAAUUJ010000066.1 GCA_012030715.1 Synechococcaceae cyanobacterium SM2_3_1 | reverse complement strand
AGATTGGCGAGCACGCGGGGACAACGCGGGGAGCAACGTGGGATCCAGATTGGTGAGGCAACGCGGGGAGCAACGTGGGATCCAGATTGGCGAACAGAGAGGAGAAGCTGAACTTACCCTCCATCTGTTGCGCCTCAAACTCGGTCCGCTTCCTAGTCAAGTCGAAGCTCAGATCCGAGCCCTCTCTATCCCCCAACTGCATCAACTTGCAGATCAGCTTTTCGAGCTTGACTCCCTGGAGGGTCTTATTCAAGGGCTGGCAGAATACGCTACAAAGTCTTCTTCGTAATAGGATCAGAAAGATCTGTTGAAAGGCACCTTCAGAATTACCCAAAGTGTTACAGATGATGTCGTACAATCAACCCATTCATGGTGAAATTATATACCTTAAATTAACTGCAGCTTCTGAACAGTTCCGGCATCAATATGCTCTCCTCATTTTTCCTGAAAGCCTGTTGCTATCCTGATCGACAGTGGGTAATTCAGGGGTCACAATTGGTTCCCTGGCAAAAGAAATCCTTGAGCAATTTGCAGCGCCTGCTCCCAGATCTGGTGCTGGAGTTCCAGTAACTCGGTTCCATGCGGAAGATACCTGCCGTTTCCTGCAGCCTGATAGGCTTAATAGCAGTCTTGGGGCAGAAGCCATGGCAGAAACAGGGATCAAGTTTGGCACCGATGGTTGGCGAGCGGTGATCGCGGAAGGATTCACATTTGAGCGGGTCCGGCAGGTAGCGCAGGCAGGTGCCCGGGTTCTGGCCCGCACCTATGCAGGGGAAGGGATCTTGATCGGCTATGACAACCGTTTCCTCTCGGAAGCTTTTGCTGCTGCTGCTGCCGAAGCCATTACGGCGCTGGATATCCCCGTGTTGCTAGCCGAGACCGCCACGCCCACACCTGCCCTGAGCTGGGCTGCTCTTCACCGTCAGGCTCACGGAGCTTTGATGATCACCGCCAGTCACAACCCTCCCCAGTATTCCGGCATCAAGATCAAGGGGAGATTTGGGGGATCCGTTCCGGCATCAGTAACGGCAGCCGTGGAACAGGAACTGCAACAAACCCACTATCAGGCCCCCTCACCCTCCCAACAGGCACGGATTGACTCCTTTGATCCCTGGCCAGACTACTGTCAGCAGTTGAGTCGACATGTCAATCTGGAGCACCTGCGCCAGTCACCCTTACGGATCTGGGTAGATGTTATGCACGGATCGGCAGCCGGGGGCATGCCCCGGTTACTGGGGGACGCTGTACAGGAACTTCGGGCCGAGCGGGATCCGCTTTTTGGGGGGTATGCACCCGAACCTCTGCCTCCCCAACTTCAATCCACGATGCAAACCATTGCTGCCGCTGCTGCTCCTTTGAAGGTGGGAATTGTCTTTGATGGCGACGGGGATCGGATTGCTGCCATTGATGGTCAGGGCACCTTTCTCAGCCCCCAGATCCTGATCCCGATCCTGATCCAGCACCTGGCTGTCCGCCGGGGCTTGACCGGAGAGATCGTTAAAACCGTAAGTGGATCGCAGTTATTTAAAAAACTGGCCACGCATTTACACCTCCCCCTCACCGAAACTGCCGTGGGCTTTAAATATATTGCCGAGCGCATGATGAGTACAGAAGTGCTGCTGGGGGGGGAGGAATCCGGGGGGATCGGCTTCCAAAACCATATGCCGGAGCGGGATGCCATGCTTTCTGCCCTTTTTCTGCTGGAGGCCATGACCGCGGAGGGCAAGGATCTAAGTCAGATCTATGCCCAGATTCAGGACATGGTGGGCTATCAGTCGGTGTACCGCCGTCTCGATCTCCATCTCCAGGATCAGGAGCACTCCTCAGCCCTGCTCAGCTGTCTCAGTCAGCAGCCTCCTTCTCAGATTCAAGGACGAGAGGTGGTGGAGCACATCAGCGTGGATGGACACAAATTCCTGCTCACCGATGGCAGCTGGCTGATGATCCGGGGAAGCGGAACGGAACCCCTATTACGTCTTTATAGTGAGGCTCCCACCGCAGCAGCTGTGGACGCTCTCCTGGACTGGGCGGCCACCTGGGCTCAAGCTCGCCTCTGAGGTCGGGACTCTCACAGATCAAAATAGACCCGAATATCCGATGGTGCAGCTGCCGATCCCACCGCCACTCGCCAGTCATCAGGAATGGAAAGGGTCTCGGAAGGCGTCCGCTCTAAGAAATACACCTGATCCCCGCGGTGCCAGATCTCAGGTTCTGGGAGCAAAAAGGCGCGGTAGGTTTGTTTTTTGCTGAACAGCCCTCCCCGTTGAGGACGGAGCAGGAGGAGAGGCAGGCATTGATCAGAGGAGATGCGGTAGGTGAAATGCTCTCGAATCCGCTCGAAGGCCCGATCCCCAAAACCTGCGTAAGCAGACACGTCCAGATCGACAGCAGAATTGCCATTTTTGAGGCCCAGATCCGCTAGCATCGGCAGGGTAATGGAACGGAGCTGGGTGGCCCCACTGTCCAGATATCCTCCCCAGCGCTGCATCTGCTCAAACGAGAAACTCAGACCCCGGATCCCTTCTGAAACTGGCATGTTCGGCAATAGCACCGTCCAGACCGTAGCCGAGGAGAACAACTTTACACTCAGCTCGGCAATGGCCCAGTTTACCTGAGGATTGAGAGTCATCACGATCAGGGTATCGGCATGCTCAATATCGGCTTTGAGCAGCTCTGACTCATTCAGAATCTCATCGGGATGAAATTCTTTCTCCAGGGCCTCGATTACCGCTGGTTCTAAACGGGAGGGCTGCTGGTGAAGCAGAGGTTCGCCGGAGCTTTGAGCATGATGACCGTTGCTGTGGCCATTGCTGGCGGCAGGTTTGATCTGGGAGGGTTTGATCTGGGACACTGCCGAGGAGAGCAGGGAGACCAATTCCACTGATTGTCCCTGAGAACGCAGCAGCTTTGCCAGCCCCTGGGTCAGGGGATGATTGCCCACAATCACGGTGCACCCTCCCTTTTCTAGATCCAGCCAGCGGGCCACCCAGGGAGCCGTCAGCCCCTGAATCATCACTGTCATCGTAATGGTGAGAAACACCAGCGCCTTAAGCGCATCCCCACCACTGATCCCCCGCTCGGTTAACAGGATGGCAAAAAGGGAAGCAATGGAAGCCGCCACAATTCCACGGGGAGCCATCCAGGCCACAAACAGCTTCTGCCGCCAGTTCAGATCACTTTTCCAGGTGCAGAGCAACACGCTCAGGGGACGCACCACCAGCATGAGCAGCAACACCGTGGCCACCGCACCCCACCCCAGGGTCAGCACCGCCTTGATGGACACAGTCGCTGTCAGCAAAATGAACAGTACCGATGTTGCCAGGACCACCAACTGGCTATGAAATTGCCGCACACTCCGCTCTGCAATCGCCGCCTTCTGGCGTACCACCATGCCCGCGATCACCACCGCCATCAACCCCGACTCGGAAAGGATCGACTGAGCCAGGATAAACACCGCCAAGGATCCGGCCAGGACCACCGAATTGCGCAGATCCTCCGTCAGGTACTGGCGAGACCAGAGCAGAAAAGCCCCCATCAACCAACCCGCCAGGGCACCAATGGCCGCTCCCACCAGCAAGCGGACCCCCAGTTGTTCGGCGGCCACTGCCAAATCCGCCTGCCCCGAGAGCACCACCTGTAGAACCACCACTGCCAGAATCGCCCCAATGGGATCGATGAGAACCCCTTCTCCCTCCAGCAGCGTACTGACAGTACTATCCACATGCACCCGTCGCAGAATTGGGGTAACCACGGTGGGACCCGTAACCACCACCAGCGATCCGTAGAGGAAGGCCAGTGGCCAGGGAAACTCACTCAGCAAATTGGCCGCTACCGCCGCCCCGATCAGGGTCAAAGCCGCCCCCAGAGTCACTAAATTCCGCAGGCTAAGGGAAACCTGACTGAGCCGTTGCAGCTTCAGATTCAACCCCCCCTCAAAGAGGATCAGGGCTACCGCCAGGGACACCAGCACCTCCAGACCTACCCCCAGGGTTTGGGGGCGCACCAGGCCGAGGCCATCCGAACCCAGCAGCAGTCCAAACAACAAGAGAAAAACAATGCTGGGCACGCGTAAAAAAGTTCCAATCACCTGGGCTCCGATGCCCGCCACCAGCGCCAGAGTCATCAGGAGCGTGAAATCGAAGGAGTTCTCCATAGGGGATAACCTGTACGCACGTCTCAGGAACCATGACCAAACTGTCAGGACAGTCAGGGAAATTTAGATGAGCTGTCTTCAAACAGAGGCCTGGAACTCCAGAAATTGGCAATTGCCTTGTATCAAATTGTTAAACTCCTTCTTATTTTTCTTGATATTTTGAGGGCAACTGCAATACTTCTTACCAACGTTAGCGCATTGGTTTGGAGATCTCAATGTTGGGATCTCGGCGATCCTGTCGGAGCCTTGCCCCTTTAGGAGGATGCAGGAGATTCAGTAGGGCTTTCAGGAGAATCCGGAACCGAGTCCCGTTTGATGCGACGAATGGGAAGATTGGCGATCAATGCCGTGGTTCCCCCTTCACTGGCCAGATCAAACTGCAACCCCTCCGCATCCAGTTCCACATAGCGGGAGACCACCTCCAGAATTTCCAACCGCATTGACTCCAGCATGGCAGGGCTCAGATCCGCCCGGTCATGGGCCAGGATAATCTTGAGACGTTGCTTGGCCTGCTCACGGCTGGCTCCAGTGCGAGAGAACAGCTGTTCAAGAAAGTCCAGCACCATGGTGTCCTCCCCTAAATGACTTTCTGGTTTAGGAACCGCTTGAGGCGGCCCATGAATCCCCCCTGGATTGCCTCCAGATCCAGGAGTGGAACCGATTCCCCCTGTAGCCGTCGAGCAATGTTTTGAATCGCGATGGCCGCCAGGTGCTGACCTTCTCCCAGGACCAGCGGTTCCCCTTTATTGGTCGAGACGATCACATTCTTATCTTCGGGTACGACTCCCAGTAACGGAATCGCCAGCAGTTCCACCACATCTTCGACGGTCATCATCTGACCTGCCGCCACCATCTCAGGCCGCACCCGATTCAGGATCAGCTGGGTGGGATTGACCTGGGCCGCCTCCAGTAGCCCCACCACCCGATCCGCATCCCGAGCTGCCGACAGTTCTGGTGTGGTGACCACGATCGCCTCATTGGCCCCCGAAATGGCATTGCGAAAGCCCTGTTCAATGCCTGCTGGACAGTCGATCAGGATGTAATGGTAGCGGCTGGTGAGTTGCTGAATCAGATGGCGCATCTGTTCCGCTGAGACTGCGGTTTTATTGCGGGTTTGCGCGGCGGGCATCAGGGCCAGATTGGGGTTGCGTTTATCTTTAACCAGGGCCTGCTCCAGGCGGCATTCTCCGGCAATCACATCCACCGCCGTGTAGACAATACGGTTTTCCAGCCCCAGCAACAGATCCAGATTGCGCAGGCCAAAGTCAGCATCCACCACCACCACCGACTGCCCCAACTGCGCTAGAGCAGTACCCAGGTTGGCCGTGATCGTGGTTTTGCCCACGCCTCCTTTTCCTGAGGTCATGACAATCACCCGGCTCATACTCCGTCCTTTTGGCGTGTTGACTTGTACACGGTTTGAAAATCCTGTGCGGTTGCGATGTACACATGCCCCTCCTGCAGGTAGGCCACCTCGGGAACCGGGTAGGGAGGAGAACCCTCGGGAGGGCGGGCCACCTGATTGGCAATCCGTAATTGGGTGGGTTGGAGCTGCAGCGCCATGATCAATGCACCTGTATCTCCTTCCGAACCCGCATGAGCCATGCCCCGCAATTTGCCCCCACACCAGAATATCTCCCCAGGCAATCACTTCAGCCCCGGGGTTCACATCTCCCAAGAGCATGACTGAACCAGAATGATGGATTTGGGCTCCCGAGCGCAGGGTGGTTTGAATGTAAAGAGGAGCCTCATTCTGCTGAACAGGACGAGGAATTGTCAAGAGCGGATCCTGGGCCACCGAGTACCCGAGGCGAGCCGCAGCAACCGCAGTCGAGCGGTGTTGGGTATGAATCCGGTGCAGTTTGAGGTGATAGATCTGAAGCAGGGTTGCGATCGCCTGGATGTGATGGGTATCCAGTTCCTGTTTGGGGCACCAGAGGGTGAGAAGACTGGCCATTCCCCAAAAAGAACGCCGCATTTGCATCTGCAGCCGCAGCTCCTGAAACAGATCCTCCCAGGGTATGGGTTCAGCAGGCAAGTAGAGGTGGATCTCCCCCCCTTTGGCCCGCACCTGAATCTGTTCACTATACGAGGAAACCGCCATAACGTTTTGAGGTATTCGGGGTTAAAGCCCCAGTGAAGCCATGATTGTGATCAAGTATGACCCAAGCCAAGGATGCTGGCTTCCCCCGGAAACAGATATGAGAAACTAAAGGTCCCTTTACTCTTCCCGATCGCTATGGCATTGACGGCAATTCCGGTCAAACTTCCCACCTACAGCTACGACATCATCATTGCCCCCGACAGTCTGCCACACTTGGGGGATCATATGGCGGCCCGAAACCTGGAGGGAAGGGTCCTGGTGGTCAGTCATGAATCGATCTTTCAGCACTATGGCAAGCAGGTGCTCTCCGGTCTGGAGGCCGCGGACTTTCGGCCCTCAGTCTGTCTCCTGCCCGAGGGGGAACCCCACAAAACCTTGGGATCCGTCTCCCGGATTTACGATGCCGCCCTGGAGGCGGGACTGGAGCGCGCTTCCACGATGCTGGCGCTGGGGGGCGGAGTGGTGGGGGATATGACAGGATTGGCGGCGGCCACCTGGCTGCGGGGGATCAACTTTGTGCAGGTTCCCACCTCCCTTTTGGCCATGGTAGATGCGTCCATTGGGGGTAAAACGGGTGTTAACCATCCCCAGGGGAAAAACCTGATCGGGGCCTTTCATCAGCCGCGCCTGGTCTGGATTGATCCCACAGTACTCAGCACCTTACCGGAGCGGGAATGGCGGGCAGCCCTGGCGGAAGTGATCAAATATGGGGTGATCCAGGCACCCGATGTCTTCGAATTTCTAGAAGGCCTCCCCCAATTGCAGCACTGTCAGGATCTGCCAGCCTCCGATCTCCACCATCTGCTGGTGCGGGCCGCCGAATGCAAGGCCTGGGTGGTGCAGCAGGATGAACGGGAAAAGGGGATCCGGGCCATTCTCAACTACGGCCATACCCTCGGTCATGCTCTGGAGAGTGTGACTCAGTATTGTCGCTACCTGCATGGGGAAGCGGTGGCGGTGGGGATGGTGGGGGCCGCGACCCTGGCGGAGGATCTGGGTTGGTGGAGTGGAGCTGAGAGTGAAAGGCAAAGGATGCTGATCCAGCGCAGTGGTCTGCCGATCCATTGGCCCTCAGGCACAGACTGGGAAGCGGTTAAACTCTCTCTGCAGGCGGATAAGAAAGTGAAAGCAGGCCGGATCCGCTTTATTCTGCCCCGTCGCATCGGTCAAGTGGAGATCACGGATCAGGTGAGTGAGGCTCAGATCCAGAGGGTACTGGCACGGATCACCGCCTAGACCAGTTAGTGGATATAGCGATCCAGAGCCCGTTTCAGTTCCTCCAGCTCTACCTCATGCTTCCGGTCTCGGCCGCATGAATGATGCACTCAGAAATATGTTCATCCAGAATCAGGCGGGCCACCCGATCTAGAGCTCCCCGCACCGCCGCAATCTGGAGCAGCACATCTGGACAGGGTTGATCCTGCTCGATCATGGTGCGAACACCGTTGACATGGCCCTGAATCCGGGCCAGACGATTGAGAATTTTGCGCTGGGAGGCAGGGTTATGAACGTGGGGATGCGCCTTACCCGAGGGTTGGGGTGAGCTGAGAGCCAGATCGAGATCCTCCTGCAGGACTGCATCCTCCTCCGCTGACAGAGGCACCATCTCAGGATCTGCAGAGGCTTCATGAGGATGGGGATGGGAAGGGTTTGGCATGGCCTCCGGGGCGCTGATTTGGTTGCATCTTAACCCAGGCTGCCCTTCGGGGAGTCAAGCGGATCGGAAAGGGTTAGCTTACAATGGAGACCATACTGTGAAAATTTGTAAATAACCTGATCAGCCGCTATGACCTCAGTTCTTGCCCCCTTTAGTCCAGTGGAAGCGGATCTGGAGCAGCTGCGCCAGAATTTGACCAAGCTTGTCGGGGCTCAGCATCCCATCCTGGCCACTGCGGCAGAGCATCTGTTTACGGCGGGTGGTAAACGGGTTCGCCCCGCCCTGGTCCTGTTGGTTGCTCGGGCCACCATGCCCACTGGAGGGTTAACGGAGCGGCATCGCCGCCTGGCGGAGATCACCGAGATGATCCACACGGCCAGCCTGGTGCATGACGATGTCATTGATCGGGCCGAAGTCCGGCGGGGAGTCCCGACGGTCAATGCTGATTTTGGGAACCGTGTGGCGGTGCTGGCGGGAGATTTTCTTTTTGCTCAGTCCTCCTGGTACCTGGCGAATCTGGACAATCTAGAGGTCGTGAAGCTGCTCTCTCAGGTGATCAAGGATTTTGCTGAGGGAGAACTGCTCCAGAGCATGTCTCACTTCGATACCTCTTTGTCTATGGAACAGTACATTCACAAAAGCTATTACAAGACAGCCTCCCTGATGGCCAACAGCGCTAAAGCCGCCGCAGTTTTAAGCGAAGCGCCTACCGATGTCTGCCTGGCCATGTTCACCTATGGTCGCTCTCTGGGAATTTCTTTCCAGATCATTGATGATCTCCTGGACTTCACAGGCTCAGTGGAGGCTCTGGGCAAGCCCATTGGCTCGGATCTGGCCCAGGGGAATTTAACAGCTCCGGTCCTGTTTGCTATGGAAGAAAATCCTCACCTCCACACTCTGATCGAGAGCAGCTGGGAGTATCCTGGCGTATTGGAAGAGGCGGTGAGTCTGGTGCAAGCCAGCAGCGGGCTGGAGCGATCAAGGGAGATGGCACGAGACTACGCCCATACAGCAGCCGCCGCCCTAGAGATTCTGGCCCCTTCCCCATCTCGGGAGGCCCTCTTGCATTTAACCGATTACATGCTGAAGCGGATCAACTAACCCTCTGCCCCGAATCGGGTTGAGTCGCCTTCAAGTCGCAGCTTATGATGAGGAGCGCATCCCCTGAGCATGTCTGTGGGACATGAGCTTTAACAAGGATCCCTTCTCTATGACCCATGATCAGGCGTCGCCCCTGCCTTCCGATGCCCCATCCCCTCAAGATGGCCTCCCTGGACCAACGGCAGGTCGGGCCACGGCCATCGATCCATTCTTGATCGTGGGGGTCCTGGGGATCTGGCTGATGGCACTGGTGATGCGGCTATGGCAGCTGGATCAGTTTGATGCTCCCGTCTTTGATGAAGTTTACTTTCCTGAATTTGCCCAAAATTATCTGGATGACAAGTCCTTCTATGATGTTCATCCTCCGCTGGGCAAGTATCTGATCGCGGTGGCTATTCTCCTGTTTGGGCGCAATGAATTTGGCTTTCGGATCATGCCCGCCCTCTTCGGATCCCTGATCCCAGTCCTGGTGGCGGGGGTGGCCTACCGCCTGTCCTATCAGCGCACCTTTGCTCTGTTGGCGGGAGCCCTGATGTTGACGGATGGGCTATTCCTGGTGGAGTCGCGCTACGGCCTCATCAATGTCTTTCTGGTGGTGTTTGGCTTCGCCGCTCAGATCTTTTTGCTGGTGGGCCTGGAGCAACGGGGAATGCAGCGAGCCGGGTTCTTCATGCTCTCAGGCCTGATGCTGGGGGCCTCGGTGGCGGTGAAGTGGAATGGCCTCTGGTTTGCCTTCATGTTTGGGGGACTGGGCCTGTTGATCTGGATCCTGGCTGCCCAGGTGCGGAATTTACTTTTGCTCGGTTTAGGCATGCTGGTGGCAGGCGGACTGGGATGGTTCGCAGAGGGTGAGGCAGCCCCCACAGCCCTGCAGATCTTGCAGCCTTTTGCCCATCCCCTCTGGTTTGGCATGGCGCTGGTGATCTTGACCCTGGCGGCAGGGTCTGGCGCTTTCCCCAAAGCTTTCGTCAGCATCTTGCCAAAATGGGGATCCTGGCCGAGATTGCCCAGTTGCGCTGGTGGCACTATCTGATCTGCTACATCCTGCCCATCTTCTTAATTTATTTTCTGCAGTGGATCCCGCATCTGATCCAGAATCCTCAGGACGGCATTGTGCTGGAACCTGGTCTCAGCAGCTTTCCCGATGCCTGGCAATCCTTTGTCAAGATTAATCAGTCCCTCTGGGGGGGGCAAAACGCAGGCAATCTGATCGTGACCGATGACACTCCCGTTCATCCCTATTGTTCCAGCAGCTTGCGAGCCCTGACCACCTGGTTTCCCCAGTGGGAGTTTCTGCGGACGCAGCGATTATGGAATGCCGGAGCCTGGTCCTGGCCCGTGTTGGCCCGCCCGATTGGCTACTATTTTGCCGATCATGACGGTCGCTGGTCCGTGGTCCACGCCATTGGTAACCCGGTGCTCTGGTGGCTATCCACGGGCGCGATCCTTTATTTAACAGCGAGTTGTGTCCGGCGTTTTGATGGGGTGGCAGCCTTTATTCTGATCGGCTACGCCAGTAACTACCTGCCCTGGTTCATCGTCAGTCGCTGTGTGTTTCTATACCACTACATGAGTGCTCTGGCCTTCAGCATCATGGCCTTAGCCTGGGTTCTGGTGCAGTTGCTGCGATCCGACCGTCCCCCCTGGCAATTTCTGGGCATGAGCATCGTGGCAGGTGTGCTCCTCGGTCAATTGCTTTTCCTGCCGATCTGGTATGGATTTCCCCTCTCTCCCAGCCAGTTTTACCAGCGGATGTGGTTTCGCGGCTCACCTGTGCCCCTCTGTTTTAATGAAGCCAGCTGTGCCACCACTCGGGTACGCATTCCGGCTATTCCAGGCTTTAATTGGATCTGAGGCTTTGGGCTGAGCTGAGAAGTGCCAATTTCCGCAGGCCCTTCTGGGGAACATGGTAAGATCTCAGCTGTTCTGGCACTTGGAACAGCGTCACGCTATGGGTAGAGTGATTTCCAATTCAACTTCCCTGCCCCCCTACTCTAGTAATGGGCAGCCCCAGAGAGTGCCAGTGGGGGTGATCGGAGTGGGGAATATGGGTCAGCATCATACCCGCGTCTTTAGCCGTATGAAAGATGTGGAGGTGGTTGGGGTCGCTGATATTAATCTGGAGCGAGGTCTGGATGTGGCCAGTCGCTACCGCGTGCATTTTTACGAAGACTACCGCGATTTGCTCCCCCATGTGGCAGCCGTAGCCATTGCAGTGCCGACCGTTCTCCATCACGATGTCGGGATCCATTGCCTGGAGGCAGGGGTGCATGTCCTGCTGGAAAAACCCATTGCAGCTAACATCACGGAAGCGGAATCTCTGGTGAATCGAGCAGCGGATTGTGGCTGCCTGCTGCAGGTGGGTCATATTGAACGGTTTAATCCGGCCTTCCAGCAATTAACCTGTGTGTTACAAAGCGAAGAAACTATTGCCATCGAAGCTCATCGCCTCTCTCCCTATTCCAATCGAGCCAGCGATGTTTCGGTCGTCTTCGATCTGATGATCCACGACATTGATCTGCTGCTGGAACTGATCCCTTCCCAGGTGATCAAGCTATCTGCCAGCGGGAACCGCGCCTCGAAGCTGGGCTACTTGGATTATGTAACGGCCACCTTTAGTTTTCCAACGGCATGATTGCCTCGTTAACCGCCAGTAAAGTCACCCATCGCAAGATCCGGCGCATCTCAGCCCATTGCCGCAATGCCCTGGTGGAGGCGGACTTCCTCAACAATGATATTTCCATCTATCGCCAAAACGCGGGCAGTACCTTGACTGACTACAGCCAGGGTCTTTATCAGCGGGACTGTTTGATCGAGAAAGTCCACACCGATAACATTGACAAGCTACACGCCGAGCTGGAGCATTTTATCAACTGTGTGCGGGGGGGAAACCAACCCTCTGTCGGCGGGGAACAGGCGCTCAAAGCTCTAAAACTGGCCTCCGAAATTGAACGGATCGCTCTGGATGGCTGCTCCTGGAGTGAGTCTAAGGGGCTACTCCCTGCCCGAGAAATCCTGACCTGATCTTTGGGGCCCATTGCTGTCTCAGAGATCCTGTTAAGGTATCAGTTTTTCTCCCTTGGTGTGGATTCTACCTGGCGATTAGCTCGTAAATCTGGCACGTCATCCGATTAAGCCAGACCATACCCCTGGTGGATCAAGAGAACTAAACAACAGAGTGCGAGAAAGAGAATATAGTGCATAGAACCCCAGAGGCCACTACTTCTGATACTGTAGCCGCTCTTCAGTAGAGTTGGCGCGATCAGCGATATACCTAACGTCGGATGAAGTCAACTCAGATTGTATTCAGCAACACTTCAGTGTTTTTGGAATAAGCGCAGGTTTAGTCTTGCGATCCTTAAAGGCATCTGTTATGCTCTCTTCAGTCTGAAATGAAATTGAGCCTGAACTATGTACCTGCTGCATCAGCTTGTGACAGCGCTCGATTCTTTTTTCTGAAATTTTTCGCAAAGATCATTAGTTTCTTTAGTAACGGGCTGCTTTCAACCTGTTCATATTTTTATGAGTTAGAACTGAGGGCAATATGCACTGGTGGAAGGCTTTTCAGAGGATGCTGATTTTCTCTTCATTAGTCTGGGTATTGTGTGGCTGCAGTGGGGATCCATCTGAGTTGTCAGTTGCGCCACTCAACCCTGTTCCGATCGCTCAGGTAGTTCCCAGCCCTAGCCCTGCAGTTACTCCGACTTCTCCGCTCCCAGGCTCCAGTCCAGCTTCGGGTAGTTCTGCCCCGATCTCCACAGGATCCCCCGCCCCTGAACCTAGTCCTGGCTTGGCTCCATCTCCTGTGCCTGAGAGCAGCGGCAATAATTCTCCTGCACCTGATTTTTCCCCGAGTAGCGCCCCTCCGATCCCAACTCAATCACGCCCTCCGTTGCCACGCCCAGATCGTCCTTCTCCGCCTCCAATAGAATCTCCATCCCCTCAGCCCAACCCAGGATCAGCTCCGTCTCCGACTCCAAACTCTACGCAGTCACCAATCCCTGATCCCAGTCCAGTACCAACCGTTGAACCTAGCCCAGGATCAGGGCCAGAATCTTCTCCATCACCAACCACTGAGTCTAGTCCTTCTCCCTATCTAAGCGATGAGGAACTAGATCAGCTTTTTCCAGAGTTGCCGGATGATCCTGGGGAAACAGGTAAAGAGACTTTGGCTGGGATCGATGCGGATGGAGATGGAGTGAGAGATGATGTCCAGCGCTATATTTTCCGTGTTTATGTAGATGATGATCTGAAGCGAAAGGCGATGTTGCAATTTGCCAAAAGCATGCTCGAGGAAATTATGGTTGCGAATCAGCGAGATCCAGAATTGTCACGTGAGAAATTCATCCTAAACTCTAACGATCAATTATGTGCTATCTCTATCTTTGATGATATTGATGAATACTTCTACGAAGCTAAGAATCTTGAAGTGTCGATCTTCAATACTCGAGAGAGAATTGAAGCTGATCTTTTGGCTGGGAGGAATATTTCGGGACAGTTTTTTTCTTTCGAATCACCTGGCACGGAGCTATGTAGATTCTAAATGCTAGTGCATTCAAATTAAGGTCTGGAAAAGAACATATGAAAGCGACAAAAAGAAATTTATTATCTCTCTACCTCAATATGGTAATAATATTATTCTGTTCATTTAGCAGTCCACTATTTTCAGGCTGTAGTCCAACGGTAACTTTACCTGATTTAGATGGCGGAGGTGCAACCTCATTACAAGTGACTGAGCTAAAGTCTAAGCTTTACTATGTGAATGGTCTTGCAACGTCGAGAAGGGACGCAATATTTAATTTATATGGACGAATAAAGACTGCAATTGACAGTAATGAGGCAGGAGTAGCTGATCGATTAGTAGAAGAAATCGAGTTTGATCTATCTAAACCATTTAGCTATGAACTGTTTCACAATGAGCCTTTGGGGGGAACTCTTCTGCCCGGTGAACCTGATCGTGATCCTACCTTCCAGATTCTTGCCTCAATGGCACAAAAGCTACAGGAGGTTGGAGCAACAGAGGATCAAGCTTGGACTCTTGCATTTGCTCTTCTATCGATCCCTAGAACAGGAGAGATGCTTGGAGCTAGGCCAACCCCAATTCCTGGAACGAATCCAGCACTTGATTTCCTCACACAAGCAGCGATTAATGGCGCTGGGTTGAACACTCTTGTTATAATTCAAAATCAACAGATTAATGAGTTTCTTGAAGCAGCTTTCAGGGAATTTGATCGTATAAGAGATACAACAATAATTTTAGATAATAGGTTTGCAGAGAAGGTTATTGCCGATATTGGAAATGGTATAAGAGTTCTCACTATATCAAACTCCCAGGGAACTATATTTACTGGACTCACTAAACAGGATGTAGTTAGCAAGTATGAAGAAGAAGCTGAATGTAAGTACGCTGGTGTACAAATAGCAAATATGATGGGTGCTGCGATAACGAATCGAAAATTAGAGGAAAGCGTGGTTCCACTCTATGTTACCTTTACTGAAGATAAAATAGTCAATAGTGTAAGAGCTGCTGTCGAAGCAACACTTGATAATCCTCCTATTCTTGACTCTCTGAATCTCCCAGAATTGCGTCCTCCAATGGCAGGCAATGTCAATTATGGTATTGGGTGTGTAATAAATCCTTCGGAAATAAAAGAAACACTTGGTTGTCACAGACTAGATAATGCCTATCTTAATTTACAGAAAGAATCTAGAGCTATGATCTTCGACATGCTTGGTCAAGCCGCAGAGCATATGAATGAACAGGATGAATGTTGGAGCATAGAGATCGAGGAGTTTTCGCTTCGTAACGGACTTAAGACAGAAACTGGCAGGGAAAATCCCATTGACTTTCAGGCAAGACTGATCAATCAGTTTGGCAAGACTGTCGAAGATGAAAACGGTGATCGGCCTGAGATGAGAGTAAAATTCTTCAGTAGTAACGGAACCAAAGAAAAAGTCACTTTTAAGTCTAGAGATAAAAATGGATCCCCCATTTCAGGAGATCCTCTTGAGGTATTCACTGATGGAGAAGGTAAGCCTATCCATGAGGTAAAAGCAATTCTCAATAACAGATCTGAATCCCAAAAATTTGGGTTGGGTACATTTGCTGTTGAGGTTTTTTACCCACCAGATGTCCCTGATGAAGACATTACGCAACAAGCATCTGGTGAGCCCAAAACCTTATCAGATCCTTGTGAGGATACCGATGATGAAGAAGAACCCTTCTGTGGTGGATCAGGTGGTGGTGGTGGAATTCCATTAGATCTAGAATGTGGTCCAAACGGTGAAGGATGCTGTGGTGCTAACGGAGTTGACTGTGGTACTTCCGATTCCATTGGTGATCCACACCTCTACACCTTTGATCGTCTACGCTACGACTTCCATGGTATCGGCGAATATATCCTGGCAAGATCTCTGGATGGTGAATTCGAGGTGCAAGCCCGGTTTAAGCCGCTGGGAGACAGCGATGTGGTTTCAGTAACCTCAGCCATTGCCACCCGTATGGGGCCTCATCGAGTTGGTGTCTACGTTTCTCCTGATCTTCTGATAACCCAGGATGGACGGCCTCTAGACCTGTCTGAAGGTTTTCGGATCCTTGAAGATGATCAACAGAATTTTGTCGGGGAAATCGTTCAAACTAAGGTGGGATACATTCTCAGATGGCCTAATGGTGAGCAGGTAGAGGTGACCCCTTATTTCCTTGGTTCTTCTGCCTTTGCTAACCTCTCAGTGCGGACTAATTTACCAACCTTTATGCAAGATCAAGTTCAGGGCTTGATGGGTGACTTTGATCTTGATCCTCTCAATGATTTGCAAAGTCGTTCTGGTGATCAATTCCTCACTAACCTGGCTTTCGAGGAACTCTATGACATCTATGGCGAAGACTGGCGGGTCAGCAGAGGGGAATCATTGTTTGACTACCAGACAGGTCAGGGACCTGAAGACTTTATTGATCGCAACTTACCAGTCGGATTACCAGAGATCAGCCAAGAGCAACGGGATGGGGCCGAGGCCATCTGTAGGGGGGCCAGGATCACGAATGGTAGCATCCTAGAAGACTGCATTATTGATGTTGCCTTGATGGGTGGAGATGCTGTAGCAGCATTCGGTAAATTACAAGCTCCCGAAGAAAGTGTAGAACCGGAACCTCCCTTACCCACTTTCCGCCGATTGGTGGTTACCGTTAATGGTCAGGGAACTGTTACAAGTGATCCGCCTGGAATCAACTGTGGAACTGTCAATACCGATTGTCAGGAAGATTACGACATCCCTGAACCAGATCCAGCATTCTCCGAACTAGATCCAGATTTCTCCTTTACTCCAATGACAATTATCAATCTAAAGGCAGCACCAGCAGCTAGTTGGCGATTTAATTTTAGTGGGTGGGACTGCTCTAGAAGAGATGTAAGGCTCACCACATCAACGGACTTTTCTAATGCTCGGCTGGAGATCTTTGGCTTTACTCCAACCTGTACAGTTACTTTCGAAGAGACTGGGGAAGACCCACTTAACATCACTGATCCAAATCTCGCAAAGGCAATTCAGGAAGCAGGCCGATTGCCGTCAGGGTTTATCTATCCATCTGATGTTGTTGATATTGAGATCTTAAATGCCAACTTTAAGGGCATCCAGAGCTTGCAGGGATTTCCAGAGATGCCAAATCTAGTTGGTTTAGGTTTAAGTCATAATGAACTGTCGAATCTAAATGGTTTGCCTTCATCTTTTCCTAAGCTAAGTTCTCTCATTCTTTCCCAGAATCAATTAAATAGCCTCGAGGGATTTCCTACCGATCTGCCAGAGTTAACTACCTTATTTCTATCGAATAATTTGTTAACTAGTCTTGCTGGACTACCCACGAATTTGGACAAACTAAGAGATTTATATCTGGATCAGAATCAGCTCATAGATCTGCAAGGCATGCCTAGTTCTTTACTTAACTTAGTCTCGCTGGAAGTTGGATATAATCAGCTCTTAAGCTTACAAGGTATGTCTCCATCATTGCCAATCTTAAGCAACTTGTCTGCTGGGTTTAATCGTCTCTCAACTTTGAGTGGTTTGTCCTCACAGATCCCTAATCTCTCTGGCCTCTATGTAAATGATAATCTGCTCATTGCCATGGATGAACTGTTCCCTCCCTTAGGGAACGGAATTAAGGATGGGGGAGTGCTAGATATTTCGTTGAATTGCTTGAGCAGAGACTACACCAGATTAGTATTGGAACCAGCATTATCAGGGGTTTCGATTCTAAATGATGGGCAGAAAGCAGTCTGTCTTTCCTCAGAGCAATAGATTTCCTAAAGGAAAACATTTTTAGGTGCTCTCAGGTCGGAGGGAATTATCCCACATCAGTAGTAAGGATTCAGGTCATCCAAAATCAGTTATGAGCCATGCCGACAAAAGGTTTGAGCAAAAAGCAAGATCTTAGTCATTCTCAACAATAATCACTACAATTCTCACTCTTCGTTACTTATTGACAATTTAACAGTGAACTTGAGTCTGCTTCAAATGTAGAAGCCTCCCTGGGTAAGGGATCTGGCAATCTGAATCCTGACCATCTGATAGTGGCAATGAGTATTGTGGGCACCAATTATTAGGCGAGGAGCTAGAAGTAGAGTGGTATTTTGCTCATCCATACAGCTCCTATGAGCGGGGATTAAATGAGCACACGAATGGGTTGATCAGATAATTCTTCCCTAAAGGAACAAACTTCAGGATTATAAAGAAAGAAGACCTGGAAAAAGTCGTTGATTTAATCAATAAACGACCGCGAAAATCACTTGACTACAGGACACCTGCAGAGGTATTCTACGAGTACCTATCAGATGATGTTGCACTTCACCCTTGAATGGGTCAATGGTCTGCTCCAGTTTAGATTCGAGATCTATAGAGCCCATCTAACTCTACAGAGGTTGCCCAGCTCTTACCTGAATTATTCACTCTGAAAATACTTTTCAGTTCCTCCGGTTTCTTTGCAGCTTTCAAGAGATATCTGTGGTTGTTACTTCTAATCCTTTCCAACCCCTGCTTGAGGATGCTTCTCTGCCTGGGTGTCCTCCATCTCCCGATTCCACGACGGTAGAACACCCCCTGGATCCTTTGACGGCAGCAGAGATCACCGCCGCTGTCGAGATTGTTCGCACCCTGCAACAGCTGGACAGCACCTGGAGATTTGCTCTGGTGCAGCTGCAGGAGCCCCCCAAGGCTGTTGTCCGCGCCTTCCAACCGGGCCAGATCATTGCCCGACGGGTGTTTATGGTGCTCTACCATCGCCCTCAAAATCAGACCTTTGAAGCCATCATTGATCTCAATCGTTCTGAGGTGGCCTCCTGGACCTGGATCCCAGAGGTTCAACCGGTGCTGATGTTTGACGAGATCCGGGAGTGTGATGCTCTGCTGCTGCACCACCCTGAATTTCTGGCTGCCCTGGCCCGGCGGGGGATCACGGATCCCAGTCTGGTGATGCTGGACTACTGGACCGTCGGCAACTATGGAATCCCTGAAGAGAAGGGACGACGCCTGGTGCGCTGTTTCTGCTTCCTGCGCTCCCAACCTGGAGAAAACGGCTATGCCCGCCCGATCGAAGGCTTAATTCCGGTCCTGGATCTGCAAACCCTGCAGATGGTTACCCTTCAGGATCAGGCCCCCGTTCCCTTCCCCCCGCAACCGGGAAATTATGATCGGGAATATATTGAATCCTTTCGTCAGGATTTGCAGCCGATTGAGATCAGCCAACCTCAGGGTCCTAGCTTCAGCATCCGGGGCCATCAGGTGGAGTGGCAGAACTGGCAGTTTCGCCTCAGCTTTAATGCCCGAGAAGGATTGGTGCTGCACCGGATTGGGTACAAAGATCAGGGCCATGTGCGATCGATCCTCTACCGGGCCTCGATTGCCGAAATGGTGGTGCCCTACGGCGATCCCCGATCCCCCCACTTTCGCAAAAATGCTTTTGATATTGGCGAGTATGCCATCGGTTCAGAAGCCAACGCTCTGGTTCTAGGCTGTGACTGTTTGGGCGAGATCCATTACTTTGATGCGGTCATGGCCGATAACCAGGGTCAGCCCTATACGTTGCCCCATGCCATTTGCATGCATGAAGAGGATTTTGGTGTTCTCTGGAAGCACACCGACTGGCGCTCGGATCGGGCTGAAGTGCGGCGCTCACGGCGACTGGTGGTCTCTTTCTTCGCCAATATCAGCAACTACGACTATGGCTTTTACTGGTACTTTTATCAGGACGGCACGTTAGAGTTTGAAGCCAAGCTGACGGGGATTTTAAGTGTGTCGGCGGTGCATCCCCAGGATCCCTGTCCTTACGGCACCCTGGTGGCCCCTCAGGTGTATGCGCCCGTGCACCAGCATTTTTTCAATGCCCGCCTGGATATGGAGGTGGATGGATCGGAAAATTCCATTTACGAGGTCCATAGCGAAGCCGAACCCTGGGGACCCCACAATCTCTATGGCAATGCCTTTACCACCCGAGCCACCCTGCTCAGCCGCGAGCGTGAAGCCCAACAGCAGGTGGATCCGCTGGCGGATCGCTACTGGACGATCGTGAATCCCAACCGTCTTAATGCTTTGGGATCGCCTGTGGCCTACAAACTCATGCCTGGGGAAAATACCCTGCCCCTGGCCCAGCCCCAATCCAGCATTATGCAGCGGGCGGGATTTCTGAAGCACCACCTCTGGGTGACCCCTTACGATCCTCAGGAAAACTTCCCGGCTGGCGACTACCCCAATCAACATCCCGGCGGGGCGGGCCTGCCCACCTGGACTCAGGCGGATCGATCCCTGGTTAACACCGATCTGGTGGTCTGGTACACCTTTGGCACCACCCATATTCCTCGTCCTGAGGATTGGCCGGTGATGCCCGTGGCCTACATTGGGTTCTCTCTCAAACCTTTGGGCTTTTTTGATCAGAATCCCGCCCTGGATGTCCCCCCGTCTCCAACCAACTCTGGCTGCTGTTCGCACCATGAATCAACACAGCCTCTGGGCAACCCTCCCTTACAATGAAGCCAGTGATAATGATCTGATTGCTAACGGGGCTGTCAACCATGACCGAGCGCTATTCCCCTGACTCCACGCCAGAGTCCCCATCTGAAGAGGCGACACCAGAAACGCCGGTGGATCCCACAACCCCAACGGATCAGCAACAGGCTAAGTCGAAGCGGATGCGACAGCTGTTGGGCATGCGAGGGGCGGAGGTGGACTCCCGCTCTGTCTGGCAGCTGCACCTGCAACTGATGAAACCTGTAACCTGGATCCCCCTGATCTGGGGGGTGATCCCGGGCGCTGCCTCCTCCGGCCACTTCACCTGGACCTGGGAAAATCTGGCCCTGGCGGGTACTGCGATGATCCTGGCCGGGCCCCTGATGGCGGGGTACACCCAAACCGTCAACGAGTATTTTGATCGCGAGATCGATGCTGTCAATGAGCCCTATCGTCCGATTCCCTCCGGAGCGATCAGCCTTCCCCGTGTGATTGCCCAGATCTGGGTGCTGTTGCTGGCGGGCTTGGGACTGGCCTATGGGCTGGACTGGTGGGCTGGCCACGAGTTTCCCGTGATCACCTGTCTGGCACTGGGGGGTGCGCTGCTGGCCTACATCTATTCCGCTCCTCCGTTGAAGCTGAAGCAGAATGGCTGGCTGGGGAACTATGCCCTGGGTGCCAGTTACATTGCTCTGCCCTGGTGGACCGGACATGCTCTTTTTGGCGAACTCTCCTGGACCCTCTGTCTTCTCACCCTGATCTACAGCCTGGCTGGGCTGGGGATTGCGGTCGTCAATGACTTTAAGAGCATTGAGGGAGATCGGCAGTTTGGTCTGGCCTCGATTCCCGTGATGTTTGGGGCGCAAACCGCGGCGATCGTAGCCGTCTTGATGATCGATTTCTTTCAATTTGGGATGGCGGCCTTTCTGGTGGGTGTACAGATGCAGCTGTATGCAGCGATTCTGGCGCTCCTGATCATTCCTCAGATCGTGTTTCAGGATATGTATTTCCTGCGGGCACCCTTGGAAAATGATGTGAAGTATCAGGCCAGTGCTCAGCCTTTTCTGGTCCTGGGGATGCTGGTGTTCGGGCTGGCGCTGGGGCGGTCTGGACTCTTCTAACGCATGACCCGTCAATTTCAGTACCAGGACGATCTAAATTTTCAGCAGGCGAAACGCAGTCTGCGTCAGTTGCTGGCAGGGTTACAGCTGACCGCCGCCGAACAGTTGGGTCTGGAAACTGATCTCAAGGATCTGCAGGCCTTTTTGGAAAAGCTGGAGGAAGACCGCATCCACATTGCTGCCTTTGGCATGGTGGGTCGAGGCAAGTCTTCGCTCTTGAATGCCTTACTCGGGCACACCGTTTTTCACACCGGACCCACCCATGGCGTCACCCGTACCTGGCAGCAGGCGGCCTGGGTACTGGAGGAGAATGTGGTGGTCAACACCGCTTTCGGATCCCAGCTGATTCTGATTGACACTCCAGGTCTGGATGAAATTGCTGGCGAAGCACGGGCAGAGATGGCCCAACGAGTGGCTCGGCAGGCGGATCTGCTCCTGTTTGTGGTCTCGGGGGATCTGACTCGCGTTGAGTATGAGGCCCTGGCCCAGCTGCGGGAAGAGGGGAAACCGATGCTGCTGGTCTTTAACAAGATTGATCAGTACCCTGACATGGATCGCCGCCTGGTGTACGAAAAGCTCTGCCAGGATCGGGTGAAACAGTTGCTGACCCCCGCTGAGGTGGTGATGGTGGCCGCCTCGCCACGGGTGCCGCAGCCGGTGTACCTGGAGGATGGCACGGTCATGGCTCAACTGGTGCAGGCTCCTGCTCAGATCGAGCCTCTGCGTGAAAAGATCCTGGAGGTGTTGCAACGGGAGGGCCGCTCCCTGATCGGGTTGAATACCCTACTGTTTGCCAACCGCCTGCAACAGGAGGTGATTGCCACCAAACTGG
>JAAUUJ010000251.1 GCA_012030715.1 Synechococcaceae cyanobacterium SM2_3_1 | reverse complement strand
CTGGCATGACTGGGATCTCCCGTCGTTCGCGCCAGCGGCCCCTTGGGGCATTGAACGACCCCAGATCATTCAGCCAGGATCAGGGCACAACGCAGTTGTCTCGCCTTGGCCTTGATCCGGCTGATACTGTGGGTGGGTCAAATCGATTGGGGAGATCCAGGATCCAGTACCTGCAGCCCTTCTAAGCCACCTTGCTATGTAACACGCTGTAGTATATAGTAATGCTTGAGTCTGAGCTTTCGTGTTGGTCAAATCTGCTGTTCATATCTTTTTCAGGTGGAATCTAATGAGATCAGGTGAACTTGTGAGTGAAGAGTTAGTGCATTTAGAGCATCGCTTAGCAGTGTTAACTTCTTTTCTTGATGTAATGTCTGATCCACAACTTAGGGATGCATCAGGGCAGTCAAAAGAGGGGAGAATCTTTAGGGGATGTATGGATGGGGCGATAGCTACATGTAGAGCGTTGAGTGAGCGTTTTGGTATCACTGTCTACAGTAAAAATTGGGATAAAGAGCTCAGGACTTGTAGCTCAGATTTCAAAGATCGTATAAGAGAGATACTCAATGAAAAAGTAAATGATTGTTCTATGGAAGCATTATGGGAGGTATTAGTTGCCGCCAATAGGTGTATTTGTCATCTTGAGGATAGGCTTATCGACCATAATGTGAAGAAAGAGGTATTAGTTCTCGCTATTCATCTAGTTCAGGATATTTGCCGAAAAAAGTCTCAAATTCTAACTTGCCAAGACTTAGCTAGCGAAAAAGCCGAGGACCCAGGGCACCCAGCCCTGCCGGATCTCTAGCGCTTCAGCGTCATCCGCCACCAGAGCCACTCTTCTCTGACTGGAGTTTCCATCGGTTGACCTGTGTACTCCATAAAGTCTCGGAGACTCTTGATGTATTGACACTGGCGAGAGAGTTTCCAGATTTTGATCCATGTTTGCAGAGTTTTCATTGGGGGACCTAGAATTCGGTGATCACCTAGGGGCAGGTTCACCAGATGCAGGACAAGGTGAAGCGCCCCACTGGACGACCGACCTTGCCGGAGGCTGGGGGTTCTGCCAGGGTGAATGTCCGAATTCCAGGCCCCATGAGACTCGTTGCATGGAGCATCAGAACTGGACCGATAGAGATCCGCAGTGCTCAGAAAGGGTCTATGACTGCAGCAGGGCGACAGGCTGATCGGTGGTTCCAGAAGTAGAGAGTTGGATCCTGGCGTTGAGTCCAGCGATATGCCTCCGGCAGGCTAGCGCCAAGAGATCCAGCACCAGCTGATTTGTGTCCCTGGGGATGATCAATGTGATTGGCTTGACCAGCATTACATGAGTCTCTACCTGCAGCGTGGACTCTACAAACCATTGGAAGGCCTTCATATTCCCGATCGCATGAAACACCTTGCGGTGAGGGCTGATGTATCCATCACCATAGGGGATCCACTGTCCACCAAACACGGGAGGCACCCGACCACTGATCACCAGATATCGCTTTGTTAAAGCCCAGCATTCCTGCAGGACAGCAATTCTCTCTTCTCGATTCAGGATCCCATTCAACACAAACAGACAAGTGACGACATCTGATGGGTGTTTGGGAGTATGGGGAAACCAGTAAGGATCCCAACCCCACGATTGGATCCCCATCCTCTGCAGTCGAGTCACATCATCGCCATAACCACAGCCGTAATCGAGATGAGTCGAACCTGGTTGGATTAGCCCAGCATTAACCAGGGCCTGCATGGGTCGGCTTAACTTGTAGCGGTGGATCGCACTCCGTCCTGGGTAAAGCTGGAGGTCATTGCCATCACAAATGGAGACCTGATCCAGCGCCTGGCGGATCTCCTTCACCCACACTCTGGCCAGCAACTGCAGCAGCAACAGATCAAACATCTTTCACAGCAACTGATAACAACGTGCGAATGAAAGCCTTCATCCTTTTGGGGAGCACCACCAACCGTTGAGGGAGTAGTTCATAAGCCTTTCCGATCAAACTCAACTCATCAGTCAACCCAACATCAGCAACTAGAACGAAGTGAGTCAGATCCCAGGCTTTCTCAACCAAGGAGGGATCCCCTCAGCAGCACCACATCAGCAGGAGGAAGCTCGTCAACCTCCAGAAAGTTCACTCCCACAGCGTTAAATCCCATCCTTCTAAGTTGCACCACATCTGCACCCGACGAGAGATCCAGTAGCGCTACCCGTTTCCCCAGACGAGCCCCCGTTCTCTTGAGGAGTTTGGTGTGGATCAAAAATTGGATGCCCTGTGGGCCGCCAAGGGCGAACGGTTCGGAGAGAGTATCCATTTCCTTTCACTCCTGCCCCGTTCGGGTTTGTGAAAACTGGGGACCTCTCATGTACTTGTCTCGCCAGATCTCAACCTCCGTTCGGCAGGCAGTGAGATCCCGCTCCAGGTAGGCGATCCGCTCCTTGAGATAGCCCACCTCCTGCATGAGCATGGAGTATCGATTCCCCAGAACAGAGAAGCGGCGGCCCAGTTCCATCACGGCCATCAGAGATCCGCCCATCACGATCATTTCCAGCATTCCCATCACTGCCCCCTACAAGCGACGAATGAGATAGAGGAGAGCATTGTCACGGTTGAGCCATCCCTGTAGAAACACCCTCTGGCTGGGAGCTTGAGCCACTCGTTGATAGCGGTAACGGATCCGTGACTCGACAATCGCCTGGGCAGTCTCTCTGGTATTGGCCTTCTCGAAAGCACCCTGAGTGATCGGACCCCAGATCCCATCTACGCCCACACCGAGAACTGACTGCAGAAACTTGGTAGATCCTCCAACCCCGAAATTGACAGCGGTATCGAAGTGGGCGACCGCCAGAGGCAGCACCATCTCAGGACATTTGGCAGGGATCCAGTAATTCTCCCAATAGATCCACTTCACCTCCTGCGGCTGGATCCAGAGCACATCCTGGGGGCTCAGCTGTTTAGATCTTCGCCATTGGTTGTAGGTAGCTTGGGTGATCCCGAAATTGGTTCTGCCTCCAGGATCAGATGGGTGATCCACAAACCCACCCTCCCATTGCTGGGTGAAGGCCAGGGCTCGTTCAAAGTTGGTGGTAGTCGTCGTTGTCATGGCTTAATCGCAGAGCTTTATGGCCAAGGTAGCCAACCGGATCTGCTGACTGGCTGCACTGTGCAGCAACTTACTTTTGGGTCCTATCCAGAATGGATCTGTTGTTGTTCAATCCTTTCCCTATGCGTGTTTCAGAGTTCCAGACCGTTGTTCCTAACCCTCCTACTCTCCCTGCTTCCATCAATGCTGAGGATCCGAAGGGGGTGGAGGCGTACATCTACAGCCTGTTGCTGCATGCGGCTCGTGTGGAGCGGATCCAGAATGAGGGCCTTCCCCGTGGTGAGCGAGAGAATCGTTTTGCTGTGGGAGTGGGTGATGATGGCCAGTTGCGTGCCACCCTGACTGCCCAGGCAGATCTGACTACCCTTCAGTTGGCGTGAGGTGATCTGACGACACTCACAGTTCACAGCCTTTGGAATTGATTAGCCTGCTCTGGAATATCTGGGGCAGGTTTTATCTTTGCCTCGACAATAGCTCTCATTACCAACAACACTCTTGGAGGGACACGCAAAGAGTATTCAGAGCTAAAGTAGTTAGCTAGACGATCCGGTGCAATGGCTAGTTATGCTGTGCGGCCTGATCAATCAACTTTGCTTCTCACTGATTCAGCTCCAGCGCCAAACGAGAATCTTTAATGTCAGATGAGAAACTGAAAAGGCGCTGGCAGCATAACGACCAAGATAAGCGGCGGCAGACAACCTCGGCATCACCACTAAGATCTCTCACCCGTCCGCTTCATCGACTTGTTGGGCTGCTAATCTGCAAGTGCTGCCTTTATGCTGTTTTCTATGATGTCATTCTATACAGAAACCTATGGAACCAGAACAATGTCATGAGCGCCACGAGTAACATAAAGTTTAAAGCCTGTTCGTTCTAGTCGTGGATTATTATCGGAGATCACGTTCCAGAATTCGATCGCGCCCGTTTTTGGGTTGGACTCACGATAGTGATAGATCGCTACTGCCAATGATTTTCCAGTTGCATCAAAGGTCACTTGTTCGGGCAAGAGTCCC
>JAAUUJ010000065.1 GCA_012030715.1 Synechococcaceae cyanobacterium SM2_3_1 | reverse complement strand
TCAACAACAGACAGGTTTAAAGTTTCGCGATGATCTGGCACCTCATGAGGGATGGTGTTTCCCATTGTTCCCCGGCGATCGGTGGCGATTGTCACCAGTGATGTGCTGGTAGATCTGGATGTGATCTTTGTGGATCGAGAAGAGGTGATCTCGATTGCTGCCAATACACCCCCCTGTGCATTTTCCCCCTGCCCGCTTTATTCCCCGCCAGCAAACCAGCCTGTGGATCATGTCCTGGAACTGTTGGGGGGTACGGCTTCTGCCCAGGGACTTCAGGAAGGAGATCGGCTCAGCTTTACCCGATTGCCCTGCTGATCAAGCTCAGGTTTCCTGTTCAAAATAGGCTGGATCCACATCCCAGTTACACCATTGCACCGCCTGGCGCGCGGTTTCAAAATGGGGGGGGAACCCGCAAAATGTGAATGTATTGAGTGCTGGGACAGATCATTTTCAGAAGGTGAATCGGTTCGATATCAATCTCCTGAGTGATTCGCAACAACTGGTATTCTCGCCATGTATCTAGGATCTGGGGTTTGAGTTCCTGCACCAGACGTCCATATCCAATCCCCTGCAACAGTACCCGCCGCAATTCCGCATTGCGCTCCTGCAGTAGCCACTCCACTGACCAACGTTCCGAGGGGATTTGACCATAACGAGAAGGAATATTCACCCCATGCCAGGCAAAGACTTCAAAATCTGAATCACAAAACCTAACTGCAGGTCTCCCTTCGGCATGCAACCGCCCCGCCGGATCAAAGCGAAGCAGACTGGGTTTTGGACAGACGATCACCCAGTAATGAGAAGGCCACCAACAGCCACAATGCTGGCTGGCAGATAGGAGTCCATTGAGGGGTTCCAGATCCAGCCCTGCCACCTCCTGCAGATAACTATAGGGGCTGAGCCAGAGGACATCCTCAGCTCGAAAAGCCAGATCGTAGAGATGTTCACTCAGCTGTAACCACAGCGTTAGCCAGCCATCCTCCAGTTCCTGGATCCAGGATTGATCCTGTACCCCCTGCCAAAGCAGCCCTCCGGTTGTTTCCAGTAACCAGCTACCCCAATGGTGGCGCTGATCCTGCCAGGACTGCTCCCAGATGGGCTGCCAGAAATGTGTTTGGGCCCGAACAAGCGTCTCCTGACGGGCGGAATGATGCAGTTCTTGTCTTACCTGATTCCAGACCGGCAACCAGGTTCTGACCACCCGATCCTGGAGATGGCTTTCCAGATGCCGACGGACCCACTGGAGAACATTAGCTGACACCTGCCTTTGGAGAGGATCTTGTACCTGGGCCAGCAGAGTTTTGGTGATCTGCTGCTTCAGGGTGTTCTGGTGAAATAGATCTTCAGCAGGATCCCCCAGCAGAGGGCGGGTATGGGATGTCCGCTTCCAAAGCGCAAGGGTGGCTTCTACCGGATCCCTGGCCCAGATAAAGTGAATCGGTTCCGCCAGGCCCGCATCTCGATACACCTGCCGTATGGCCCGCTCTGCCTTTAGGGGATCTGTTCGCACGGAAAGACCGATCTGGGTCCACCAGTTGGTGTGGGTTTCCAGAAGATCTATATGATCGGGGGTCAGATGCTCAAACCTAATCTGCGACATAGCGCCAGCCTGCTGGCTCGTACTCCCGTTGAATCCGGACGGTCCAGTCTCCCTTCGGAAGGCTGATGGGTTGATGCTCCTCATGAGTGATCAGAGCAGTGTCAGAAAGAACGCGCAGGCAGAGAGTGCCCCCCTTTTCGTAAAGTTCTGCTTCCCCGGCACTGATCCGATGGGCATGCCCTGTCACCTCTCCCTCGGCCAGAACCAGATGCTCCAGTTTATGGGAAGTCTCAAGCGGAGTGGAGACCCCGGGGATCAAAATCACATCGCCCTGTCTGAATGGTTTCATGCTGAGTGTCCAAACTCGGTTATGAGAGTCTTAGCACATCTGTACTGATGTCAACAGGCAGTCTCCATGCACTCCCAAGGCTATTCCACAGATTCTAGATCGGGAGAAATCTCGGTCAGTACCAACCATTGGCGCAGTTTGTTTTCCCATTCCTGTCTGCCGTTGATCAGCATTACGCTCAGCATGGTGACAACAATCCCGCCCCATTGGATCAGGGATAGGGATTCCCCCAGAAATATGCCTCCACAGATCAGGGCAAACACAGGGGTCAGGAAGGTTAAGGAGCTGAATTCGGTCAGATTTTCGTGGGAGGCAAAGTAGAAAAAGAGGCCATAGGCGAGGGCACTACCCAAAATGGAGACGTAGATCAGTCCTAGCCAGTGTTCAAGGGTCAGGTGTTGCCATTGCTGAGTTTCCGTGAGACCCGACAGAACCACCAGGGGCAGACTCCCGATCACCATATGCCAGCCTGTTGCCAGAACAGGATCCACATGACGACTGATCTGAGGTATCATCACGGTGCCTATGGCCATGGAGAGCGATGCCAGCAACATCCATCCTTCTCCAGCAGAAAGGGCAAACGTTTCCGTGCCCCAACTGGGGGATAAACCGATCACCCCGATCCCCAGTAGACCCAACCCCAGACTGAGCCAGCCTACCCAGCCCATGCGCTCGCGGTAGAACCAGCAGGCCATCAGGGCCACTGCCAGGGGTTGAGAGTCGATCATCACCGATCCCAGTCCTGCGCCTGTATCTTCCAATCCTTCTGCCAGAAATCCCTGAAAGCAAGCCCCGTCAATCAGTCCAAAAGCAAGGATCCAGGCCCAGGCCCGCCAGCTACGAGGATGCCAGGGTTGAGCAAGATCCGCTTGCCCTTGCCAGAGACGAAAAGCCAGTAAGACCAGACCTGCTGGAAGCAGTCGCAGGATAGCCACAAATAAAGGAGAGGTTTCTGTCAAAGTCCCTCGCATCACCACCATGGCGGTTCCCCAGAGCAAAAAAGGAGCGATCATCAGGGGACGTTGCCAGAGGGGCTGCGCAGCAGATCGGGCCATTGACATGAGTACCTGTTAAGAAATTCTGATCAAGCTTCGCTTATTCTAATCGCTTATCAGCCGCTTAACAATCGTTAACGTTTGGCGGTGCTCCAGCTCTGTGCCATAGTGCCTTGGGTTGGGCATGGCCAGGGTTCAATGGATCCTCAGGGATTTCTAAACTTAGATAAACCAGCGGGATTAACCTCCCACGACTGTGTTGGCATCGTGCGGCGGGTGTTGCGTACGCGCAAGGTGGGACATGGAGGCACCCTGGATCCGGCGGCTACAGGTGTGTTGCCGATTGCGGTAGGGCAGGCTACCCGCTTTCTCTCGTTTCTCCCGCAGGGGAAGGGTTACCGTGCCACTTTTGTCCTGGGGCAAACCAGCAGCACCGATGATGCCGAGGGTGAAATCTTAAGTTGCGCAGATGCCTCTCACCTTACTTTGGAGTCCGTCAGGTCCTGCCTGGATCGCTGGCAAGGGTGGGTGGATCAAGTGCCGCCGTTGTACAGTGCCGTGCGTTACCAAGGAAAGCGTTTATACGAACTGGCTCGTTCAGGGTTGGCTGCGTCGGATATTCCGATTGCGGCTCGTCCGGTGCAGATCGATCAGATCAGCATTCTTGATTGGCGACCCGGAGCAAAGGCGGAACTGGATCTGGACATTCGGTGTGGACCGGGGACTTACATTCGTGCCATCGCGCGGGACCTGGGACAGGAATTGGGGTGTGGGGGATTAATGCAGCAACTCAGACGAGTGCAGAGTGGGTGCTTTCAGTTGGAGTCCAGCGTGGGATTGCAGGCGTTTCAGGACCACCAGGATCCGCACAAGGCTTTACAACCGATCGCAGCTGTATTTGCGGATCTAGCGGCTGTGAATTTGACCTCAGAACAGATGTGGAAATGGTGTCATGGACAAAGACTGGAATGGCCTGACGCTGACCAGTCGCTCCTACAGGTCTGGTCTGGTGCTGAACCGAGAAAGTTTTTGGGATTAGGACAGATCTCAGATCAGAAATTGAAGCATGTGCGCGTTTTGCAGGATGAGAACTAAACTGTTCATCCATCTCAACGATCGCATGTCAATAGGCCTGGGGAACCAAATAGATTAAGTCCCTTGGACGATGTCTGTAAGTGTGAATTTGCCTACCGTGTTAAACACAGGATCAATGCGGGTTTGTGCAACTTATGCCGTTGACTGCCAGAGATCATGTAGAGTACAAAAGTCTTAACGAAAAATAAAGTTGTTGAGCCAGATCAAATTCCCCCTGTTCTGTAATCGTCCCTGATTTGCCCTTACTGAGAATGCTCGCATGGTTAGAACACGCTTTTTCAGGGTCGCAGTCACAGGATCATTGCTGGTGCTGGTGGGTTGTGCTCAACCGTCCGCGAATCAGGAATTGAGTTCCCCCCGATCGGCGCTTGCTCAGGAGCGTCAGCAGCCTGGTGCATCGGAACCGATCCCGGTGGATGCCGTCATTGCCAAACTGGGATCTTTACCTGTTTCCCTCGCCTACGTCGGGACGACACAACCTGTTCAGGAAGTGGCACTGCGGGCTCAAGCGGAAGGACAGCTGTTGCAGCTCTCTGTGGATGTCGGGGATCTGGTGAACCAGGGTCAGGTGGTGGGTCAACTGGAGGACAGTCTGCTCAATGCACGCTTGAATCAGGCTCGGGCGGAGCTGGCTGCCCTGGGATCAGAGGTGGCTCGGGCTCAGGCTCAGGTCAGTAATGCTCGGGCCCAGATGCAGCAGTCGCGGCTTCAGATGCAACAGGCAATCGCGGACGCGGATCGGTTTGAGGCTCTCCAGCAGGAAGGGGCGATCTCGGCGCAGGCAGCAGAGCAGGCGCGGACCACAGCTCAGGCGGCAGAGCAGGCATTTGAAGCGGCAGAGGAGCAGGTCCAGACAGAAATGCGAGCAGTCGATGTGGCAGAGGAACGGGTGGTGGCACAGGAAGCCGTGGTAGCCGAGGCGGAACGGCAGCAGGACTTTGCCATTCTGGAGGCTCCCATCAGCGGATCGGTGCTGCAGAAGGTGGCGGAGTCAGGCAGTTTGGTGCGGGCGGGCGAAGAGGTGATCCGGATTGGGGATTTCCGCCGGGTGAAGGTGCTGGTGCAGATCTCGGAGCTGGATCGCAGTCAGGTGGCCGTGGGGCAGAGGGTGCAGGTGAATCTGGACGCTTATCCTGGACAAGTCTGGCAGGGAGAGATCACCCGTATTTCTCCCGCTGCAGATCCGGTGGCCCGGCTAGTTCCTGTGGAAATTACCCTACCAAACCCCGAGCAGCAATTGGGGAGTGGGTTGCTGGCGCGGGTGGAGTTTAGACCGCCAGTTCCTGATGCAATCGTGGTTCCTCAGAGCGCCCTCACCATTAGCCCAGAGGGAGAGGCCAGTCTCTTTGTGGTCGGTGAGGAGGAGGGACAAACGCGGGCTCGCCGTAGAGTTGTGAAAGTGGGCGAACAGGTGGATGGTCAGGTGGAGATCATTACTGGCCTGACCGCAGGAGAATCTTTTGTGGTTCGCAGTGGTCGTTCGCTCCAGGATGGAGATGCCGTCAGTTTGAGTGTGTTATCTGAGCCCCGTCCAGAAGGTTAATGCCCGTTGTCAACTCTAGCAAGGCAGATCCTATGCAGATCGATCCCGTGAACTCCTCATCGTCCTCGTCGGGAGGAAGCATCAGCGGCCTATCCATTAGCCGTCACATTGGCACCCTTATGCTGGCGCTGGCGGTGATCGTGGTGGGTTTGTTTTACACCTCTCGCCTGCCCGTTGATCTGTTGCCTTCCATTACCTATCCCCGCATCGGGGCTCGTCTGGAGGTGACCGGGATTGCTCCAGATATTGCGGTTGATACCATTACCCGTCCCCTGGAAGAAGCACTGGCTACCACAGAAGGGGTGGAACAGATCTATTCTCAAACTCGAGAAGGTCAGGTCCGCATTGATCTCTACTTTCAACCTGGGCGCGATCTGGATCAGGCCCTGAACGATGCCACGGCTGCGGTCAACCGTTCCCTGAACAGCCTGCCAGATACCATTCCTTCGCCACGACTCTTCAAGTTTGATCCCTCTCAGTTGCCAGTGTATGAGTTTGCCCTGACATCTCCTTCCCTACGTGGGGTGGATCTGCGGGTATTTGCCGATGAGGAATTAGCTAGAGAATTGAGTCTGGTGCCTGGGGTGGCTAATGTGGATGTCTCGGGTGGGGTCCAGGAGGAAATCCAGATCAACGTCGATCTAAATCGGCTGCAATCCCTGGGGCTGGGGGTGTCAGATGTGCTAGATGCCCTGCGAGAACGCAATCAGGATGTTCCTGGGGGCCAGATCCTAGCGGAGACAAATGAGGTTCTCACCCGCACGGTGGGACGTTTCCAGACAACAGATCAGATCCGAAATCTATCCTTTGATCTCCCTACCCAGGGACAGCAGATTTATCTGCGAGACTTTGCTGAGGTGATTGATGGGACCGAAGAGGAACGGATCATTGTTTCCCTGAACGGGAATCCTGCCGTCAAAGTCAGTGTTCAGAAGCAGCCGGATGCCAACACGATCGCAGTAGTGGATGCAGTCAAGCAGAAACTGGAACAGCTCCAGCAAACAGGCCTGATCTCTGAAGATGCCGTTCTGACCGTGACTACGGATGAATCTGTCTTTATTCAGAGTGCTGTCAATAATGTGATCAGTTCGGGGTTGATCGGGACAGGACTGGCGGCAGCAGCGGTGCTCCTCTTTTTGGGCTCTCTGCGCCAAACCCTGATCATTGTTCTGGCGATTCCACTCTCCACCCTGGCGGCAGTGATCTTCATGGGGCTGTCAGGTCTCTCATTAAATGTCTTCAGTTTGGGTGGACTGGCGATGGGGGTAGGGATCGTGGTGGATAATTCCATCGTGATGCTGGAAACCATTGCTGTGGGGATCGAGCAGGCCTGGCAGCAGGCCAGAGGATCCGTTCCTGGTGCTCAGCAGGTGATTGCCCTGGCCCAGCAGAGTAGCCGTGATGTGGAATCCGCCTTGCTTGCCTCCACAAGTACCAACCTGGTGGCGGTGCTTCCTTTTTTATTAATCGGAGGATTTTTCTCTCTGCTTTTTAATGAGCTGATCCTGACCATCAGTTTTGCGGTGGCCGCCTCGATCCTGGTGGCGTTGACCGTGGTACCCATGCTGACGTCACGGCTCCTATCGCTGCCCTGGTCCAGTGGGTTAAGCAACTTCTGGCCCCTGCGAGTTTTTCATGATCGGTTTGAGCAGACGACGCGCGCCTATGCACGGGGACTGTTTGGGGTTTTGCGCTATCGTTTCTGGGTGATCGGACTGACGGTGCTGATTCTGGGAGGGGGAAGCTGGCACCTGGCCCAAAAGCTGCCTCAGGAGATCCTGCCTCCCATCAATACGGGTCAGGCGGTGCTCTGGGCTCAATTTCCGCCGGGAACACCTCTAGCCACGAACCGTGAGGTGATGGCGACATTGGATGATCTGGTTCTGCAACATCCCTCCACTGAATATGCCTTCACCACGTCTGGGGGAGCCTTATTTGGCAGCAGCACCAGCATTAACCCCCTGCGGGGAACCAGTACTATCACCCTCAAACCTGGCACCAATGTGGATGCCTACATTCAAGACGTTACTCGCGACATTGATCAACTGAATCTAGCTGGGATTCGGGTGCGCATGCGACCTGGCGAAGTCAGAGGTCTGATTACCAGCAATTCTCCGGCGGGGGGATCGGCAGATATTGATGTGGTATTACAGGGGAATCGAGAAGAGGATCTGGAAACGGCGGGTCCCATGGTGCTGGATGCTCTGGATGCTCAAGCGACTCTGGCCACATTTCGTCCTACCGCAGATCAGCAACAACCGGAAATTCGCATTCAACCCGACTGGGAGCGGGCCACCCGGCTGGGTCTGACCACACAAACCATCGGCGATACAATCCAGACTGCTCTGGAAGGTGCCATCCCGACCCAACTGCAGCGGGGCAACCGTCTGGTGGATATACGGGTGCAACTGAATAACAACGTGGTGCAACGGGCCTCGCAACTGGAACAGATCCCGTTGTTTACCCCCAATCGCCAACGGGTGCGCCTCAGTGATGTGGCCAGCTTGGAAGCGGGGCAAGCTCCCTCAGAAATTGAGCGGTTGAACCGCCGCCAGGTCTACATCATTGCTGGAAATCTGGAGCCAGGAGCCAGCCTCAGTGGAGCATTGACTGAAACCAATCAGATCCTGAATTCCCTCAACCTGCCGGGAGGGATCACTCAGATCCCCAGTTCTGCTGAGCAAACCAATCGCCAACTGCAACAGGCCTTTATCCTTCTGAGTCTGCTGGCCATTTTCCTGGTGTTTGTGGTGATGGCAGTTCAGTATAACTCCCTGGTGGATCCGCTGGTGATCATTCTGACGGTACCTCTGGCTTTAGCAGGAGGAATTGTTGGTCTTGATGTCACCAACACCGCTTTAGGAGCCACTGTTGTTGTCGGAGCTGTGCTGTTGGTTGGGATCGTGGTCAATAATGCGATTGTGCTGGTGGAGTTGGCCAATCAAATTCGTGAACGGGAGGGAGTGGATCGGCAGACCGCGATGTTGAAGGCTGCACCCCAGCGTCTGCGTCCGATCCTGATGACCACCATTACCACGGTGTTGGGACTCTTTCCTTTGGCTCTGGGCAGAGGTACAGGGCAGGGATCTGAGTTTCTGCAGCCTTTGGGGATTGTGGTTTTCTCGGGCCTGTCACTGGCCACATTGCTCACGCTGTTTGTGATTCCCTGCTTTTATGTGATCCTGCACGGGATCTTTCATCAGCTGGAGCGTGTGGTTTATGCTGGCATTAAAGATCAAATTGAAGTTATCCCCGAATCTACGCCGCCAGCATTAGAGAAATCGGCAAGGTAGTCTAGCTGGAAAATGTAGAGACTATTAAAGCTGAGGATCGTGAAGAATTCAAGTAAATGCTATGGCAGCTTTTCTGTATACATAGGGACAAGATCATGAAAGTGAGTAGTCCCATGGATCGGAATCTCCGCCATTGTACTTAGCCACTCTTTTTTAGAAGATAATACTATAGACATGACCTCATCAGGAGTAACGGTATAAAGCCACGCTGTGTCACGGCAGAGTGAGGAAGGGATCATCCTATCTAATGAAGGCCACGAACCAAGTTGGTTTGCCTGTTCTTTAATTTCTATGATCTTTTGCGTCAGCTCTATATTTAACTGCAGCTGAAGGTATCGCCTTCTAATTGAAGACAAAGATGAATAAGGCGGGGAATATCGATCATAATTCCACCAGGACAGATTCCTGGAAATTTCCTCCTCAGTCTCCTCTGGATTAAAACTACATAGATTTTGATTTTCATGAGGGGAAAAGACAAATTCTTGAGCTTGTAAAAAATCATAATGAAGAAGTCTAATGTAAGGGGATATAACAATATAGAAGGGTTGAATAAATATCCATGAGTCAGAGTAGTAAGAGGATGTTCCGCTAAAAGGATCAATCTTTTGAGTGTTTGCTAAAGCTTCAGCACTTGCAGTATCAAAAAAGAGTTGGTTTAGTGAGTAGCCAAATATTTGTTCTTCCCAATTCTCAGGAACTGTATTAAGGCGGCGTAAAATATAGAGATGATATTGAGATGAGACTAATCCATGTAACTGACTTAAAAATACAGGTTGATCCCATATACGACTATTGATTTTGCGGCCAGCAACAAGGGTTTGAAAAGCAAGCTCATCATTGCCCTGAGTGTGCTGAGACAGTGCCTCTACCATCAATAGCTGCTGAATCTGAGTCATGGTGAGATTGACAGAGACGTGCTCGGTCAAATTTTCGAAGCTTACCATGAGCTCAGGATCAAACGGCCAACTTGGAGATTGATTTTCAAGAACATACTGCCGGATGATTGCAATATCTTGCGCTTTCTCCTTAAGATACTTCGCTAATGTAATTGGGATTGGGGCGGGATCTATAGTTGAAGTTATAAGTAGAACTTGGACATATTCCCTGCCAAGTTTTTTAATTAACACTTCAAGCTCGATTGCAGACTGATTCTTTCCTGTTCTAAGTAAGGGCTGCTTTAGATCTTGCCATTGTTGATTTTTCTTATGCAGCAATGCTGAAGTGAGCAGATTCCCTCCTACAACCCAGAGAACCAAAATGCCTAGCAGGCTGATGATACTCTTAGTAATCAATGACTTCATTTGAGCAACTTATGAAGAATAACAACTGTTTAGCCTTTAGAGGGCACTTTCCTAATATACCGAATCTTTTCATATAGCAATCAGATATGAATCTTCAGGAGATCTATAAGGTGGCTCTTTTAGTTATACATGTTGTCGAGGATCCTTTTGTCTTCCTTCTGAATACTATGGTTCTACGACATAAGTGTTGAATCTAGACATCAGGTCTTCCCTCATATAAGCACACTAAACCTATAAAAACCCATTTTCACCAACTTAAGACCATTTTCTTAAACCAGTGAACGTAGCTAATTTGCTCACACATAAAAGCTTGCAAATATCTGAGTTTATCCAATGCTTTATCCCCAAACTCTTTGGGTATTTCTACTAGTTGTAAGATCATGTATGCAATCAGAGATGCATAGATCTGAAAGGTGATGCCATTGACATTCTTAGTGATAAGTCGATCAAGTTTTAGGTGCATTTTCAAGAATTTCCATAACAGCTCAATCTGCCATCGCAGTCGATAGATTTCTCCAACCTCTTCATTACTCACCAATTCTTCCCCTGTTTCAGGTAAATTAGTTGCCAACCGAAACTCACTGCGACTTTCTAGATCGCAGAAAGTGACAACTCTTACCTTGACTTGGTCTTTTCCAGTACCAACAAGACAATTCCCATTATCTAGCATTTGTAGCGTGATATTGTTCTTTATCCTGAGAACAAAATACTTATTAGAACTAGACATCAAATCTCGGATTCTAGATAGACAACAGAATCCTCTATCCATTACTGCCACTCCATTTTCAGGCGTAGCATAAATAGTTTCGTCTCCATATCGACTGTCATGACCTTGACCAAAATGAATCAATATTCCACCTGGCTCTGCATTAAGTAGATTTAATCCACTGAAGAGTTTGACTTGATGATAACCTTGCTCCCATAGAAGTTTACTTGTCAGACTAATAACTGTTGAATCTAAAGGAAATAAAGCTAATTTGTCTGGATCTATTCTCTGCTTTAGTCGTCCTTTGAGGTTTGTTAGTATTCTTTCAAAATGCTTTGTATCTCTGGACTTACTCGCTTTCGAGAAAGTTGAGATATCCACAGAGATCCCTCGTGTATTGAGACGAAAGAATAAAGATCTCATAGTGCTCTGGCTTTGATCGAGTGCAAAGCTGAGCCAGCAAGATACAAACAGAAATGTATTCAAAACAGGGTAGTCATCTTTGGGTAAGTCTGACAGTATCTTTTTCGCAATCTTGGGGAAATTAGATGTGATGTCTGGCAATTGATCTTGTCCTTAATTCGTTGATCTTTGCTAGCTATTTTAGCAAATTCTGGAAATCCGATCTAGCTTATTTGATAACATTCAACACTTCTGGTTCTACGATATACTAAGAGTATGGTGATCAGAAGTCCGCCAACTCAAAAATGAAGTGAGTGCCTTCGGATGTCAATGAGGATCTGTGCGACTATCCCCTCGCCAGAACCCTGGTGATGCTCACCGTAGCCTTAACCTCTGAGGTGGTCACCCGGTTTATCCTCAAAGGTGAGATCCAGAACTACACCCTGACACTTCGGGATCTGAGCATCCACTCCTTTCCACCCTCCTGATCGCGCCTGGGATTCCATTGTCTTTCTGCTTTGGAGTTCCTGCGTGATCTGCCTTGGAGTGTGAATTATAATCAGGTCAAGCTGATGGATAAATTCTATACCTGCTTTGCAAGTAATTAAGCTGTTTGACTTAGTCCAGACGAGTCAGTTAGCTGAGTGCTTCGATAAGAACATATTTTATACTATTTGCAGATCAAACTAAGTTTAATGATTTCTTCTCAGTTGAGGATAACAATGGAACAGTCAAGAGCTTCTGTTTCTACAGCTGGTTTAGATCAATCGACATTATCTGAGTTATCCCGTCAAGAGCTCATTCGTTATATTCAGATTTTGACACAGCAGAAGACAAAACTTGCAGAACAGGTCAAAGAACTGGAAGTAAGGCTGGAAACTTCGATTCAGCATGCTGAATCTATTAAAACTCAGTTCGAAAAAATGAATCAACAATTGCACTCTGAGATCGAGGATCTGGAAATGCTCCTGGAAACTACAACGGAGCATGGAGATGCAATGATGAGTCGAGACAGTATGACAGGCTTACTGAATCACAGTGCTCTTGTGGATGCCCTAGCCCATGCACTCGATCAAGCTGATCGTCAAGCTGCCTCTCTTGTGTTTGCGATGTTTGACCTTGATCACTTCAAGTCAATCAATGATACTTATGGTCATCCTGTTGGTGATCAGGTGATCAAAACCCTGGCCGCATTTCTCAATGATCGTCTACCCCAAGGCAGCAGTATCGGTCGCTATGGGGGTGAAGAGTTTGCAGCAATTTTACCTCACACGGATGGTGCCACCGCCAACAACATCCTTGTAGAACTATGCAGAGATTTCAGCCGATTGCATCATGAAACTAGCTCAGCATGTTTCTTTGTCACATTAAGCTGTGGACTGGCTGAGTTCCCGACACATCGATCATTAACTGATCTGGTGAAAGCTGCAGATCAGGCAGTTTATAAGGCCAAGAATCAAGGAAGAAATCAGGTTGTACAGCATTGCCCAGTCACCTAAGGTATGACCTTGGCCTGCATGGGCCACAGACATTTAGAATTGCTGTAGTGCACTAGATTAGGAAACACTGAAATCGCTGAACGGTAATTTAGTAGTTAAGCCCGGTGTTTTTTAAGAAAGTCTTTGATCAACTTCTTCCTGAGACAAGGCTACCAGGATTGAAGATCGTGTTCTGATCTGAGGCGTTACCATTAGGAACATCGAGTTTGTCTCAGCGACTGTGGCAACCCCAACCGATCTCACCAATCCCCTGCTCCTCCTCGTGGATGGCCACTCCCTTGCCTATCGCGCCTTCTATGCCTTTGCCTACAGCCGTGAGGGGGGACTGCGTACCTCTACAGGAATCCCCACCAGTGTTTGTTTTGGCTTTCTCAAGGCCCTGCTGGAGGTGCTGGATCGCTATAAGCCTAGCCATGTGGCCGTTGCCTTTGACACTCGTCAGCCCACCTTTCGCCATGAGGCCGATGAAACCTACAAAGCAGGCCGCCCCGAAACCCCGCCAGAATTCATCACTGATATCGAAAACCTGCAGGAACTCCTAACCGCCCTCAACATTCCCCTGCTCATGGCCCCTGGGTTCGAAGCCGATGATGTGTTGGGAACTCTGGCGATCCAGGCCCAGCCTACCCTGCCCGTCAAGATCTTGAGTGGGGATCAGGATTTATTTCAACTCATTGATAAAGATGAAAAGATCCATGTGCTACATCTGAACAACAAGGATCGGATAACGGAATTTGGCACCGAGCAGGTGAAAGAGAAACTGGGGATCTGGCCCTGGCAGGTGGTGGATTACAAAGCCCTCTGTGGCGACAGCTCCGACAATATCCCTGGGGTGAAAGGGATCGGACAGAAACGGGCTGTTGAACTGCTGTCTGAGTATGAAAGTCTGGAGGGTATTTACCAGCAGCTGGACTCGATCAAGGGGGCCATGCTCAAGCGGCTGCAGGAAGGCCAGGAAGCAGCCAGGCACTCGCAATTTATGGCTTGCATCAAGCTGGATGTTCCTATGCCTCTTGATTGGAATCTGATGAAATTAACCGGATTTGATCAGGAGCACCTGATTCCACTTCTGCAGAAACTGGAATTTCACAGCATGATCTCCAAGGTAGAAAAGCTGCAGATCGCCTTTGGGGGACAACCCGCGATCACATCCAGTTCAGCTCAGACCGTTGCCTCAGAGGATGTAGAGCCCCTACATCTAGCCAATGCAGAAGATTCCCTCTGGTTTGATTTTGCGTCTCTTCCCACTGCGGAAGTCCCCCCCGTCCAGATCATCAATACCCCAGAGAAATTACAACAGCTGGTGCAAACTCTGGAAAACCACCATGAGATCATCGCCTGGGACACCGAAACCACCAGTCTTACCCCCCGAGATGCCCAGTTAGTCGGAGTAGGCTGCTGCTGGTCTTTCTCCGAGGTTGCCTACCTTCCCATCGGCCATAGTCAAGGCCAGTGTTTAACTCTGGATCAGGTGAAGCAGGCCCTCGGCAAGCTCTGGGCGGATCCTGTCTCTCCCAAGGTGATGCAAAACTACAAGTTTGATCTGGCGATCTTCAGAGCTCAGGGGATCACAGTGCAGGGCATTGATTTTGATCCCATGCTGGCCAGCTACGTCCTGGATCCGGAGTCCAACCACAGCCTCAGCGATCTGGCGGGACAGTACTTGAACTTGCCCATGCAGAGCTACAAAAAGTTGGTGGGAAAAAATCACTCGATTGCCGAGATCTCTATTCCCGAGGTGGCGAAGTACTGTGGTGCCGATGCCTATGCCACGCTGCAACTGGTGCCGATCCTGAAGGAGAAACTGCAGGCCAACCCGCAACTATGGAACCTCTACTATCAAATCGAACTCCCTTTAGCTCTGGTTCTAGAGGAAATGGAGTGGCAGGGGATCCGCGTTGATGTGGACTTTCTGCAGCAGTTTCCCAGCAATTGCAGGAGGAGCTCACTGAACTGGAGCAACAGGCCTACACCCAGGCAGGGGAAGCATTCAATCTCAATTCCCCTAAACAACTCGGCACGATCCTATTTGAAAAACTGCGCCTCTCCACCCAAAAAACTCGCAAAAGCAAAAGTGGTCAATACTCCACCGATGCTGCTGTCCTGGAAAAACTGGAAGGAGATCATCCAGTGATTGGGACCATCATCAGTTACCGCACCCAGGCCAAACTTAAATCCACCTATGTCGATGCCCTGCCTCAACTGGTTCGTGCTGATACCGGTCGTGTTCACACCCATTTCAACCAGACCGTGACCGCCACCGGACGTCTCAGCTCCTCCGATCCCAACCTGCAAAACATTCCCATCCGCACCGAGTTCAGCCGCCGTATCCGTCGCGCGTTTATTCCTGAAGACGGCTGGTTGATGGTCAGTGCCGATTACTCCCAGATCGAGTTACGCATCCTGGCGCACCTGGCCCAGGAAACCACCCTGATTGAGGGCTTTAACGCAGGTGAAGATGTTCACACCCTTACGGCCAAACTGCTTCTAAATAAAGACGAGATCACCTCTGAAGAACGACGGCTGGCCAAGACCATCAACTACGGTGTGATCTACGGGATGGGAGCACAGCGATTTGCGCGGGCGGCAGGAGTTTCTCAGCTCGAAGCCCGTCACTTCATCCAGCAATTCAACCATCAATACGCCAATATTTTCAGCTACATGCGATCCACTGAAGAGCAGGTCGAGTCGCTTGGCTATGTGGAGACGCTGCTGGGACGACGGCGCTACTTCCCCCAACTGCGCAATCTCACGGGTTACCGCAAGCAGGCAGAACTGAGAGCAGCGGTCAACGCCCCGATCCAGGGTACCGCCTCCGACATCATCAAAATCGCGATGGTGACTCTGGCCCAACGCCTGCAAGGGTTTTCCTCCAAACTGCTGTTGCAGGTGCATGATGAACTGGTGTTTGAAGTAGATCCGCAGGAATGGCAGGATCTGGAGCCAATCATCCGGCAAGCCATGGAGGGATCCATGACCCTCTCAGTTCCCCTAACTGTCGATATTCGTGCAGGATCCAACTGGATGGAGGCTAAATAGAAGCTCTAACTCCATAAGCCCGCACAAACGCCTGGATCTGTTGCTCCAGGAATTGTTCCACATCCAGAGGTCGAGTGGTGATCCCCCCTAACTTGTACTGGTGCAAAAGCACCCACAATACCGGACCCACCAGCATTAGCGCTGCCTGGCGTAGATCACACTCCCTCAGTTCACCGTTGTGGTGGTGTTTCTCCAGTCGAGTTTCAACAGCCTCTAGAGTTGGCTCCCACATCAGCATCAAATACGCTGGACCCATTTCCTGATGCCCTATCCCTTCAGTTAACCCAATCGCATGCAGATTACCCAAACCATAGTGAAATCCATCTACTAGATCACCCAGGTAACTTCGCAACGATACCACTAGGCAACCTTGCGACTGTCGAGCATGTTGTAAATACTCTTCTCCTTCGCGGCGGGCTTTCTCCAGCAGGCTGATCACCAGTCCATCCCGATTGCCAAAGTAGTGGCGCAGGGTAGGTGTGGTCACACCAGCAGCTTCTGCCAGGGTACTGAGACTGGCCAGTTCAGACTTGGGGCGAGCCAGTGCCTCCAGCATGGAGTCCAGCAACCGATCCCGTCGTTCCTCATAATCTGGTGCGCGATAGCCCTTGGGCTTGGCCATTCATTCAATAGGCAGAGAGTATACTTGCTCGGGATCTTAGCAAAGTTGCGATTCATAAGTCAGCGACGCTGTTGAGAAGTGATCCGCAACCGACTGAGATCGTAGTCCTGCGCAAGCAAGCGTTCCAGGATCCCCTCATACGCAACTGAACTGAGAGTGGGCTGGCGACTAAGAATAAACAAACCTGAGCGCTGAGGGTTACTGACAACTGCATACTGATAATTTTCTGCGTCCAGGTCAATGATCCAATAGGGTTCCTCAAAGGAATTCCCTTCAAATGTGAGGGCTAACTTGGCATTAGTCTCCGAATCCGCAACTCTACCCACAGCTCTAGCCTCCCGCTCAAACCCTTGAAATCGGCGGACCTTACACTCATTCAGGATCCCTAGTCGATTATCAGGTTGTAGAGTATAAGTGGCTGTCGTGCCCACACATCCAATCGAAAAGGAAGCCGGATAACTGGCAATTTCGTACCAGAGACCCTGATATCTGTTCAAGTCCACAAAATCAACAACTTCAGGAGGGCGAGCTACCCTCAAACTTACCTCAGAAGTTCCAGATCCTGAAGCAGTTCCTATTGTGGGGGAAGATGTTGTTAGTGATTGTTCTCCACATGCAGTAATACATGAGACGGAAATTACACACAAATTGACCAACCAGAAACGAATATTGGCAAAGCCATCTGACGCCTGAGCAGAATGCATCAAACCTCCTCAATTCTATTAAAATCAGCTTTAGAAACTTAAGCCATCCAGACCCAGACATGAGCCAGACTCAATCGTATTCTAGTCTGAATAGAAATCTAAGTCAATCGTATTTTATGCTGGATATTATTGTTTAGGTGAAGGGCCTCGATTCCCTGCCACTGAGCACAGGTGGGCTATTGTGTAGCTGCCAATTCAGCAAAAGTCAAATTCAACAACCCATAGAAGGGCCAGTCGGGATGATCAAAGTGCCACCATTCTGGATCAAAGAGCAGAAACCCTTCCCTGGTCATGACCTCCTGAAGCAGAGCACGATTGGCCCTTTCCGTCGATGATCCACCGCTGTAGTAGATGTGGGACCGCTCCGTCATCTCATCAAACTCACTGGGCATAGGGAGTTCAGCCCCTGTCGCCAGTTCACACAAGGTCAGATCTACAGCACAGCCGCGATTATGCCTGGATCCGCGAGCTGGATTGGCCAGAAAAAGATGTTTCTCACTGGGGGTTTGATTCCAAAAGGTGTGGGTGACATCCCAGGGACGGTAACCATCGAAGATCAATAAGCCTAAACCCTGGCTTGCCAGTGAATGGTGAGCCCGGATCAGAGCCGCTGCCGCTGGAGCTTGCAAAAACGCTTTTGCCTCGGTGTAAACGGGTCGACCCAGAAAGTTGTTTGGGGTGGCGTAGCGAATATCCAGATACAGAGATGGATCCAGTTTTGTCAGCTCCAACAGTTCTGGGGATCGGGCAGGTTGAGATTGAGTGGCTTGAACCTGAGCAAAGGTGAGAGATGAGCTGGGATCCTGTGACATCGAAAAAGCAACCCTGAGATTTTCGGCATTTGGGCACCATTATCCTCGCTAGCTTTATGAAAACCAGATCTGCTTAAGCAGGTCAATCAGGTTGTTCCTCTGGTGGGCGTTGCTGCCGGATCAGAAACCGGATCTCCTCCAGCAGAATATTGAAGCGCTGATCGCTTTCCGCCTGTTTCTGTCGAAGCTCCTGATTGATCTGTTCCTGGTCAGCCCTGCGCTGCTCCTCCTCAGCTCTCCACCGTTCATGCTCAGCTCTCCACCGTTCATGCTCAGCTCTCCACCGTTCATGCTCAGCTCTCCATCGTTCATTCTCAGCTCTCGCCTGCTGATGTTCACGGATCACCTGTCGCAACAACTCAGCAATCGTCCCCAGATTAAACTGCAGACCCAGATAACCATCCACAAGCTGATCTAACCGCTCCGCCAGAAGTCGATCATTCTCCTGAAGTTCACGAATCCGGATATCGGTGGACTCCGCCAGTCGTTCAACCACATCGGCAGTACGATCAACTTTGGTCCCTAAACTGGTCACTACCTCTGCCATCTGGGCAAATCGCTCATTCAGTTCCTCATTGGTCATGATCAGACACCAAAGCAAGGCTTTTATTCTAGCTTTTGCCAGGTTGAGACCATCTTCAAGCAATGCTCCTGTTTGAATCTCAGCTACAGGGGCGACAAACCAGAGTGATTGCCCTCTCCGCCAAAGGCTTTGCACATGATCACGAGCGGGTGGAAGCGGCAGGGCTGGATCAGTTCGTCGTCAACGACGGCACCCACAAGGGGATGCGGCTTGTGATTCAAATTCCCATTTCTGGGCAGACCACAATAGTCTGATTTGCGGTTACTACATCTCTGGTGGGTAAGAAATAGAGATCGGTAATTCCAGATACTCTCTCACGGCTCTAACCTGATAGGGTAAGAGGGCTTGATTCTGGACCTTGGCTATGTCTACCGTCGTTGGCACGATCAACTCTCTATGGCGTTATCCGGTGAAGTCCATGCAGGGGGAACAGCTGACGGAAGTTGATGTCGTTCCCAGAGGCCTATTAGGTGATCGGGTCTATGCTCTCTGGGATGTTCAGACTCAGCGGGTAGCCAGTGCCAAGAATCCTAAAAAATGGGCTCGGTTACTAGAATTTCAAGCCAGCTTTCGAGGACATCCCACCGTCAATGATCCCGCCCCAGTGGTGACCCTGACTTTGCCAGGAGGAGATCAAGTGGACAGCGATCATCCCCAGGTGGCTACTACCCTGAGTCAGCTTCTCGGTCGGGAGGTGCAGGTACTGAATGAGGTTCCCGAGGCTGTTAGTCTGGATAAGTTTGTTCCTGCCAATATTCCAGGCATGAGTACGCAAGAAGAGATCACCCAGTTGTTTTTGCCGACGGGAACTTTCTTTGACTCCTGCAACATTCATTTGCTGACCACAGCAACCCTAACCAAGCTGCAATCTCTATATTCTGAAGGGGCGTTCAACCCCTGTCGTTTCCGTCCCAACATCCTGATCGATCCAGTTTTGCCAGAGGGAACAAATGATGGCTTTGTGGAAGAAGCCTGGGTGGGATCGGTATTGGGGATCGGGGAAGCGGTGCGCCTGCAAATTGATACCATCTGTCCCCGCTGTGTGGTAACCACATTAGCTCAACAGGGCTTCCCCAGGACATGAATATTCTTCGCACCACTGCGATTCATAATCAGGTGAATGCCGGAATCCGAGCTTCAGTATTACAGGGGGGACCCATTCGGCAGGGTGATCACTTGGTTTTAGATCCTTAAGATCCAGCCAACCTCCTACCCACAACTTTCTAGTATTCTTGGGGACAATGAAGTGTTGGTTGTGAGGAGGTGGGAGGTGAAGCGTGGGATTATTGGATTGGGTGCAACATTTGCCGGTTTAGTGCTGGGATCATGTTCCAGTCAGCCCCCCAATGCTATCAGCATGAATCAGAGTGAGTCTGCCACTGAACTGCTGAAGATCGATCTGGGCATCGGCGATGATTGTGAGATTGTGTTTGACGAAAATATCCAGAATCCGGATCCTGTGAACGAAGATCTGGACAACGTTCTGGAGAATGGCTTGGATTTAGGGGATGTGGTCTTTCCACCCGAGTGCTTTATTCCCAAGTTTATTCAAAGTATTGATATTCTAGTGGAGCCTGCTAGCAGTGACCCGCTTGGGATCAGCGACAATTACACTGTTCGGGTAAATGGGGAAGTCACCTGTCCCAATCAAGTGTCTACCCCCCAAGTGATCAGGCGGGGTCAAACGATTGAGATCACCCTCAGCAGTCAACCCTCTGCCGAACTGGTTGCCTGTCCGGACATTTTCCCCCCAGCCACCAGCCGCTATGAGGTGAAGATCCCACTCGGGGAACTGAGTGCCGGAGTTTATCAATTGCAGGTGAATGAAGAGGCCGGGGTTTTCCAAGCGAATCCGTTCACAGATTGGCCTGGATCGACGATAGAGTTTCAACAGGGATTGACAGAACTGCTGCCCTCCGGACTGGCGCAGATCAGTGAGATCGAGCTGATCAACTCCAACAGCGCTACCGGACAACAACACTTGCAGGTGGTATCAGATCTGAACTGTGGAACTCAGTTAATGGATCCCCAGATCCGACAACGGGGGCGGCAAATCATGGTCACCTTAGCCACTGCCGTTGATCCCAGCGAGATTAGCCTCTGTGATACAGGCGTCACTCCTGTGGCAACCGAGATACCTCTGGGGGCTCTCAGTCGTGGTCTTTATCGAGTCAGGGTGAATACGCTGGCCCGCACCTTCTGGGTTCGATAATCAACTTTTCCCCTGATTGGAGCCGTAGAATCACAGCATACTGTTGCGAGAGTCAAGCCATGGCGGGTGAGGTCACCATCATCGATCATCCTCTGGTCCAGCACAAACTGAGCCTGTTGCGACGTGCCGAAACCTCCACAGCTGAGTTTCGCTCTCTGGTCAAAGAGATCAGCATGCTGATGGCCTACGAAGTCACCCGTGATCTGCCGCTGCGTCTGGAGCGGATCCAGACCCCCATGGCAGAGATGGATGCCCCCTTACTGGCCCCAGAAAAGAAGCTGGTTATCGTTTCAATCATGCGAGCAGGCCAGGGGATCCTGGATGGGATGCTGGAACTGATCCCTTCCGCGCGGTGGGACACATTGGCCTCTACCGCGATCCCAAGACTTTAATTGCCGTGGAGTACTACTTCAAAGTACCCTACGACACTGAAGAACGGGATATGTTTGTGGTAGACCCGATGTTGGCCACGGGACATTCGGCAGCCGCAGCGGTTCAGAGACTGCGATCCGCGCAACCTCGTTCCATCCGCTTCATTTGTCTTGTGGCTGCCCCGGAGGGCATTACCCACTTTCACGATTTGAACCCTGATGTCCCGATCTTTACAGCGGCGATTGATCAGGGGCTCGATAGTCACGGCTACATCATTCCCGGTCTCGGGGACGCAGGGGATCGATTGTTTGGTACACGTTAATCTGGAGCCACAGTTAACTGGCGTGGAAAACCGCAGAGATCAGATTATTCAACATCATGGAAGTCAGGACCTGTAACAGTGCGGGGTGGACACCAGCGAACAGAGACAGCACCACCCAACCTAGAAGGGAGAGTACGGACGGAGTTGAAGCAGACATGTGAGGGTAGTTCGGGGAGTGGGGGGAATCGATCAACAGGTCAGCTGGAAGAGGAGTCTGAAGGATCCTGGACAGAGGACTCTCTTGGGGAGGAGAGGGGAGAGGCCTCGATCGATGCCATTTTCTCCTCCAGAACTCTCAACCGATTTACCAGTTCATCTACGTTTATGTTAGCAGGTCTGACGACAGATGTGCTATCAATTTTGTCGTCAATTTTGTCGTCATCGCTGCTGTCATCGGTGTCGTCGCCGCTGCCGTCAGTCGTGCTGTCAAAGGTGTCGTCAGGGTCCAGATCTGCCATGACCGCACCCTCCGCAAGCAGATCCCCCAATAGCTGCTGCAGACCAGCTTCTACCTCCCGCCGTTTGTCCCCCTGGCGGTGAATCTCTGCGAGTTTCTGGATCACTTCTTTCAGGGCCTCAGGCACCCGAACCATTGGACTTGGCATAAAAGATTCTCAGGCTGTAGTCAGAGCTGCCATCAGGGTTGTTGACAGTTCTGTCGTCAAGGTTGTAACAGTATACCAGAACTTCTTCTCTTTCTTAGAGGGTATTGATTAAATGGGACCTAAGAAGTCAGGCGTTTGAGCATTAATCTCACCATGGCTGCATAGACCACCGCTTCACTGACTTCCGGTAATTGTTCATAGTCTTTACTCAATCTCCTCTGCCGATCTAACCACCCAAACGTCCTCT
>JAAUUJ010000250.1 GCA_012030715.1 Synechococcaceae cyanobacterium SM2_3_1 | reverse complement strand
ATTGACTCCCTTTATTCTTTCTTCTGTCTGTTCTCTTAAGATATCACCAGAATCTATTTTTTTCAGAAGTTCGTTCCAATGGTAAAGAGTACGGTCTGGCAGTGTAGACTCATCAAGTGTCTTACCAATGAGATCGCCAAACATTTCTTGATCAGCACGATTCTGCAAAACCAAACGATATTGAGAGTCACGAGCCCAGACTGGAAAAGGTAAGCTGTCAATAAAAAGGCGTAATCGTGCCTCACTCTCCTGTAATCGACATTCTGCTTCATATCTCTCTGTAATATCTCTAGCAGCTGCATATATAATTTGACCAACGGAAACTGAAGCCCATTCCAGCCATCGATAGGATCCATCTCGACAACGGAAACGGTTCGTGAAGTTTGTGATCTCCTCTTGCCGGGCAAGCTTTTCTAGTGCATTTAACGTGTCCTCTCGATCTTCGGGATGCACAAGATCAAGAAAAGGTTGATTTTCTAGCTCCTCAAGGTGATGGCCAAGTACAGTTTCCCAACGGCGGTTCAGACGCAAAAAGTAGCCATCAGTATGTGCGATACAAAGTAGTTCTAGTGATACTGAGAAAATTGATCCAGTTCCTCTGTTTTGCCTTGAGAGCTAATTCAGCTTGTTTGCGTTCCGTAATATCCAGGGCCACTCCCATATATTTGATCCCTGCAGTCACCTCCGGAGTTGCCATGGTTACCCTGAGGAACGTTTTGGTTTCCCCCTGGATGATCTCCTGGCTTTCTACTGTCAAAAATTCATCTTTTTCAGCTCTCTGCAAGCACCATTTCCATCGTTCCAGTCTATCAGAAGGCAAGTCTGCATCCTCATAGATAGTCCCAAGTTGATGTCCGTACAAGAGCATATTGAGTCTGTTTTGCAATACCAATTTGCCATCCTGATCTCGAGCCCAGAAAGATAAGGGTAGATTTTCAATCAGTACCTTCAGTCGAAGTTCACTCTCTTGTAACCGGATCTTGGCCATCTTTCGCTCAGTAATATCCTCTGCAATACCTACAATTCGTGTTGCCTGACCGTGTTCATCTTTGACCGGAAAGTTACGAGAATGGATCCAGAGAATCTGAGAGTCAGGGCGTATGATCCGAAATTCACCATCATAATCAGCTTTGCCAACTAGGGTAGACATCTCTTGAGCAACAAGCTCGCGATCATCAGGATGAATAGCGTCCATCCAGGCATTAGGGTTTTCATAAAGTTCTTCTAGTGGCCGTCCCCAGATCTCTTCATAAGCTGGACTGACATAGATATGTGTTGATAAATCAGCAGGAAGCATGTAAAAAACTTCTCGTATATTCTCTGCAAACTGTCGAAACTTAATCTCACTTTCTTGGAGTGCTGTTTCTGCCAGTTTACGTTCTGTCACATCCAAGATAAATGTTAATATAGACACGATTTCATTATTGTCAGTGAATAGTGTTGATCCATGCCATTCACAATAGATGATCCGCTCATCTTTTGTAAGATTACGATTATTCAGGAAATATCTCTGCTGATGTTTCTCTAAAGATAAGGAAACTAATTGATTAGCTTTTTCTATGTCCTCATGATATATTAACCAATTCCCACAGGTTCGGCCTAAAACTTCCTCTGCCTGCCAGCCAAAGATCTCTTCTGCCCGTTTCGACCACTGAACCACTCGAAATTGAGGATCCCATTCGATGACTGCTGATGGCGTGTTATTGATATGGAAGTTGAGTCGCTGGAGATTCTCGCGTAGCTCAGAATGAAATTCTTCCTGTTCGGAAATATCAATGGTCGCTCCTACTGAGCCAATAATCTTTTCTTCCTGTGAAATAGCTAAACTCTGACAAAGGCTTTCTGTTGCTACATCCAACTGCTGAAGTCCTGTCTGGAAATAATCACAAGCTGAACGCAAGATACTAGCTATCTCAGGTGATATCTGCATTGCAGGATCCTGAAGGTTAGAGACTAGCTCAATCTGCTGCCGCAGCAGTTCCAGGTCCGGTAATTTCACAGTTTTTGGATCCATTGAACTTCGCTCCTGCAGTTCAGCATTAGGTTACGGCGTGTGCAAGCATCTTAGAATCCGTACAGCAAATTCATCCACATGCACTGGTTCCGTAACAAAATCTTGGGCACCATCCGCTAAGCCCTTCTCTATTAAATCTCTCCTGGGATTTGAGATGATCAATAGAATGGGTAGCGAAGGAAAATGTTGATGAAATTCATGACAGAATTGTAAACCAAACAACTCCTGATCTGCAATCAATTCACTTCCCTTCACGGTGAGCAACAGCAATTGGGGCTGAATCATTTGTACATATGCCTGGTCGATCTGTCCTGGAAAACAGCTGTAGACCTGAACTCTCTCTGATTGCAAGATCGTCCAGAGCTGCTGGTAGCGACCTGGATCAGGATCAACGATACCCACTGTGTAACTCTCTGGCCCTAATGGTTGAGTCAAGGTAGGAGTTTCATCACCAGGAAGATCACGATCCTCTTGTAGCTGGACAGGCAACCACCCTAGATGTCGGTGCAATTTAAGTAGATTATTTTTCTCGCTTTGCTCTGGATCTCTCAGCGCAAGCAAAAGCTCTAGCAGAAAATGAGAAGATTGAATAAACCCATAACTTCCCAGTAAACCCTTCAATTGATGGATATCGGAGACGACCTGTTTCTGTTCAGTGGCTGTTATCTGCACTTCTGGCCAGGATCGTAGGATCTGAGCTACTCGATTGATCTGATCTAGTGTTACACTCTTATGCTGCTGCCAGACTTTTTGCAGGAGTTGACGTGTTTCCTTTGCGGAATCGTGGTTATCTGAGTTCGGGTCAGGGTCGTTATCAACTTGTCCTGGAGGCAGAGTTGTCGGAGTAGCATGATTTTGGCAGGGTTCCAGTGAGCTTAATCGATAACCAATGCCATAAACAGTCTCAACCAGATCTTCGGGTGCACCTGCCTGCTTTAGCTTATGGCGCAGACCTTTGATATGCATTCGTACTGCTCGATCTCCAGGAGCATCTTCAAATGACCACAACTGTTCTAATAATGTAGATATGCTGAAAACCCGACCAGGGCTATGTAAAAATAGCTCCAACAACCCATACTCTTTGGGTGTCAAGCGAATCAGTTTGTCAGCATAAGTGACCTCGCAGCTTGTCGGATCCAGCCGCAGAGCACCCCATTCCAGCACCGAGTTCGCAACCTCCCCTTTTCGCCGCAATAGCGCCCGGATCCTGGCCTGTAATTCCTCCAGATCAAAGGGTTTGACCACATAATCATCCGCTCCTGCATCCAGACCCTGGACTTTGTCGGTTTGATCATCGCGAGCTGTTAACAGCAAAATCGGGATCGAATACCCCGAGGAACGTAGCTCTCGGCAGACCTCGATCCCATCTGAGTTGGGTAGGACCACATCCAGAATTAAGAGGTCATAGTGGCCAGCTTCGACGTAATCTTTAACCATGCATCCATCGGACACCCAGTCAACAAGATGATTCTGCTGCCTGAGAGCTGTCTGTAGTAAGTCTGCCAGCCTCTGATCATCTTCCACAAGTAACATTTTCATAGGGCCATGCCGTGGATACCCGAGACCTATGTAACATTTTTACTGCCGACTCCCAGATCTATGCGTACCTCAGGCTCCCAGAGCCTCTAGTAGACCCATAGTGATATTGCGTCGCCAACTGAACCCGCCCAATCCTTACGCAATCCTCATTCTTGAGCATTACTGTCATCCTTTGTAGTCTTTAGTACCATCCCTGAAGATGATCGACGTAATAAATATACATATCCTGACAAGTTCTTTACCTTTGTATTCTAGCGTTGTACTGAGGTCGTTAACAACTTGTCAGACCAGTCCTTAACACATGTTCAGATCGAGGGGACTTGACTCCTTCTTTGATCATGAAATGGAAAGAGGCTTGTACCTGCAGAACTGTCGAACCTCATCCTCCATCGTGACGTTCCTGTTCAAGGCTGTATAGTAATCCAGCCTGTTTTGTGTTTGTGTGTTCAATAGATTACAAATACGCGATCTTGCTTATTTTCAATACTGGGCTTTTAGAGTTACTATTCTGACAGTCAATAGTCCATCACAGGTTCCTGCTTTTGAGTTGCCTCTACCTGATTGCATAGTCTGTGGATTGCCTATCTAAGGTTTATGGAGTTCTATT
>JAAUUJ010000064.1 GCA_012030715.1 Synechococcaceae cyanobacterium SM2_3_1 | reverse complement strand
GCTTCGGGGGGTGCCCTGCAATCTCATGGACGAGGGTGAAGTCCGCAATTTGATCCAGTCGATGGCCCGAGTGGATGTGCTGATCCATCTGGTGGGGGGATTTGCCATGGGAAAAACCCATGAGTACGGCTATGAGAACTGGCGCAAGGATTTTGATCTGAATCTGAACACCAGCTTTTTGGTCTGTAAATACAGCCTGGCCCGGATGTGGGAGCAAGGGTATGGCCGGATTGTCACGATTGGTTCTCGGGGAGCTGTGGAGCCTGGGGCACAACTGGCCGCCTACTGTGCCTCCAAAGCCGGAGTCGTGGCCCTCACCCAGACGATTGCTGCCGAAACCAAGGGCAGTGACATTACCGCTAACTGTGTGCTGCCCAGTTTGATCGACACACCCAGCAATCGAGAGGCCATGGGCAGCGATCAGTCAGATCAGTGGGTGAAACCAGAGTCTCTGGCTTCGATCATCTGCTTCCTGGCTTCGGAGGCCGCAGGAGATATTCGTGGGGCAGCCATCCCTGCCTATGGAAGTAGCTAAAGCAGCCATTGTCCCACCAGAAATACCGCCATCCCCACCGCGATCGTCAACACCAGGTTCCGGCTCCACCAGCCCACAAGTGCCGCCGCCACCGCTCCCAACAAGCGTGTATTGGCCGGACTGATCCAGACCGAGTCAGCGCCTGCCGGGATCAATACTGCTGGAGCCACAATCGCAGCCAGAACTGCCACCGGCACATACTGCAGTAGGCGGAACAGAGAAGGGGAGAGCCGGATCTGCTGACTGGCCGCCAGCACCCCGTAACGCAGCGAGAAGGTGACCACGACCATCCCCAGAATTAAAAGAATTTCATCCATCCTGTTCCCCTGAGAAAGGACTAAGGAGTCTTCCTGGCTTGAAGTGTCTCCAGCACTGCTCCCACCATCATGCCAGCGCTAGCCCCCACCACCAGGCCCAGCTGATGCGGAAGATCGCGGGCCACCACTGCTACCGCCCCCGCCACCAGGGCACTGAGCACCATGGGCTGAGTTTTTAGATAGGGCATGATCATGCCGATAAAGGTAACAGACATGGCAAAATCGAGGCCCCAGGAGCGTGCATCCGGAATCCGTTCCCCTAAAAATAATCCCAGCAGCGTCCATAGCTGCCAGTTGAGATACATCAACAGTGCTCCCCCCAACACATACCAGTGCTTATAGGGAGAACGATCCTGACGGTCGTAGCGGGTGATGGCGATGGCAAAGGCTTCATCCGTCAAGAAAAACCCCAGGATCAGCCGCCAGCCTGCTCCAAGATGGCGCACATGGGGAAGCAAACTGAGAGCATAGAGAAGATGGCGGACATTGACCACCAGGGTGGTGAAGATGATCAGGGGCAGGGAGGTCCCCACCGCCAGTAACCCCAGGGCAATGAACTGGGCGGATCCGGCAAACACCAGCAGGGACATGGCCAGGGCGGCAGCAAAGGATAAGCCACTACTGGGAGCCAGGGTGCCGTAGATGAGGCCAAACGGAGCTGCCCCCAGCACTAGCGGAAGGATGGCCCCAGCTCCCCAGAGGAATTCTTGCAGGGGCGAAGAAATTTTGGGCGAGGTGGGTCTTGGCCCCTTTGGACCTCTACCGATGAACTCCATGATCGTCCTGAGGAAGGGAGGTGCTACTGGGTTCCAGGTTGTAAGCGTAGCAATTCTCCCAGGGGATGATCCGTGAGGATGTAGAGATAGCCATCCGGTCCCTCGCGCACATCCCGGACTCGCCGCCCGATGGGAATCGATTGCTGCTGGATGACCTCTCCAGCCTCATTTAACTGCAGATGCCGGATATCCTGGGACACCAGCCCCCCTGCAAACAGATCTCCCTGCCACTGAGGGAACGGTTCCCCGCGATAGAGGGTCAGGCCAGAGGGGGCAATCGATGGCGTCCAGACCCCACGCGGATCCACGATGCCAGGCCGGGAGGTCTCGTCCGAGATCTGGGGGCCAAAGTACTCACGGCTGAAGGTCACCACGGGCCAGCCATAGTTTTTCCCCGCCTCCACCCAGTTCAATTCATCCCCGCCACGGGCACCATGTTCAGTGGCCCAAACTCTTCCGGTTTCGGCATCCCAGGTGAGGCCCTGAATGTTGCGGTGACCATAGCTCCAGATCTCAGGTCGCGCATTGCTGGTGCTCAGAAAGGGATTATCAGGTGGCACCGATCCATCCGCCTGCAACCGCAGGATCTTGCCCAGATGGCTATCCAGATTCTGGGCCTGTTGCCGGATCAGGTCTCCCTCCAGGCGTAGCGGCGGGTTGCCTCCATCCCCAATCGAAACCAGCAGCGTTTCATCCGGAAGCCAGGCCAGGCGGGAACCAAAGTGTTGGGTGCCCGATTTATCTTGAGAAACATCAAAGATCACCTCCAGATCCTGCAGGGCTGCCCCCTGCAACCGTCCCCGCGCCACCCGGGTGTGATTCTCCTGCACAGATCCATAGGCATAGGTGAGATACACCCAGCCATTTTCAGCAAAACGTGGATGCAGGGATACATCCATAAGTCCCCCCCTGCCCAGCCGCAAACAGGTCCGGGAGCCCGGCAATGGGCGTAGGATCAAGACCTCCTTCCCGCAGGATCCGCAGCCGTCCCGGACGTTCGGTGATCAACATCGATCCATCTGGTAGCCAGGCCATGCCCCAGGGATGCTCCAGCCCCTCAACCAGAGTCACCACCTCCACCTCGACATCAGTCTCAGGCACCGCCTGAGCGATCAGGTCCAGCGCCTTTCCCTGGGATTCAACTGCAGGAACAGCCAGAATCGGCCCTCCCAGACCTAAGGTCAAACAAGCGGACAGGGCCAACAAAGAACGGATCAGCATGGGGGAGGAGCCTCAAGCAAAATCATGATATTTCTTTACTAAAACACAGGCCCACCCCCACCAGGGCCAGACCAATCCCCAGAAATGCCCTCCAGCTCACCCGTTCCCCCATCCAGGCCACCATGGGCAGGACAAACAGCGGACTGGTGGATCCCAAGGTTTGGGCAATGCCTGCAGCCGTGTATTTAATTGCCGTCTGCTGCAGCCAGATCCCCAGATAAGTGGTGCCGACCGCGGTCAGGGCCAGGATCCCCAGGGGTTGCCATCCCTGCTGCCACTCCGTCTTATGTCTGATCTTTGCCCAGAGCTGCAGGGGCTGCCGTGCCCATCTCAACCAGATTATGAGCACGGGTAGTGCACTGAGCAGACGGATCAGGGCCGCCCAGAGGGGACTCACCTCTGTCTCAGCCAGGGCCGCCCGCGAGAGGACAGCGCCACAGGCTTCCCCCACTGTGGCCAGCAGACCATAGCGGATCCCCGTCCCCAGGGGTTGCGACTCCGTCATGCCCACACTCAGGACCGATCGCTCACTGATCACCCAGGCCACGCCCCCAATCACCAACGCAATCCCCAGCCAGGTTATGGGGGTCAGGATCTCCTGCAGGAAAAGGGCCGCCAGCACCGCAGTTAGAGGGGGAGAGAGGGTCTTGAGGAGTAGAATCCGCCGGGCTCCCAGAATTTTCAGTCCCAGAAACAAAAAAGTATCTGAGAGGCCAATCCCCAGCATGCCACTCAGGGTCAGCAACAGCAGAGGACCTCCGGCAGAATCAGGCCAGCCGGATCCCTGGATCATCAGGGTAAGTAGCAGCAAGAGTACCGCCACCAGGCCCTTGATCAGGTTTAGCTCCAGCGCCGAGAAGCTGCGCCCCACCGTGCCAAAGACCACCGATCCCGACGCCCAGAGACAGGCGGATGTGAGGGCTGCCATTTCTCCCGTCAACGGCATCAGAACAGAGATCAGTAACATCAGCATGGGGATCAGGTGGGCAGAGAAGCGCAGGGTCCGATACGGCTGCCGCTCATCACTATAGTTATGATCCTGTCCAGAGTCAGGGAAATCTACCCCTCTGATCACCAAGTAAGGAGGAGAACCATGGCCTTAGCAGAACTGTCCCTGATCCTGGATATGGTTAGCATCCTGGGTGCAGCTGCGGTGGGGGGATATCTGGCGCATTGCCTTCGCCAACCTGTGTTACTGGGCTACCTGATCGGGGGTATTGTGGTGGGTCCAGCAGGGCTGGGGTGGGTCAATCAGGAGGGAGACATTCAAACCCTGGCGGAGGTGGGGGTGGCCTTGCTTCTCTTTGCTTTGGGGATCGAATTTTCTCTGACCGATCTGTTGAAGGTGCGACGTATCGCGCTCGGGGGAGGATCCCTGCAGGTGCTGCTCACCATGAGTTTGACGGCGGGGCTGGCCCTGGGCATTGGACTGGTGGAGACGATTCCGCAGGCGATCTTTCTGGGGGCAGTGCTGTCCCTGTCTTCGACGGCGGTGGTGCTTAAAAGCCTGATCGAGCGCAATGAAGTACAAACCTCCCACGGGCAAGCCATGCTGGCCATATTGATCACCCAGGATCTAAGTCTGGGCATCATGCTGGCGGTGTTGCCTGCCCTGGATCAACCCCCGGAGTCGGTGGGGCTAGCGGTCCTGGTTGCTCTGGTCAAGGCCATTAGTTTTTTATTGGGGGCCTTGGTGGCGGGCCGCTGGTTGGTACCCCGCCTGATGCGGGGGATCGCCCAAACCGGATCGCAGGAGTTATTTGTCCTGTCGGTGTTTGCCCTCTGTTTAGGGGTAGCCTTGTTCACAGCAGCCATCGGGTTGGGAATCGCCATGGGAGCCTTTGTGGCCGGACTGATGATCTCCCAGGTAGAGTACGCTGATCACGCCCTGGACAGTGTCCTGCCGATGCGGGATATTTTTGCCACCCTCTTTTTTGCCTCCATTGGTACCCTGATAGACCCGGGATTTCTGATGGCCAATACTCCGATTCTGTTGGGATTGGTGGCCGTGGTGATGCTGGGTAAGGCCCTGATTGTAACTCCGGTGGTGGCCGGACTGGGGTATCCCCTGAAAACGGCCCTGACCGTGGGCCTGGGCATTAACCAGATCGGAGAATTCTCCTTTGTCCTGGCCAGTGTTGCCAAAGAACTGGATCTGTTTTCACCCCGCCTCTATGGCCTTACGGTAGGCACCACCGCCATTACCCTGCTGATCACGCCTTTTCTGCTGCGGGCTACTCCTCTGGTTGCCGATCAACTGGACAGCTGGCCCTGGTTGGAACGCCTGCAACAACAGCGAACCGTCCCTTCTGTAGGGGTGGAACCTGGTCTCAAGGATCACATTGTTGTGGCAGGATATGGACGTGTGGGGCAAACTCTGGTGCGGCTACTGCGTTCCCAGGGCTATACGGTTCTCGTGATTGATAACAACGAAGCCACCCTCCAAAGCCTACGGCAGGAGGATATTCCCTACTTGTACGGAGATGCCTCCAGTGATCGAGTGCTGGGAAAAGCTGGATTGGAGGAGGCCCTGGCCCTGGCCATTGCGCTGCCGGATCCCCTGGCCACTCGCTTGACGTTGAAACGAGCCCTGAGCCGGGCCCCGGATCTGGAGATTACCGTGCGAGCCCACAGTAACCGCGAAATCGACAGTCTCTACCAGCTGGGGGCGCGGGAAGTGGTGCAGCCCGAGTTTGAGGCCTCACTGGAAATGGGCTCCCATACCCTTCTCAGTCTGGGGCACAGTTCTAGCCTGGTGCAGGGGGCTGTGAATGAGTGTCGCAAGAGCCGCTATCGTTCCCTGCTCTCCGATCGCCGACTGGCCACCATTCCTCCAGATGATCTGACGCTGGCCATGGAGGGCCTGCAGGGCAAATGGTACGAGTTGAAAGCCCAGTCACCGCTTGTGGGAAAGACCCTGGCGAGTGCCAATATTCGACAACACACAGGGGCCACGATTATGCAGATTCGCCGCCCAGGCCAGACGCTCACCTATCCTGAACCACAGGTAACGCTGGAGAGTGGCGATAAGCTCCTGGTGGTGGGGGATGTGCGAGAACGCGCCTGCTTCGAGGATCTGATTCTGGGGAGGCTTTCTTAAGCAGGCGACTCCTGAGCCAGTTCCTCGCTATGCTGTTGTCAGGGAAAGGGGATCCTACCTGCCGCTGTTAATCAGAATGGTGTAAATTGTGTCCACGGGTCAGGGTGTCACCGATCGTCCTCAGGAACTCACCGTCTCAGGTGTGGATCCAGAGGCAATGTTGCAGGCCTGCTGGCGGCTGACCTCGGCAGGCGATTTGGATCAGGTGGCCCAACAGCTCCTGGAGGTGTCCCTGCAGCTGACACAGGGGACCTACGCTGTTCTGCTTTTGTCATCATCAGCATCGCCCAGATCAAGAATGGTCTGGTTCCTGCATGCCAACAACAATGGACCTGCTACCCAGGTGGCTGCTACCCTTCAGATCAAAAGTCTTCCCCTCATTTGGGTGGAGCAATGTCACCCCCGCCCAGACTTCTATACGCATCATCCTCATGATTCTGATCCTTACTGGCAGGATCACGATCCTAGTGCTGCTATTGGCCTCTCTTTTCCAGTGAATTCCCAGATGTGGGGGGTTTCTCTATCTCGAGCAGGAGCACCCTCAGGGGGTTCCCCCTCAGCAGCAAGCTCTGCTCCGATGGTTGGTCACCTTTGCCGAAACTCGTCTCCAACAACTGGGCCAACAATCCGATCTCCAGGATCAGCTCCGCACGCTAGAAAAGCGTCTACTGACCACACAAACACGGCTGGAACAAGCCCTTAAGGCAGCCCACATGGGGGCATGGGAATGGGATCTGCTGACGGATCAGGAACGTTGGTGGCCAGAGATTGAGCATTTGGGATCCACAGGCTCCCACCATGATTTTCTGATGCGGGTCCATCCCGACGATCGGGACTGGGTGATGCAAGCTCAGTTGGGGGCGATACAGGGTCGCCAGCCCTATCAGGCGGTCTTCAGAGTGGTGTCACCCGACGGGAAACTGGCATGGAAATCAAGCCAGGGCACGTTACTTCTCAATGATCGGGGTGAACCGATACGAATGGTCGGGATCAGTGCCGATGTGACGGAACAGAAGCAGGCGGAGCAGGCTCTCAAGGAGGCAGTTGCTGCTGCGGACGCCGCCAACCGTGCCAAAAGCAGCTTTCTGGCCAATATGACTCACGAACTGCGCACCCCCATGAATGCCATTCTGGGCTTCTGCCAGCTGCTGGCCCGCGATGAAAATCTTACCCCGCAACAGCAACAGTCCCTCAGGGTGATCAGTCGCAGCGGCGAACATCTGCTCAATCAGATCAATGCCGTGCTGGATATGTCCAAAATTGAGGCAGGCCAGATCAGCCTCCAGGAGCAGCCCTCTGATCTCTGGGGACTGCTGACAGAAATCCAGGATCTGTTTGAACCCAGAATCCAGGCCAAACTCCTGCAATTCCAGCTCACGATTGGTCGTGAAGTTCCCCAGATCCTGGTGGTGGATGCAACCAAACTCCGTCAGGTGCTGACCAACCTGCTGGCTAATGCCCTGAAATTTACGCATCAGGGCGAGATCACCCTTTCTGTCACCCTAGAGGCGCAGGACCAGGAAAGCTATCTCTGCCTGGTGGTTCAAGACACGGGAGAAGGCATCGGCATTGATGAGATCCCGCAACTGTTTCAGCCTTTCGTTCAGTCCAGCAGTGGTATCCGCTCACAGCAGGGCACGGGATTGGGGCTGTGCATCTGCCAGCAGTATGTTCACCTGATGGGGGGTAGCATCGCTCTCACCAGCCAGTTAGGACAGGGATCAACCTTTATCATTCAAATTCCCTGTAAGTGCTCGATCACGGACCACACTCCTGAAGATCGCAGTGCTGTCGTCTCCACTCTCATCAGTGCATCTCCATCTCCAGGCAATGATTTAGTCCAGTGTCTGGCCCTGCAACCTCTGGAATGGAGGCAGGAACTTTTCCAGGCATCCCTGCACCTGGATCGGGAACGCGTACTTCACTGTATCCACACCCTCTCTGAAGAAGATGCCGATCTGGCCCAAATTCTTATTCAATGGGTGGAGGATTTTCGTTTTGATCACCTCTCTGACCTGCTTCAGATACTGCCGCATGAGTGAGTCGTTTTCTCCAGTGCCCAAGGCCAATATTCTGGTGGTGGATGACACCCCAGAGAACTTGCGGTTGTTGTCGTCCATCCTCAGTGAACAGGGCTATAAGGTGCGCAGTGCTCTCAATGGGCAGATGGCTCTGCGGGGAGCTCAACTCTCGCCACCCGATCTGATCCTGCTGGATGTGAACATGCCCCTGATGAATGGGTATGAAGTCTGCAGAGAGTTAAAAGAACACCAGGAAACCCAGCAGATTCCGGTGATCTTTATTAGCGCCCTGGACGGGGTCGAAGACAAGGTGAAGGCCTTTGAGATGGGGGGAGTTGACTATGTTACGAAACCCTTTCAACTGCAGGAGGTATTAGCTCGCATTCACACCCACCTCACCCTGAGGCAGTTACAGCAACAACTTCAGGCCCAGAATCAGCGGCTGCAGGCAGAGATCCAGGAACGGCAACGGGTGGAGGCAGCCCTGCAGGTGGCTAACCAGGAATTGTTACGGCTTTCAACCTGTGATGAACTCACCCAGGTGGCCAATCGTCGTCACTTTAATGCCTGTCTCGATCAATGGTGGTGGTCGCTGGGGCAAACCCAGGAGGATCTCGGTCTCTTAATCTGTGATGTAGATTATTTCAAATTCTACAATGACTCCTTTGGTCACCTGGCGGGGGATCGCTGTCTGCAGCAGGTAGCTAAAATTCTGCAATCTGCCGTGAGCTCTTCTCAGGATCTGGTGGCCCGTTATGGGGGAGATGAGTTTATGATTTTGCTCCCCTATGCCAATGAAGCGCGGGGACACCTGATGGCTGAAGCGATTCAGGATCGGATCCGGCAACTGAAAATTCCGCATGCAGCTCACCCCACCTGCGGTCAGGTCACTCTCAGTATTGGTCTAGCCAGTCTCAAACCCTCTCCCGAGTCCCCCCTCGATCTCCTGGTGGCCTGCGCGGATCAGGCGCTTTATGCGTCCAAAGCTCAGGGCCGCAATTGCATTACCGCTTACTCAGCCTTGCCAGACTCTGCACTAAAGTTTCAACCTCCGTCTCGCAGGAGAGGTAATGAATCGAGGCCCGCACAGAGGGCGGATGGGGTAGTGAACGGATCAGGATCTGTTCTTGAGCCAGAGTGGACTCCAGCTGAGCGGGAGTGTAATGGTCCAGGGTAAAGGAGACCAACCCGGTGTCCGGTGGATCTGAGCGTAAACACTGAAGGCCTGGCAGGTCTTGGATCTGTGACCAGAGGGACAGGGCCAGACTCACCTGCCGCTGGTATCGCTCCTCAATCGAACCAAGCTGTTCATGATCCTGGAGCGCGGCCCGTAGACCCACCAACAAGGCCCAGGCAGAGGTAGCCACTTCAAAGGCGGCTGCATCTTCATGTCCAAGCGCTCGCCAGCCAACAAAGGTGGGCAGCAGGCGGGATTGCCCTCGTTCAGACATATACAAAACCCCTGTGCCTGCGGGTCCACACAGCCACTTGTGCCCAGTGAAAGCATAGAAATCCACACCCAGTGCAGGCAGATCCAGGGGCAGAACCCCAGCCGACTGAGCTGCATCCACATGGATCAGCAGGTCATGGGTATGACAGACCTCTGTCAAGGCCTTCAGGGGCTGAATGCGACCCGTATTCCAAAATACATGACTGATCAGCAGCATACGGCTTCGGGGGGTGATGGCCTCCTCCAGGGTTGTGACTGGATCTGGGTTGTTCATCAGAGGTAGGGTGACGGGCTCTACCCCCATCCGCTTTGCCAGCACCTGCAAAATCGCGATGACCCCGGGATGTTCCGCATCCGAGAGCAGGATCTGGTCCCCCGGTTGCCAGTCCAGGCCCCAGAGGGGAATATTCATGCCTGCAGTGGTGTTTTCTGTGAGGCAGATGCGATCCCAAGTGGTGTGCAGCATCTGGGCCAGGTGGGTGCGCAGTTGCAGCAGGTTCTCCTGAATCCAGGTGTTGACGGTGGCAGAGAAGGGACCTTGACGCTGTTCAAAGGCGTAGGCATTCTGGATCGCCGCCAGTGTGGTTTGGGAGAGGGGACCATGACCGCCAAAATTGAGATACGTTTTGTCCGCCAGCGCCGGGAACTGACGGCGATACCTGTTGAGTTGTTCCAGATCAATCACAAGCAAAGCAGCATAAATCAAATCTCAGCTTAAGGGACGCGGAGACTGAGGATCAAAAGTCCATATCGGCTTCCGGCATATTCGTCTCCCGATCCTGACGAGACCCCAGCAAATCCAACCGATCCACGGAAATCACCGGCTTTTGCCAGTCTTCACCGGTGTTTTTGTCCTTCCAGTGATCAAAGCGCAGTGAGCCCTGAATGCCAATGAGACTCCCTTTGCGCACGTATTCACCCGCGATCTCGGCAGTGCGACCCCAGATCTCGATATTGAACCAGTCCGGCTTGTCCTCTCCTTTGCGGCGTCGATCCACTGCCAGCGGAAAATTGCACTTCACCTTGCCCGACTCAAAATAGCGGACCTCAGGATCGGTGCCAGCGCGACCCACTAAATTCACCATGTTCAGACTCATGTTGCTCCCCCTTGTATATACGGTCTCAATTGTCTGATCCACTCTGGTTAGGGTGTTCTCAGAATCAAGCATGAACTTTGGCTTCAAGTTTAGCAGGTTGATCACCAGAATTTCACATGGAGAAAGGATTCAACTGAGTAAGTGCTTCGTGGGTGCTTCATCTGAATGCTGGAGTCCACGCGATCCCTTTGAGGAGAGACTTCTTCCATCCAAGCTTGAGATCAAGTCTGGTAAATTTCAAAGTTTGATCGCTCTCTACCCCCTTTGATCAAGTTATGCTCGGCATTCACCCAGTTCAAGGATCTCGCGGAGTATTTGTTGATCTGCAGCCCTAGCCTGAAATCGCTCATTTTCAATATCACGGATCCAACTCTGACTTTTGCCTGTACGAAGCGCCAGATCCCGTTGACTGAATCCTAGCCGTTGTCGAGCTTTGCTGATATCAGACCCCGTCAGACCTGAGAAGGCTGAAATAGAATGTGTTGGGAGCTTTGCTTTTGAATATTTTTGGGATCTGTGCTGCTTCCTTTGTGCCGTGGATTGCGGCTTGGGGGATTCATTACGCATTTGCGGTAACCAGTCTGGAGGCAATTCAAATTGTTCAATGCGTGCATACATTAGTAAATTCCATTTCCCTCTCGGACTCGCAGCTGTCAGGGAAGAGTCGGAATGGGCATCCTCAATCCAGAAGTCTAGTGCCTCTTCACCATCCTCCGGTACAGCTTCTAAGCGAGACCACAGGGGTTGGATTGTTGGAGGATAAGTTATCGGATCAAAGACAGGTTTTACCCCATACCGAGCGAGCAGCCCCAGATCACTTTCAAATATTCGGATCAGGCGGCTCTGCTCTTGAGAATGAGTATTGGCCTGGAGTAAACGTTTTTCACCATAGGCAATTCGCATGAGGGTGGGCACTGTGATCCGTTGCTTCCGTCCCATCCGCGTTTTGAACACCAACCACAAGAGGATCCTTACCCCCCCCTCATGGTGTTGCCAGTTGCTCATCACCGCAGATAGCAGCGAGAGGGGCAGCCCACTGTATTGGTAGAATGCTTCTCGTAAACGGCAACCCTGCCGATTAAGAAAATAACGTGACCAGAGTCCTGGGTAGATCACGAATGTTAACCCAATCAGGTGATTACATCCCAAATCATCCTTCTGAAAATGATGGTGGATCTTGAGGAGGTGCCAGAGAGGAGCAGCTTCAGTTGAAAAGCTTTTTACCTTTCCCTGTTGAGGCCACTCAATAGCTACCTCCATCAAACAGGCTTGCTCGATCAATGTTTTTAGCAGGGTCAGTCGTACGATCTTGCTCAGATCTTTACGTTTGTCCAACCCTAAATAAGATTCCAGCTGCTGATCAGTCACCACAAATGGCTGTTCCCAGGGTTTCTCCAGCCCAGTAGCATAAGCTGCAAAAATCAGATGAAGACAGCTGGCTCGCAGATCAAGAAAATTCAGCTCAGAGCCCTGCTCCTTTGCTTCTTTGTCCACTGGTAAGGATAAGGTGATCAATCCCTGATCTTTATTCACACGTTTACAATAATAAGCCCTTCCCTCTGAAGATATCTCTAGGGGTAAAGAATCTCTTTGCGCTAAAAGATTACAGGCTTCCCAAACTACAATCGAAGAGGAAAAAGGATGAGATTTGCCGTCAGGAAACAATGTTGGACTGCTTGCTATGCGAGCAGAAATACTTTTGGTCCGACCCCTCATTGCCTCATAGGGCAAAGGGATAGAATCAGGACAATTGACTAAACATTGTGGCTCAGGATAATAACCTTCACAGTTATTACAGAGAATAGGATCAATCCAGTATTCGCCCTCTTGAACACTAATAGCATTAGTAGGACAATGGGGTAAACAGGTGTTGCAACCTGTGCATTTTTCCGGAATACGATAAGCCATAAGTTCCCTTGTCCCCGTAAAAATTCAGCCAGCAAGTGAACACAAGCAAGCACTCCAGAGAGGAGCCGAGAAGACAACTCTAATCAAACTTGCTGTAGAAAAGCCAGGGGTCTGGATCTCCAAGCTCAGTAGAGTTCATAGAAGAATATCTTATGCCCTAGTTTTTCTCATAGTGTTTTTTGGTAAACAACGAACTTAATGAAGAACTTTATATTCTTTTAATGCCATTTGTTTAGTATGAACAACTTCAAGTTGAATAAAGTTACAAGCGCTACAAAAAACAGGTAGTCTCCGGAACTTCTCGCAAACCAAAAAACCTGCGTTCCGTTAGGAGGCAGGCGAATGGGGGAAGCTTATGGGATAGGTATGTATCGTTACTCTACAAAACGATTGATTGCTAGTCTCGCGTAAGTAACTCCACTGATCACAAAGCTTGAGCAATTTGGTTTATGATCCTCTTGCAGATGCCATCCTAAGGGATTGGGCTCAAATTTAAGGGCGGCAATCATCTCTTCTCTTGAAAGTCCGGTTCTGGCTTGGATGTTCTCCAGGCTTGGGCAGGGTTTCTCAACAGAGCTGAGGTCCTCAGCCGTCTTGATGATCAATCCGAGATGGTTTCCACGAATGCTCATGTCCTAGTCCTCCATCAACTTGAGTTTGAGTATGGGTAAGGTCTATGCAAAATGCGGATGCTTCTCCTTTAAAAGCGCTGCCAAAAAAGCCGAAGGAATCTGAATGGATGCCATTTCCATAACCTTGGTTGCCCCCTTAATGAAATCGGTAAGGGACAGCTGGGCTCTAGTCGGACTGAAATCAGTTCCGCCAGTTGTGACTCCACCTTAATCTGCCTCCCCTGTAGAGAGATGATCAGATCAGGTTGCTGGCTGATCACTTTGATGTTCATCCCCAACTGCAGTCCAAGGGAGAGAAACTGAGTGAGCATGTCCTCACATCCTTTCAGCCTATAGAGGGTTCCTTCTTCACCGGGTTGCATCCAGTAGAGGGGAGAGAAGGTGACAGTAAAGCTCTGCGTAATCAGCATGGATCTGGTTTCCTCAAACTAGATAAGCTTCCTGATGGGTTCGGATCGTGCAGTCACTGCGAGGATAGCTGACACAGAGAAGCACATAGCCTTTGGCAATCTGTTCATCGTCCAGGAAATTTTGCTCTGACTGATCCACTTCACCCTCCATCAACTTGCCCACACAACTTGAGCAGGCTCCGGAGCGGCAGGAGGAGGGTAGATCGATGTCATTGTCTTCTGCCGCCTCCAGAATAGTCGTCTCAGAATCCACTTGGATAATCGTGTCCAATTGCCGCTTTTTGTTGATTAAGCGAATAGCAAATGTCGTCATAATCGTTTTTCCTTTGTTAATGAGTAAGCGCAGGGAAAGTATCAATCTCCCTAAGATATGGATCAGGACCATTAACTGCAGGGTGCGCCGATAGGAGTACAGCCACCCGCTTGAAAAGATTGGCCGCAGCCACAGGTGTTCGTGGCATTGGGGTTATGAAACTTGAACCCACTTTGGGTCAATCCTTCGACGTAATCCACCACAATCCCTTCGAGAAGGGGAAAGCTCTTGCTGTCAATGAACAGCTGTAAAGAACCCTGTTCTTGTGTCAGATCCTCTGGTTTACATGCATCGACAAGCTGCAATGAATACTGGTACCCACTACAACCCCCATCGATGACGGAGATACGCACCCCAGTTTTGGTCGATGAGCGGATCACAGTTCGCAACCGCAGTTCCGCCAATTCGGTAAGTGTTATGGTCATTGGTCCTCCATCTTCGTGATTGATCGAGTAGAAAAAAGCCCAGGCAACAGTCTTTAGTAAACAAGTGCTGCAATTTTGGCAACCTGCTGTGGGGGTTGACCACAAACCGGGCAATTGGGATCTTTGTAGGGACGGCGTTTAGCAAACTCAAGGGTTGTCAGATCCATGGTTAATAGGCGACCGAGCAGCGGTTGACCAAAGCCCGTGAGCACCTTGATGGCCTCCAACGCAGTCAGACAAGCCAGTGTGCCTGAAACAGCCCCTAGGACCCCAAAGCCCCAGCGATCCCACTCCGGTTTTTCGGGAAACAAGCATGAGAGACAGGGGGTTTGGTGAGGAATGATCGTGGTGAGATAGGCTTCCATGCCATTCATGGCCGCTTCCACCATCGGTTTGCCCCAGCCTACACAAGCTGCATTCACCAGATCACGTTCCCCAAAGTTGTGGGAGCAATCCAGGGCGATGTCGGCTGATCTCACCAAACTATTGACATTTTCAGGGGTAATGTAGTCATGGACAGCTTCGATCTGAACATCTGGATTGATGGCTTGCAGGCTCTGCTGGGCCTTAAATACTCTGGGTTTACCTAGCCAATCATGACTCATCAACACCTGTCGATTGAGATCATCCAGACGCAGATCCCCCCCTCGCACCAGGATCAGTTTGCCTACCCCCGCCACCGTCAGATACAGGGCCGCAGTTCCTCCCAGCCCTCCCACCCCTGTGACAAGCGCAGTTGCAGCTTTTAAACGCTGTTGGGCAGCTTCACCAAACCCAGGCAACATCATCTGGCGACGATAGCGCTCCAGCTCTGTGGACGTCAGGGACAGCATGATCTTTCTCCATTCATGGTCATCAGCGGGATCAATCAGAAGTAATCTCAGAGAGGAGGACAACTCCTGGGGTGGGTTGATGAAACACCTTAAAAAGCTTTTGCTCCTGTGGGGTAGATTGCAAAAAGGTTTGGTAAGCCTGCAACAGGGCCTGACGGGCAAGTTTGATCCAGGCCGCTTCCGTCAACTCAGGACCGGGGGTGGGAAAACTCTCAAGATTGCGGGAAAACTGGCGCAGAATATGCAGTCGATTCACACTTACCACCTGCGGATCATAGGGTAGATCTAAAAAGGTGAAATAGTCTTCCGCATTCACCAGAGCCTGGAATGTCTGCCACTGAGAGGGCGGAGTTGAAATGGTGGTCATGGGTTTCTATCCTTTTGCTTGAGTAATCGTTTTAGTTCCTGCAACTGTTGGTAAACTTCGTATGTGCGAGAAGCCAGATCCATCAGCAATTCATAGTCGGCAGGTAGACCCTCCGCCAGATCGTGTAGATCCATTTTCATTTGCCCCGCCTTACTATTCAGTTTTTTGATACGGATCTTCAGCTCCTCTGCGGGGAGATCTGCTGCAACTTTGGTTTGACTCATTTAGACCTCACCTATCTGATGGAAAGCCAATTACAATCGCCCAACCTCAGGATGACGCTCAGCTAGCTGAATCCCTTGCTGAATCAGCTTCTCGGCCTGGGTGACCAATGCTTCTAGTGAGTCAAATCCAAACCGTTGAGCATCCCGAAGTGTTTTAGTTACAAGGAGCAGGCGGCCCGAGAACACCAGTACCCAGCCGAAGCCCTCATGACTCAGATCCAAAACCACCTGACAAAGGAACCCTGTCTCGACTTCAATCCGAGCGGCAATCGCACGGTAGAAGATCAAAATCCTGCCTTTAGTAATGGGATCCACTTCTCCTTCGATGGAAATCTCCTTTCTTTTGCCTTTGGAAACAATGTACGGCTTGATCAACAGTTCGTCAGACCAGTTACGGTAGACCCCCAAACTATCCTGGGAGCGAATCTGGCGGACGATTTCCTGAAGAATGGGACTGCTATTCACCACAACAGCGTCTGGATTGGCGGTTACTTGTGCGAGTGTCATACCGACACCTCCTGTTGGGATTGAGATGGATCCAATGTTGATGAACGTTGCTCCTGTTGCAAAACCTTACGCAGCCAGGGGGGGGGTGTTCCCTGCAGCGTGGTGACCAGTCGATTCAGCAGATCTTCAATCTCCTCCGCCTCAGATTGGGCCTTAATCGGTGTAATTTTTTGTTGATGCAACGGACGAGCAGCACTGCCTCCAATCGCAGAAACATAAACCAGGGTGCAGTCTGAGAGAGCGTTGATCTTGGGTACCAGCTTGTCTTCGTTGCCATCTTCTTTGAGCTCTCCATCAAAGGTGAGGGTTTGCAGAAATTGGTATCCTTGGGGTGAGACTTCGTAGACCACTATCTGGTTTGCCCAACCAAAGTGAGCATCTACATGGGCTCCATCACGAGTCGTAAAGGCAACTTTCATCATGTTCTCCTGAGGTTTGTGGGAATCAGCCAGAAACTTGTGGGGACGCTCCTGCGATTGGAGGTGAGCGAGGATGCTGCACTTCTGCCTGCATGAGCAGATTGCCAACGACAAACAGCTGAGCCATGGTGCCGTGATATCCCACCTGGATCACCTGGGCATTGCCAAGGCGATCAAAAATCGGTATGCCCTGACGGAAGAGCGGGACTCCCAATTGCAGGGCAACGGCTTGGGTGTGGGAGTTCCCGACCAGTAAGTCTGCACCCTGGGCAGCCTCAGCAAAGTCCTCCAGATCCCCAATGATCACTTCATCAACAGGTAGTTCTTTTAGTAATGGTGAGCGAGTAGTGGTACAAGCCGCATGAATCTCGGCCCCCATCAGTTGCAACCAGTGGATGCTAGACCAGAGAAGATCGGGCTCCAGGGCTAATGCGATCCGTTTGCCACCGAAGAAGAAATGAGTGTCCAGCATGGCATCCTGCAATTGACGACGTTGGCGTCGATAGCGCTCGGGCACTGACCTGCCACTCAATTGGGACAGCAGCATCAACCACTTATCCACAGCCGCTAGTCCCGTCAACTGCCGAAACACCTGATAGGGAATGCCAAACCTCAGCTCCAATAGCTCAGCCGCTGTGCGCATACTTTCTCCTAGCGCCAGGGTGAAGGCGGAACGTCCAATCTCCTGTAACTCCGAGACTCGGGTACCGCCTGAGGTGGTGGTGGCCAATCCTTCTCCCAAATGGCCATCCAGAGATCCCGATAGATCAGGGACCACAATGGGATGAAGACCAAAGGCCTCTACCATGTCCTTGACCTCCTGAATATCACCAGGGGTGAAAGCTACACTCGCCAGGATTGTTACTTGATTGGACTTAACTCTGCCAGGTTGAGGTAGAGTTCCCAGCAGGCTGTTCACCACTGTGGCAAACCCATCCTGTAGAGATCCTTTGAAGTCTGGAGTTGATGCCATCACGATCGGCAATCCATCCAATTCGGGATGACGTTTCCGGATCGATTTCAAGATCCCCTGCATGTCATCGCCACGGGTTTCCGTCAGCCCTGTTGTCAGCAGCCCGATGATCTCGGGGTTGGCTTTTTCCACCAGGGTCAGGATCGCCTGTTCAACGTTCCCCTCACCCCCCAGGATGGTCTCCACTTCGGTCATGGCGGTGGTGGACATGGGAATAGCTTCGCGGAAATGGCGCACCAGCACCACTTTGGCAAAAGCTGTACATCCCTGGGACCCATGAAACAGCGGAATCGATCCTTTGATACCCAGAAAGGCCAGCGCGGCTCCTAAAGGCTGACTGAGCTTGAGGGGGTTGATGGCAACTGCTTTGCGAGCTGCAGCAACTTTGGCCATTACACCACCTCCTTTTCCCAGGGGGCGGGTTGACGAATTTGCTGCCATACAGGGCTGAAGAGGGCTTCCTGCAGTTCTCGAGCCATTTCAACTAAACCCGCGTAGCCAGCATAGGGATGATGGCGCTCTTGATTAATATCCAGGAAGGGGATGCGAGCCTTCAGGGCGGTGTACTGGTTGCGACCTCCGGCGATCAACATGTCAGCTTGCGTTTTTTCAATCACCCGCAACAGCTCAGTCGGGTTGCCTTTCTCCAACATGATCCCTTCTGTACCCAGCAAGTCCCGAATCCGAGCTTTATCCTCTTCAGTGCTTTTCTTGGTGCTGGTGGCCGTCACCTGGATCCCCAGATCTTTGGCGGCAGAGATGATGGACCAGCTCTTTACCCCTCCGGTATAGAGGACAACTCGCTTCCCCTGAAGACGCTGCCTATAGGGTTCTAGTTTTTGGGCCAGAGCTCGGGTTTCCCGTCTAATTAATTCCTCCGTCCTAGCTTGCAAATCAGGATCCCCCAAAGACTCTGCGATATTCCGCAGACAGCGGTTCATATCTTCTACCCCGTAGAACGATTCCTCGATATAGGGGATGCCGTAGGTTTCTTGCATCTTGCGACCGACATTGATCAGCGCTTTGGAGCAGATCATGACGTTCAGTTTTGCTCGATGGGCAGTGCAGACTTCCTGATAGCGAGCGTCACCCGTGATCTTGGCGAGCACCCGGATTCCCAGTTCCTCCAGCAGGGGTAGCACTCCCCACAGCTCTCCTGCAATGTTGTATTCCCCGATCAGGTTGATGTCGTAGGGGGTGGTGAACTCAGGCTCAGCGGTGCCGATGACATGCTCCAGCAGAGATTCACCAGCAACGCGGTTACCCAGATTCTTGCTGCCGATAAAACCCGGGGAATGAACTGGGATCACGGGAGTTTCAATCTTTTGGGCGACTGACTGGCAAACAGCATCCAGATCATCACCGATCAGGGCGGTTACACAGGTGAGATAAACAAAAATAGCGGCGGGTTGATATCGTTCATGAATCTCCAGAATGGATTTGTATAGACGTTTCTCACCTCCAAAGATGATCTCGTTTTCATTCAAATCTGTGGTGAAGCCCATCTTGTAAAGTTGGGAGCCGGAGGAAAGACTGCCACGACTTCCCCAGGAATTGCCAGCACAGGCAATCGGTCCGTGAACTAAATGGGCGGCATCCGTGATCGGTACCAGCGCGATCATGGCTCCATCAAAGGCACACCCCCCTTGAGCAGCACCAGGTTTGGCTTGCTGAACGCAGGCTTTGTTCTTCGCCGTGCCAGCTTTGCCATGATGATGTTCACAAGCGGTCTCATTGAGAAGTTCAGCAACTTTTCCAGGGGTCATCTTCATGAGTTCACCTCAACCAGGTAGGAGGCAGCTCGCATCCGCAACCCGATCAGTTGTTCGTACACAGGATTAATCCGACAGAGGGCTGGAATATGAATCGTCCTGGAGCCCAGCAGAATATCCCGTTCAAAAGGACAGTGGGAGGGGATCAGTCGGCAGATCCATCTCGCCTGACAAATTCCCTGAATTTCTATTCTGTCTAACCAGTTTTTAATAAAGGTGATCAGAGATCTGAAGGGATGCCATCCGCAGGCAGCAGACTTAGCAGCCGGGACATGAACAAAGTGAGCTGTCATAATAAGACCTCGGTATCAAAACAAGATTGCGCAAAGGAAGGTGCTGCCAGCCAGACAAAGACCTGCTGCAGTTGCTCCATAGAAATCAATCCGTACTGCCAAAGGATGATCTGCAGAGGTCCACACTCGCGTTGATGCCGCTTCATGGCAAACCTGATAGCCGCTTCCGGCACTGCCATTTCCTCCTGAAGGAACTGGATCAAGCACTTTTGCATGGGATTGAGAATCAGCGGGGGCATGATGAGTTACCTCTGCAGCGGATCGAATCATGACTAAGAAATTCGCGTGGTGGCGAAAGTAAGACTGTCTTCTGCCAGGAAGTGAGCCAGATGGAAGGCTCGATCCTCGGTTTTTAGCAGAATTTCCTCCAAGAGATAGCGAGAGGCTCGATCACCTACGCTTTCAGCCAGAGAGGCTTGTTTGCGCAGCAGCTCAATAACCATCTGTTCAGCCTCGAGATCGTGTTCAAGCATCTGGCGTACAGGATAGGCACCATCCGCTTCTGGTGTGAAACAGCACAGTTCTGCGAGCTTGCTGAAACTTGCCGCAGGAATACCTCCCAGCCCATTCAGTCGCTCTCCCAGGTGATGGGCATGATCTTGAACTGCTTGATAGGATTCATCAAAGAACTGATGGAGTTGGTAAAATTCAGTTCCTTCCACCACTAGGTGATGTTTCTGATATTGGAGATAGAGTCCTTGAAAACTGGCCAGCGCCAGGTTTAACCCTTCGCAAACAGGAGTCGTGATCTCCTGACCGAGGCCGACAGGGTTGCTTTCGATATGATTAAATGGGCGAACTTGAGCTTGAAATTGTGTCATGGAAACTCCTGGAAATCGCTTGAGGGTGAAGGGCAAGACTTACAGAGACCAGCAACGCTGTAGCCAGACCACTAGATTCTGCCGAGAGGATAGATAGGCCGAGACCGTGCTGCGAACGAGTATCGCTTCTTGTGTGGTGTGGATTTCAACCCACAGTTGGCCTTCTGTGGTGCATCCACAAGCCAATTGCAGTTCTTGCAGACGGTAATAAATACGCCACCGATCGGCAATGGGCACGTCGATAACCTCGGCAGTGTCAGGTTTGCAGGTGGGGGATGTGCAGTACATAAAATCTCCAAAGGGTTAGAAAATCATGGCAGGGACAACTGAGGTTCGAGGTTTGTTCTCCTGCTTATAACAAGTTGCTGATCTGGCCAGAGTGATTGCGAACTCGATCAGGATTGATCAGGTTATTGTAGGTGTACTCAGGGGTTCAAACTTAGCCATAGCAAGGATAAAAAGTATTTTAGATATGGGGTTCTAGCTTTTCTCCTCAAGGGATCAGGTATTAATCAAACAACGTTCTAGTATTTTTTCCTGAAGCCCAAGTCAGATTGACACCACAGATCCCTATCTCATAAGGATCTGAGCTTGAGTAGTCAAAATCATCAGGTGTACTCATCGGATTGCTGTCAGGTGCGAATGTAATATTTAGAAATATTAAACTTGAGTCAATGGCTATCATCTATACAGATTACGAGGGGATACCTTATATTTGTATCAACCAATGCAAGACGACCCGCGTTCATTCGGGATGGATGAGTGCATGTAAAATTCCCCGTCGGATCGCTCAAACCATTGAGTTCACAGGTATTGAGAGTAGAAGGGCTGAGTACAAATAACCTGTGCCCCGCTCCGAAAATACTTAATCGTTGGGCAAGAAATATCAGATCCCCCCCGACCAGAAAATTTTTATTGGTTGCTATCTCTACGTTCTAGCGGATGAGTACACTCACAATAATCTAATCACTCTGACGCAGATGAGTACTCGCCAAGGGCATTCGGGTGGCTGATATAACGGCCAATAACAAAACAACAGCCACATACCCCAATGACCATCCCCGCGATCAACCCCACTCTAAAAACACCAGCTCAGGCAAAGGTGACCAAGTCTGCTAGCAAAACAACAACCTGTGGCTGCAGCAGCACTTCAGCGAATCACACCTTGAGTGAGTCCATGAAACAGCGGATTGAGAAGCATCCCTGCTACAGCGAGGAAGCCCATCACCATTACGCTCGTATGCATGTCGCAGTGGCTCCGGCCTGTAATATTCAGTGCAATTATTGCAACCGCAAATTTGACTGTGCCAATGAAAGTCGCCGGCGTGGTCAGTGAGCTACTCACGCCTGAAGAAGCCGCCCATAAGGTACTCGTGATTGCTGGTAAGATTCCCCAGATGACCGTTCTGGGCATTGCCGGACCAGGGGATCCACTTGCCAACCCCAAACAGACATTTCGTACCTTTGAGCTGATTGCAGACGAAGCTCCCGACATCAAGCTCTGCCTCTCTACGAATGGCCTGATGCTGCCTGAGTATGTGGATGTGATCAAAAAGCTCAACATCGATCACGTCACCCTCACTATTAATATGGTGGATCCCGAGATCGGCACCAGGATCTACCCCTGGATTCGTTGGCAACACAAGCGGATTACAGGGATCGAAGCTTCCCGGATCCTGCATGAACGTCAGATGGAAAGTCTGGATGCCCTGCGAGAGGCAGACATTCTCTGCAAGGTCAACTCTGTGATGATCCCTGGGATCAATGAAGAGCATTTGGTCGAGGTGAATGAGGTGATCCGCTCTAAAGGAGCTTTCCTCCACAACATCATGCCCCTGATCTCAGCCCCTGAACATGGCACCTATTTTGGTCTCAACGGCCAACGGGGACCCACCCCCAAGGAACTGAAGACCCTGCAGGATTCCTGCTCCGGCGGTATGAAGATGATGCGTCACGTGCCGCCAATGCCGGGCCGAGTGCCGTCGGGT
>JAAUUJ010000063.1 GCA_012030715.1 Synechococcaceae cyanobacterium SM2_3_1 | reverse complement strand
AGGATGCCGCGGTTCATCGGAACCAGATGCGGCGTGAAGGTGCAGACCGACGGGCCGGCCGGCGCGCGGGTGAACTCCTGGTCGAACTCGGCCGTGTGGCGGTGCTTGGCCACGTTATAGGCTCCCAGGGAACTATCCACCTCGGCAAAAAGCGAGCCCTGTTTCGCCGCCCGGCCCGCTCCAGATACCCCTGACTTGGCATCAAAGATCAGAGTTTCTGGCTCCACCAACCCCTGCCGCAATAGGGGGGCCGCTGCCAGGAGCGAAGCGGTGGGATAACAGCCAGGACATCCGATCAGGCGTGCCTGAGCAATGGCATCTCGGTACAGTTCCGGCAACCCATAGACTGCTTCCTGATTGGCCTGGTGATGGGCAGTGGTGGGCCATTGCGGATCGGCTGGGCCGGGTCGATACCAGGCCTGGTAGAGCTGCAGATCCCGAAAGCGGTAGTCGGCAGAGAGGTCGAGAACCTGGCAGCCTTTGGCGAGGAGGGGGGGAGCAAGTTCGCCAGCCAGACCATTGGGTAAAGCTAAGAACACCACCTGACAGGCCTGCCCCATCGCGTCCACATCCACCGCTTGGATCGGCAAATTGACATGCTGAGCCAGATGCGGATAGAGGTCCCCCGTACTTTTTTGCCCACACTGTCCCGTCCGGAAATGGAGGTGATCTGGACCTGTGGATGTTCCGCCAGCAGGCGCACCAGCTGTACGCCCCCATAGCCCGAGGCGCCCCACGATCCCCACACAGAGGAGGTCCTGATCAATCGGCTGAGAAGGTGTTGAGGGCATAGGATCTGCCTGTCCAGAGGATAGAGATCATCAAGAGGGCAGCTTACCCCTCGGTATACTTGCAAAAGGCCAGGGTGACATTATGGCCTCCAAACCCAAACGAATTGGAGAGTGCCACCTGAACAAGGCGAGCGCGACTGTGGTGGGGGACGTAATCAAGGTCGCAGTCCTGACTGGGGTTTTCCAGATTGATGGTCGGTGGCAGCTGATCCTGATGGACGGCCAAAACCGTGGCCACCGCTTCGACACCCCCCGATCCTCCCAGCAGATGACCAGTCATGGATTTGGTTGAACTCATACTGATCTGATAGGCGTGCTCCCCCAGAGCTGCCTTCACCGCCTGGGTCTCTGTGGAATCATTGGCCACAGTACTGGTGCCATGAGCATTCACATAATCGACAGCCTCGGGCGGGATGCCTGCGTCCTTAAGGGCATGCCGGATCGCCCGCGTGGCCCCTTCCCCCTGGGGAGAAGGAGAGGTCATGTGATAGGCATCGCAGGTGGCCCCATAGCCCACGATCTCGGCGTAGATGCGGGCTCCCCGACTGCGGGCATGGTCCAGATCCTCCAAAAGCAGAACTCCGGCCCCTTCCCCCATGACAAATCCATCCCGATTGCAATCAAAAGGGCGGCTGGCACGGGTTGGATCCTGGTTGCGACAGGAGAGCGCCTTCATAGAAGCAAACCCCGCCATGGAGAGAGGCGTAATGGCGGCTTCTGTACCTCCAGTGATCATTGCCTGGGCATCGCCCCGCTGGATCATGCGCATGGCATCTCCAATCGCATTGGACCCCGAGGCGCATGCCGTTACGGTACAACTGTTGGGCCCTCGTGCCCCCAGATGGATCGCGATCTGTCCGGCGGCCATGTTGGCAATCATCATGGGGACCATGAAGGGGCTACAGCGATCCGGACCTTTCTCCAGGTAGACTTTCTCTTGATCTTCAAGCACCTTAATGCCGCCGATGCCAGTGCCGATGATCACCCCCACCTGCTCAGCATTGAGATCTGTAATCTGGAAGTTTCCATCGTCCAGAGACTGCTTGGCGGCTGCAATCGCAAATTGAACAAAGCGATCGGTGCGCTTGGCTTCCTTGCGATCCATGTAGTCGGTGGGTTCGAACCCTTCACCTCCGCTGCAATCCGACAACTGTGCCGTTCCGCATCAAACAGGGTGATCTGATCCACTCCGGAATGTCCTTGCAGCAAGCCCTGCCAATACTCAGAGACTGTATTGCCGAGGGGAGTAATGGCACCGAGTCCGGTGACCACAACACGCCGCCCTGCATGACCTGATGTGGAAGAGGACGGAGATGGGGACGGATGTAAAGCCATGATTACAGCAGGGTAGGGATTAAGGTGCCAGGGATCTCAGGGTGATGAACCAATCCACCCTACTCAGGCAGCAGCCTTCTGGGAAATGTAGCTCACGGCATCCTGGACAGTAGCAATGGTCTCGGCATCCTCATCAGGAATTTCCAAATTAAATTCCTCCTCAAAAGCCATCACCAGTTCAACAGTATCCAGACTATCGGCCCCCAAGTCATTTTGAAAGCTGGCTTCCATCGTGACCTTGGCATCCTCTACACCTAACTGGGAAGCCACAATCTTGCGCACGCGGCTATAGATTTCATCATCACTCATTGAGCTTAATGTCCTTTTTGCTAGATAACAACCTGGATTGACGCATTAGCAACTACCAATTCTATAAGACAATGGGACCCACTGATAGCATCGTCGGTAGACAGATCCTGAGACTGTCCCCAGCGGAGATCCTTGCGGGGCTAGGCCTGCCACCCCCCTCGCTTCTGCAACTGCCGCAAAAATAGGGGGAGAATCACCTCAGAGATGAACTGGAAGGCGCCTTCCTTTCCTTCCTCTAGATAGACCAAGCCGATTTTGGCCTCAATGCGGGTGGGATCACCGAGGGCGGATAAAAATTGGTTTGAGGTGAAATGGGTGAAAAGTTCCCTGCGTTCGTCTCCGGGCGGTACACCCTGTTGCAGCAGCCACTCGCGAGCATAGAGGGCTAGAATGGCATCCCCGATCCAGGCCCGGTCTCGCAGGCTCTGATCGTCCATCTCCGGCAGCAGAACTTTGGCCATGGCTATGCCATCACCATGCCCCCATCGACATTGAACACCTGACCTGTGATGTAAGCAGCAGCAGGATCCAGGGCCAGGAACCGGACCAGGCCAGCAACTTCCTCCGGCTGCCCCATCCGCCCTAGCGGAATTTGCGCCAGAATGGCGTCGGCTTCTAAGTCTGCTGTCATCTGGGTGGCGATAAATCCAGGGGCGACAGCATTCACCAGGACATGACGGCTGGCCAACTCCCGGGCCGCAGAGCGGGTGAGCCCGATCACTCCAGCTTTGGCCGCACTGTAGTTGCTCTGGCCTGCATTGCCCATCAGCCCTACCACAGAGGTGATGTTAATGATCCGACCAGAACGCTGTTTCATCATCAGCTTGGCCGCTGCCTTCAGACAGAAAAAGGTGCCGGAGAGGTTGAGATTGATAACGTCCTGCCAGTCCTCAGGTTTGAGGCGAACCAGCAAATTATCTCGAGTAATGCCCGCATTGTTGATCAGGATATTGATCTGGCCCCAGTGTTCGATGAGCTGGGTAAATAACTTTTCCACTTCCGCTTGCTGACTGACATCTCCCGCCAGAGCAATGGCTTCTCCCCCGGTAGCCGTGATCTTATCCACCACCTCAGTGGCAGCATCTGCCGACCGCGCATAATTTACAGCCACTTTGACCCCTGCCGCCGCCAATTGCAGAGCAATCGCCCGACCAATGCCCCGACTGGCTCCGGTTACCAGGGCCACTTGATCCATCCGCTGGGCCTGATTCAACCCACGCCTCCCCAATATTCATCTGCATAAACAGGCCAAGTATAAATCTTTTTGCCACAGCTTGAAATCTCTGCTGCAGCACCACATAATGGGAGACCAACTCTGTGCTCCTTGCGTATTGCAGCGGTTCCTATCCCCACCATCGATTGGGTTTGGGGCCCTCAGATCTCCGCTTCTGGGAGACCTCTTGCTGGTCAATCTTGTGACTTGAGCCCCATCACGCCATGAATGATTTTCTGCCGATTGCTTACTTTCAAAACCAGTTCATCCCCTTTTCGGAAGCAAAAATTTCAATTGCAACCCATGCTTTGCATTACGGTACGGGTTCATTTGGGGGTCTAAGAGGTCTACCGGATCCTGAGCATCGCGGTACTATTTTACTTTTTCGTTTACAGCGGCACTGCCAGCGACTTAGCCAGGGGGCTCGTTTTCTGCACTACGATCTGCCTGCCGACAAGATTGAGAATGTGATCGTTGAGTTTGTCAAACAAAATCAGCCAGCAGTTCCTTTCTATATTCGTCCCTTTGTCTATACCTCAGGCTTAGGGATTGCTCCGCGACTGCACAGTATTGAAAAAGACTTTTTTGTCTACGGTCTGCAAATGGGGGATTACCTTGCGCCTGAGGGGGTGAGCTGTCGCATCAGTTCCTGGCATCGGCAAGAGGATCGCAGTTTGCCGTTGCGGGGGAAAATCGCAGGAGCCTACATCACGTCTTCTCTGGCCAAATCGGAAGCTGTTGCCTCTGGATTTGATGAGGCGATTTTGCTCAACTCTCAGGGCAAAGTCAGTGAGGCCTCGGGGATGAATATCTTTCTGGTCCGAAATGGCACCCTGATTACGCCGGGGTTTGATCAAGACATTCTCGAAGGCATTACCCGCGATAGCGTCATCACCCTGGCCCAGGAAATGCAGATTCCAGTCATGGAGCGCCCTATTGACAAGTCAGAGCTGTTCATTGCTGATGAGGCGTTTTTAACTGGAACTGCAGCCAAAATTACCCCGATTAAACAGGTGGAGAACTTTACCCTGCCCAAGCCGCGACCGATCACCGATCAACTCAAGGCGAAGCTGATTGCCATCACGGAAAACCGTGATCCTGAGCATGCAGATTGGGTTTACAAAGTAGCGCTTGCTTGAGGGATATCACCATCCTGGGGTGACCCTGATCACGGAGATTCTTTGGCCCAGCCACGATGATCAAGAGGAGATGCCCAGGTGTATCTTCCTGACTTCTGATCTAGGAGAGCGTGTGATGGAATCCTTTGATCCCGCTAAGCTATTTGTGCAGATGGCGGCCTCGCTTATGGTTGGACTTGTCGCCCTGAGTCTGCTTTCGCTGGCCGATCAGCAGTGGAGCTCAACTGTGGATCTGGACGAGGCCTCGATCGTCAGCCCCCAGTCTCTATCCCGACGTTAATGAACTAGGGTTAGGACTTGTTGATTTCCTCCTGGGCTCGGCTGATCAGGGCCAGCTCTACAATAGGCTCTTTGGGTTGAGACAACTGCACTTCGACATCCCGCCCAAAGAAGCCTGTCTGTTTTTTATTTAAGCTCTCCTGCCAGCGCTCAAAGGTGACGTTGGGGGATTGAAATCGCAGCAGTAAAGTGTAATAGCCCTGGCGCAGTTCTTCCCGATATCCTACCAGTTGGGGCAGATCGGCATCGGTTGCGCCTTTAAGTTTGAGAAATTCCAGGGCATTCTGCATATGCACATTGGCCCCATAAGAGTAACGGCTAATATCCGTGCGGATCTGGGTTTGGATGGTAGTGGCCTGCTGGGAACGCGCCTGTAGCACCTCCTCAGAAGGAGCTTCTAACGAGGGAACCGGTTTGAGCTCTACCAGCTTCATCACCAGCCCCCCCAGCAGCAGAGGGATGCCAGTGGTCAGACCCGCGAGATTCAGCTGTGGGTTGTTGTAATTAATAAATCCCCAGATGGTGGTGGCCAAACCTGCCAGAAGCACGATCATGCTCAGGGGAACAGGCAACTTCTCAAACATAAGCCAGGTGTGCAACTCCCGCAAAATGAGTAGGGATAGACCCACTCGTGTTTATGGACGGAAAGACTGGACCGGAGGATAATGGCAACTCGTAAGTGAGAGAGAGTGAAGCCTTGTTCGGAACCCGGTCATTACGTAGCTTACGCCCCCTTGACCGCGAAGCTCAAGCCCGTGCCCCTCTGTTTGAAGCGATCCGCAGCTACTGCACCCTGGATAAAGCCCCATTTCATACTCCAGGCCATAAGCAAGGTCGAGGTATTCCCCAAGATCTGCGCGACCTGCTGGGGGAAATGGTTTTCAAGGCGGATCTGACCGAATTGCCTGAGGTGGATAACCTCCATGATCCCGACGGGGTGATTCAGGAAGCTCAGATCCTGGCGGCGCAAGCTTACGGTGCATCCCGCAGCTGGTTCCTGGTGAACGGCTCCACCTGTGGCGTCGAAACCCTGATTATGGCGGTCTGCGATCCGGGGGACAGGATTTTGGTCCCTAGAAACTGCCACAAATCGGCGGTGGCTGGAGTCATCCTTTCAGGCGCTGTTCCTGTCTACATGGAACCGGACTATGATCGCTCGCTAGGCCTGGCCCATGGAGTCACTCCTGCAAGTGTGGAACGAGCTCTGCAGCTCTATCCCGATGTCAAAGGTGTGCTGGTGGTCAATCCCACCTACTACGGTGTTTGTTCCGATATTGAGGCCATCGCTGCCATAGTGCATGCTCGCAATCTGCCTCTGCTGGTGGATGAGGCCCATGGACCTCATTTTGCCTTTCATCCCCGACTGCCCATCTCTGCCCTGGAGGCAGGAGCCGATCTGGTGGTGCAGTCCACCCACAAAGTCATCTCGGGGATGACCCAGGCATCGCTGTTGCACCTGCAGGGGGATCGTGTTGATCCCAATCGTGTTCGCAATATCCTGCAGTTGTTGCAATCCACCAGTCCCAATTATGTGCTGTTAATGTCGCTGGATGTGGCCCGTCGCCAGATGGCTCTGCAAGGAACTGAACTGCTCTCAGAGACCCTGACCCTGGCAGAGCAGGTGCGAGTCCAGTTAAATCAGATCCCAGGCATCAGCTGTTTTGGCAGTGAGCGAATTCTTTCCTCACCAGGTTTCTTTGACCTAGATCCAACACGCGTGACCGTGACCGTCACGGGACTGGGTCTGTACGGCTTTGAGGCCCATGATCTGGTAAATGATCGCTTCCTGGTGCAACCGGAGATGTCGACCCTGCACAATGTTGTCTTTATTTTCAGCATTGGCAATACCGATCGCGATGGAGAGCGGCTGGTGCAGAGCTTTGTCCAACTGGCCCAGGAACAGCAGCAGCAGATGGGGGAGATGACCGAGAAACTGCAACGACTGGCCGCCATTCAGTTACCACCTCTGCCGCCGCAGCGTCTTTCCCCCCGCCAGGCCTTCTTTGCCCCGATCCACCGGATTCCCTTTCAGGAGGCCAGAGGAGAGGTCTGTGCCGAGATTATCTCTCCTTACCCGCCGGGGATTCCGATTCTGGTGCCCGGCGAAGAGGTGACCCAGGAGGCCATCGATTACCTGCTGCTGGTGCATGAGGCGGGGGGCTTTATCAACGGGCCGGAGGATGTGCGTCTGCAGACTCTGAAAGTGGTCAAGAGGCAGGGGGAGTAGGGGAAACCCCACAGACATGCACTTTTTTCTGGGCTATGTTGTAAGCTCAAGTGAACGTGTTGCGTCTACGGCGCTGGGGCTGGGTTGATGACTCCAGTGGGTCTATCGGAAGCTCCTTTTCACCAACCTGTCGTTTTGATCAAAGCTCTATGGGATTGCAAACCCCTAAAACCTACTCTATTGCCCTGCGTGGTTGGGGCTTCTGGCTGGGCGCTCTCGGTGTGGCTCTCCTGTTGAGTGCTGCCGGATTGGGTTGGCTGATTATCTTTTTGCTTGGGTTCCTGATCTTTTTGCTGTTGTTGCCCGTTCTCATCTTGATTACCTTTCGCTGGTGGATCGGGCGCTTGATTGCCACCGATAGCTGTCCGGTGTGTGGGTTTGAGTCCCAGGCTCTGGAAGGTCGCCGTTTTCGTTGTCCCAGCTGTGGTGAGGCTCTGTTTGTGGCCGATGGCGAGTTTCATCGTCGCACTCCCCCCGGCACGATTGAAGTGGAAGTTCTCCAGGATTAGCGGAGCGGTTTCTGGCTTCAGCCTGAGGACCATGTTAAATTAGGGAGATTGTCTTAACAAGCTAGGATCTGTTGCAATTACCCCAAGCCAGCACTCGGGGAGGGCCAGCAGGTAAACTCAATCCAGATCGTTTTACCTGTGTTGTCATGTCAACAGAGCGGCCAAATTTTTCTGGAATCTGGGTGCTGGATCAGCAAGTCTCCGAGTCTTTAGATCCAATTTTGAAAGCCCAGGGAATGAACCTTCTGCTGCGGGGGGTGGTGAATTCTATGGGAATCAAGCAGGTGATCGAAGACCAGCACACCACCGTTCGGTTTACGATCAAAACCCTACTGGGAGAGCGCCAGGATCAGATTCAGGTGGATCAGTCTGGGGTGGATGAGCATGAAGGGGCCACCTCTCGAAGTTTCTGGGATGCCGGAGAACTAGTCACAGTGATCGATATGCAGACAGAAAATCAGCAGCCTGCTAACTACACTGTCCGACGACAGCTTGCCGAAGGAAACTTGATTTTGATCGAAAAGGTGGAGTTCAGAACCAGCGTAGAAACTCATCAGGTGCAACGAATTTACCGCCGCCAGATACAGTAGCTAGGTGGAGTAGGAGACAGAACTCTGGAAACGGGCAAACAGCCCCCAGAGAACTAGACCCTGATAGATTCCTCCCACCAGCACAAATAGCCCGTAAGACTGATCCGACAGACCTAGCCAGAACGCCTTGGCAATCCAGTAACTGGGCAGGAGGCCAAACAGGTACTGCAGCGGAGGATTGATGAAATAGGCTCCCAGAGGTCCTACGAGCAGAATCCCCAGCCCTTTGGCAATCGCCAGTCCCTCAACCTTGTTGCTGGCAAAGGCAGGCAGGAGTAATCCGATGAATGGAGCTAGCAAACCCGAGAGCAGAGCTGGAGCAACGATCGCTAGCGTTTGGGTCATAGGCATTAACCCAGTCAACGGGGTACAGATCAGAATGTAGAAGGAACTGAGGAGACTGGTGGAGGCAATCCGGTAAAGGGTCATGCCCGTAACAGAGATCGGGGTCACCTGCAGGGCCATCAAAGTTTTGTCATCCCGTTCATCCAGGATGAGAAAGCCCATCAGGGCCCCCAGAAGGATGGGGATGTTCAGAAAAAAGAAAATGCTCAGGAGCAGAGGATAATAGGCAACCAGATCAAACTGGTAGCGCTGCAACAGCCAGGCGGTCAACTCGGGAATCAGCAGACGCACCGACAGAACCAGTACCCAGGGGATGATCAAAACCCCCAGCAAGAGCGAGTCTCGCCAGATATTTTTTAGATCATTGAGTCCGAAGAACAGCAGTAAGCGCATCATCCTATCTCTCTCCTTCGCGGGCAATCACGTACTGGTTAAACAGGCGCTGAGCTGCCACCGTCAGTCCCGCAACCAGATCAGGCTTGAGAGCAGCGCATAACCCACCTGCCAGCCCTCTACACCTTGAAAAAAGGCCCTTGAGCAAGAGCAAAGCTCCCTGGGTGGGAAAAAGATAAAAGAAGGGACTCTCTACCCACCCAAAGTAACTGGGGATCGGGGCATACATCAGGAGCACATAAGCCTGGGAAGGGATCATGTAGGTGCTGAGGGAACGAAAGGGAGACACCGAGATCAATCCGATCAATAGCGAGATCACGGACATGGCAATCACTCCCAGTAAACCGGAGCCCACATTGCCAGGCACACCTGTAGGGTTGGCCAGAATCAGGAGCATTGAGACCCCCACCGCCATCAGAGTCAGGGTGATCAGCTTGGAGCTGAGGTACTCCCAGAAACGTAAAGGAGTCACCACTAGAGCTGAGAGGGTGTTTTCTCCCTTTTCGAACAACACCATGCCTGCCATAAAATAGAAGCCCACAATTGACAGATCTAAAAAGACTACCAGGGGGAGGGCAATGGGCAAGACCTGCTGAGGTAAAGCCTTGAGAATCGCCAACCACACCAACAGGGAAAACCCAGCCGCGTAAAAAAATCCGTAGCGTAGTTGCAACACCCAATCGAGGCGGAGAGCTGCCAGCAGTCGATTCACTCCAGTGTTCTCCCGGTAACCTGAATAAAAATATCTTCGAGGGTAGCTTCGGTACTGTGAATGGTCTCGACAGCCTGTTCACGCAAGAGGGCTAAAAAAGCCTGATTCTGCCCCAGTTGCTCTAGAGGAAACTCGGATCTCTTAAGGTCACCATGGGCATGATATTCCACTCGGACCCGCCGCTCCCCCTGCTGAAGTTTGAGGGCTCTGGGGGCCTCGATCAATACAATCCGGCCATCCACAATGAAGGCCACCCGATCACAAAGTTCATCCACCACTGTCATGTCATGGCTGGTGAGAAAAATGGTGCGTCCCTCCTGTTGTAACTGCCGGATCCATTCCTTGATCACGCGGGCGTAGCCAGGATCCAGACCCGAGGTGGGCTCATCTAAAAAGATTAACTGTGGTTGATTCAAGAGAGTGCGGACAAAGGTGAGGCGCATTTGCATCCCTTTGGAGAATTGAGACACGCGGCGGTGTGCATCTTCCCCCAGCCCAACCTTGTCCAGCAGATCCGAAGGATCCTCGGTTGCTCCCGAGTAGAGGGAACGAAAGAAATTTAAGTTCTCCAGAGCGCTTAGGCGCTGGTAATGATTGGGAAGCTCAAAAGAAACGCCAATATGTTCGTAATAGTCAGCTCCCCAGGCTCGTAGATCTTTCCCCAGGATCTGAATGGTGCCCTGGTAACCCCTGAGCAGTCCGGTCAAGATCTTCTGGGTTGTGCTTTTCCCGGCACCACTCGGACCGAGAAACCCAAAGATCTCTCCCGCCTGGACATGAAAACTGGCGGCGTCTACTGCAGGAGTCGGACTCCCCTTGTAGGTAAACGTTAACCCCTGCACCTCGATCATGGGGATTCCTCAGTTAAAATTCAGATCAGGCGTTTACTCCCCTACCCTATACCCCTACCCAGGTGATTCGTCAAAGTAACGGATCATTTTTTCCCCATTCCTGGGCAGTAGTCAGTGAACTCTGAGCCATCTTCACCGCTTAACGTGCTGCACTATACCTTCGAGATCGGACCCCAGGAGTTACTCTAGGTCTGCCCGAAAATGCAATCGTCATTCCAGTTCGAACCTAATCCTGCCTTCAGGTTACTGGCATTACTCATCCTCTTCATCACTCCCTTAAACCCATGGCAACTATTTATATGTTCCCAGGACAGGGATCCCAGATCTGCGGTATGGGAGCAGATCTTTTCCCCCGCTATCCTCATCTGGTCAGGCAGGCGGATCAGGTGGTGGGTTTCTCGATCGAGCGGTTGTGTTTAGAGGATCCTGAGCAGGTGCTGGATCAGACGGAGTATACCCAGGTGGCCCTTTACGTGGTCCATACCCTGCTTTATCTCGAGCAGATCAGGGAGACTGGAAAAGAACCCGACTGGGTGGTGGGCCACAGTATTGGGGAGTTCAATGCCCTGTTTGCTGCGGGAGTTTTTGATTTTTTAACAGGACTGGAACTGGTGACGCAACGGGCTGCCCTGATGGCTCAACTCCAGGGGGGAACGATGGCAGCGGTGATTGGACTGTCAGGACCGACCGTGGCTGAGATTCTGGCAGAAGCCTCTCTGACAGACATTGATCTGGCAGGATGGAACGCCCCTCAACAGGTGGTGATTGCTGGATCCGTGATAGCCATGGCCAAGGCAACTTCCGTTCTGCTGGCAAAGGGGGCTCTCCAGGTGATCCCATTGCGGGTGAGTGGTGCCTTTCATTCCCGTGCCTTGCAGCCTGCTGCTGAGCAGTTTGCGAGCCTTTTGGAGGAGTATCAGCTGGCTGCCCCTCAAATTCCGGTCCTGGCCAATTACACAGCACGCCCCTACCAGGCTTCTCAATTGAAGGACACCTTAAGTCAGCAACTCTGCCACACGGTCCGCTGGCTGGAAACGATCTACTACCTTCTCCAGCAGGATCCAGACTCTGATTTTGTGGAGGTATCCTCTCGTCCCGTCCTGACCAGTCTGGTTGAGCAGATCAGGGCTGATATTCCCAACCGTTCTTTCTCCGCCTGAGCTGTGCCTGCCCTTCCCCTGAACCCTGATCTCACCCTTACTCGATTAACTCCCGAACGGTTAGGAGATCCTCAGTTCCTCCGGGATCACAAGGTACGTCTGGCCTATGTGGCCGGAGGCATGGCCCGGGGAATTGCCTCTCCTCAACTGGTGATCCGCATGGGGCAGGCCGGGTTGCTCAGCTTTCTGGGAACCGGGGGTTGGGGATTAACCCAGATTGAGGCCGCCATTCAGCACATTCAACGCCAGCTCACCCAGGCAGAACCGTTTGGGGTGAACCTGCTCTGCAATCTGGATCATCCCGAAGCTGAGGCCGCCACCGTAGATCTCTTCCTCAAGTCTCACATCCGCCAGATTGAGGCTTCCGCCTTTACCCAGATCACCCCCAGCCTGGTGCAATACCGCCTCACAGGTGCCCATCCCAACCTTGATGGCTCTCCCCATGTCCCCAACCGGATCATGGCTAAGATCTCGCGACCGGAGCTGGCCCAGCAGTTTCTCTCCCCTGCTCCCCGGCGATTCGTGCAGCACCTGCAGAGCAAAGGCGATCTGTCCGCAACCGAAGCCAGCCTGGCCCCCCAGATCCCCATGGCCGATGACCTCTGTGTAGAGGCAGACTCCGCGGGCCACACGGATCGGGGGGTGGCCTCCAGTCTCCTGCCTGTGATTCAGAGCATGCGAGATCGCATCTGCCAGGAGCAGAACTATCATCAACGGGTGCGGTCGGTCTGGCCGGAGGCTTAGGAACTCCCCAGGCTCTAGCTGCAGCTTTTATTCTGGGGGCAGATTTTGTTCTTACCGGATCGATTAACCAGGCCACGGTGGAGGCGGGGACCAGTGATGTGGTGAAAGACCTGCTTCAGAAGGCTGGACCACAGGACACCGCCATGGCTCCGGCGGGAGATATGTTTGAATTGGGGTCCCAGGTGCAGGTGCTCAGTCATGGGGTTCTCTTCCCCCCGCGCGCCCATAAACTTTACGACCTGTACAAAACCTGCAGGGCCCTTGAAGACATCGATCCCAAAACTCAGATCCAGATTCAGGATAAATATTTTCACCGCAGTTTTGCTCAGGTTTATGAAGAGGTTAAGCAACATGTGGGACGGAAACGTCCGCAGGAATTGCAACAAATGGAATGTAATCCAAAGCACAAGATGGCACGGATCTTTCGCTGGTATTTTGCCTATGCCAATCGCATTGCCATGGAAGGGTATGTGGAGGACAAAGTCAATTTCCAGATCAGTTGTGGCCCAGCCATGGGTTCATTTAATACCTGGGCGTCTCAGTGCGAACTGGGCAACTGGCGCGATCGGCATGTGGATCTGATTGCAGATCGCCTGATGCAGGAGACCTGTAGTGTCTTGAAATACAAAATTAAATTGCTTCTGGAGTAGAAAATGTGGCGGTTAGGCTTTTACAGATCTGAGGAATTGTCATAATCTGGGAGTGCCTTTGAAGGACGGTCTAACGACGGCTATGGTTACTGCAGCACATGCGACCTCTGAATTTCCACCAGGAATACAGGATCAGTTGAAAACACTGGTGGAGTTACTGCAATGGCGGGCGCAGCACCAGCCTGACCAACTGGCCTACCGCTTTCTTGAACATGGAGAGATCGAGGCGGGCAGTCTCACCTTTGGGCAACTGGATCGGCGGGTGCGAGCTGTAGCTGCTCAGCTTCAACAGCAGGTACGGCAGGGAGAGCGGGCCCTGATGCTGTATCCCTCGGGTCTGGATTTTATTGTGGCCTTTCTGGCTTGCCTTTACGCAGGGATCATTGCGGTACCGGCTTACCCTCCGCGCCGTAACCAGAATGTGCAACGGATCCAGGCTATTCTGGGAAACTGCCAGGCCAAGATCATTCTTACTATTGCCTCCCAGCAACAGGAAATTCTGGCACGGTTGGCGGAAACGAACACCTGTGCAGCTCTGCCCTCTCTAGCCACCGATGGAGTTGATCCCGTACTGGCAGAGCAGTGGCAGCCAGTTCCGGTGACTCCCCAAACCCTGGCTTTTTTGCAGTACACCTCAGGTTCGACCGGCACTCCCAAGGGCGTCATGGTGACCCACCAGAATCTCTGGACCAACCAGCAGATGATCCGCGAGGGGTTTGCGCATAGTGATCAGACTGTCTTCGTGGGCTGGTTACCCCTGTTTCATGACATGGGCCTGGTGGGCAATGTGTTACAGCCTCTGTTTCTCGGTACCCCCTGTACCCTGATGTCGCCAGTGTCCTTTTTACAACGTCCCTTCCGCTGGCTGCAGGCCATTAGCCACTACCGTGCTACCACCAGTGGAGGACCCAATTTTGCCTACGATCTCTGCGTGGAGCGGGCCACCCCTGAGAAGATCAAGGATCTGGATCTGAGCAGCTGGCAGGTGGCCTTTAATGGGGCCGAGCCAGTATGGGCAGATACCCTGAGACGCTTTGCCGAAACCTTTGCCCCCTGTGGCTTCCGCTGGCAGGCCTTCTATCCCTGTTACGGGATGGCAGAAACCACTCTCTTTGTCACAGGCGGACCGCCGCAGGAAGCCCCCGTGCTCCAGTCATTCCAGGCGGCAGGATTGGAACAAAATCAGGTGATGGCGGTGGCCATTCCTCACCCTGGAACCCGAGAGCTGGTGGGCTGTGGTCAGATCTGGCTGGAGGAAGATCTGCGGATCGTCAATCCTGAAACTCTGCAGCTCTGTGCCCCTGAGGAGGTGGGGGAGATCTGGGTTGCCGGAGATCATGTGGCGGCGGGCTACTGGGAGCGACCGGAAGCCACCCTCCCCACTTTTCAAGCCCAACCTCAGGGATATGCAGAGCAACCCTTTTTGCGCACAGGGGATCTGGGGTTTTTGTGGCAGGGGCAATTGTTCATTACGGGACGGCTCAAGGATGTGGTGATCATCCGTGGCCAGAACCACTATCCCCAAGACATTGAGCGGACGGTGCAGCACAGTCATCCCACCCTGAGATCCAACAGTGGGGCTGCCTTCACGGTCCAGGAGACGGGGCAGGGCGAGCAATTAGTGATCGTTCAGGAGGTGGAACGTACGGCTCTGCGGCAACTGCAGGGGGAAACCGATCAGATTGTGGAGGCGATCCGTACCGCAGTTTCTCAGGAGTACGAATTGCAGGTGGTTGCCATCCGCTTGATTAAGCCCTTCAGCTTACCCAAAACCTCTAGCGGTAAGGTACGCCGCTCTGCCTGCCGTCAGGCCTATCTGGAGGGAACCTTGCAGGAGGTGGCTAGCTGGCAGCGCTCGACTCCTGCTCCAGATCTGGACAATCAGGTGGAGACTGTTGCCATTCAATCTGCGGCAACCCCCGCCAGCGCTAAGACCCAGAAGCAGATCCAGGCCTGGCTGGTGAATTATCTGGCCCGCAGTCTGCAGGTGAATTCTAACGACATTGATCCTGGAAAAGCTTTTGCCACCTACGGCCTGGATTCGGCAGTGGCAGTAAGCATGACCACTGATCTGGGAGACTGGCTGGAGCTGGACCTGGAAGTAATGCTGTTGTGGGAATATCCCACCATTGCCAGTGTTTCTGAATATCTGGCCAGCGCTTGTCGTTCCCTCTCAGGCCAGTAGGTAAGCTCACACCATGACAGATCCCGCTCCCCCCGACCCAAACTGGTATCCAAAACTATCCGGTTTAATCCTTTTGATCCCACCTTTCATGAAGATCCCTATCCTACCTATCACCGTCTGCGGGCCACAGATCCGGTTCACTGGAGCCCTTTGGGCATCTGGGTTCTCACCGCCTTTGCCGATGTGCGTCAGGTCCTCAAGGATCCCCGCTTTGCCACCGATCCTGTTCCAGAACGCATGGCCAGCAAAAGTCAGTATCTGCGAGAGCATGGCCAACCCGATCTAGAGGCGTTGGTGCAGAACAGTCAGCGGTTTCTCTTCTACCTCAATCCCCGGAGCACACTCGAATGCGGCGGCTGGTGGGGCGAGCCTTTTACTGGAGTCCAGAGCGGCTGGGGCGGCTGGTGCAGGAAACCCTGGATCAACTGCTTTCCCCTCACCTGCAAGCAGGGCATCTGGAGGTGATCGCAGATCTGGCGGCTCCGCTGCCTGTGATGGTGATTGCCCGCATGCTGGGGGTCCCTGCCCGGGATTGTCTTCTGCTCAAGCCCTGGGCCGATGAGCTCTCCCATATCCTGGATCCCCTCATGCCTCTGGAGACCTATGCCCACCTGAATCGCATGATGGAGCAATTCACCACCTATTTTCAGGACCTGGTGAATGAGCGTCAGAAACGCCCCCAGGATGATGCCATCAGCGCGCTTCTCTCTGCAGATGATCCGGAGTTGAATCTCACCGATCTGATGGCCATCTGTATTGTCCTGTTCATGACCGGAGAGGAAACCACCGTCAACACAATTGGCAATGGTCTGCTGGCCCTGCTGCAGCATCCAGATCAGCTCCAGATCCTGCGCCAGACCCCAGACCTGATCCCCGCTGCGCTGGACGAACTGTTGCGTTTTGAGAGTCCGCTCCAACTCACCGCCCGTGTGGCCACCTGCCCGGTGGAACTGCGGCAGAAAACGATCGAACCTGGACAGACTGTGTTTCTTTCTCTAGGAGCGGCCAACCGCGATCCCGCGCAGTTTCCAGATCCCGATCGGCTTGATGTTCAGCGGATCGCTACCTCTCACCTGGCTTTTGGGGATGGGATTCACTACTGCTTGGGGGCGGGGCTGGCGCGGATCCAGGGGCATCTGGCGTTGCAACGGTTGCTGGCGTTGCCAGATCTGCAGCTGGGAAGCAACACCTGGCAGTGGCGGAAAAATATTGCCCTGCGGGGGGTACAGTCCCTGCCCATTACTTTTCTTCCCCATAGCTAGCCCAGGGTAAGAGCTCTCAGTGATCTAGGCAGAACTTTTCACTGCTCAGTATTGAGAGAAATCAGTCAGGATCCTCACACAAACTCCTTGACAGACCCTGGGATCCAGCTACGGTGGAGACCTAAGCTTCAGAAGCAGCCTAATTATGTATAAATTTCTTACAGAACTTGGAGCCGCAGTCACATTTATTTCATCAGTTAGTATACCCCCAACCTTGGCTCAAGCTGATTCTCTGCTCTCACCTATAGTTAAAGATCTTCAACAACAAACCTCAGTACCTGTACGCTTACCGCAACAAATTACCAATCAGGTAGAACCAACGATTTACACTACTATTTGGTTTGCCGAGCCAACAGGGTATGGCATCAATTTAGACTTTACACCCTCCTGTTTAGGAGCTAGATCGTGCAATTATGGCACCTTCGTTGTGCAGTTGGCTTCAGGCTCTGGAGAGCTTCTAGCAGGAGAACGAGTCCCGTTAGCACAGAACAAAATAGGTTACTTCACAGACTATATGTGCAATGGAGCTGGCTGCTCAGATGCTCGTCTGATTTGGGACCAAGATGGGTATCGTTACTACGTGGAGATCAAAGCAGGTCAGTTAGAATCTCTGGTAACAATTGCTAACTCTGTCATTGATTCACACCCTATAGCAACCTGAACGTCTTATTGCTTCGGCATAAGCTATTGCAGTATTAGCAATCTCTCTTCTATTAATAAGGAAATCTCCCGCATTAACAATATCTCTAGCGTTCACAAAGCCTTGACGAAGCTGATCTAGTTGCTCAGCAGTGAGTCCTGTTTCCCCTTCTACAGTTTTGTGGCATCTCGCCGCGGGAAACCCTGAGTATGGATCCGAGCCAACGGCTACTGCTGTTCTAGCAGAAAGGTGTGCAGCCCATCCAGGATCCCGGGCAGCAGAAAACGACCTCGCCATTTTACCTGTCGCTCAGGGTCCACCTCGAGTAGCAACGGTTTGAACCGAAACCTCTGTCCTTGGGGAGAGCAGACCTGAATCAGCAGTTTGGAGCCCGCCTTCAATTCACCTTCAATCTGTGTCAAAAAGGGATTCCAGTTTGGATACTGCGAGAACTCCGTCAGGATTCCCCAAACCTGCCCTGGAGAGGCATGGATCTCAATGGATTGACAGACTTCCTTCATCAGATCTCCTGTGTTTTGCCCACCACATTCAACATTGATCTCTACATCACCCGCAGAAGCACTGGGGTGGTCCTTGGGCTCAGTTCACGCTGATGCTACCATCAGGACCCTACCCTTCGATGCTCGATCTGGGCTATGGTTAAACCGTTGCCCTGACAGGCCAACCAACCATGACCAGGGATTCCGCACTAGGACTGGCAGTAGTGGCTCCGTCGGTGGATTCCAGTCTTTTTCGCCTTCGTAATCTTTCGAAAACCTATCTCATGGGGGAGGTGGAAGTTCGGGCCCTGGAGAAGGTGGATCTTGATCTCTATGAAAGCGAGTTTGTGGTCCTGTTGGGGCCTTCTGGCAGTGGCAAATCCACTCTTCTCAATATTATGGGGGGGCTGGACCGTCCTTCAGGGGGAGAAATCTACTTTCGAGAGCAAGATCTCACCCAGGTTTCCGATCAGGTGTTGACTCAGTATCGTCGCCATGCGGTGGGATTCGTCTTTCAGTTCTATAACCTGATCCCCAGTTTGACCGCCCGCGAAAATGTGGCGCTGGTAACAGAGATTGCCAGGGAACCGCTCACACCGGAAGAAGCCCTAGAACGCGTGGGGTTGGGACATCGCCTGGATCACTTTCCGGCTCAGCTTTCGGGGGGAGAACAGCAACGGGTGGCGATTGCCCGTGCCATTGCCAAACGACCCCAGGTGTTGCTTTGTGACGAACCCACAGGAGCTCTGGATGTCCAGACGGGGATCAAGGTGCTGGAGGCGCTGCAACAGGTGAATCAGGATCTGGGGACCGCCACCGCCGTGATCACCCACAATGCTGGTATTGCCGCCATGGCAGATCGCGTCATTCACATGGGGAGTGGTCAGATCCATGAGATCCACACCAATGTCCACAAGATTGCTCCCCAGGAGTTGGAGTGGTGAACATGCTCACCCTGGCGGTTCTGGATCGGAAACTGTTTCGGGATCTGTGGCACTGGTGGGGACAGTCCCTGGCGATTGCGCTGGTGGTGGCCTGTGGGATTGCCAGCCTGGTGACCATGCTGAGTGCCTATCAGTCCCTTTACCTTACCCAATCTGCCTACTACCGCGAGTACCGTTTTGCGGATGTGTTTCTCTCCCTGAAGCGGGCACCGGAATCTCTGCAAGCAGAGGTGGAGCAGATCCCTGGGGTCAACCAGGTGCGCACACGGGTGGGGGTGGATGTGACCCTCAATGTTCCCGGATTGCCGGAGCCTGCCACAGGACGTCTGATCTCAATTCCAGAATTCCCCCAACCCATGTTGAATGATCTGCATCTGCAACGGGGGCGTTACCTGGAGCCCGGCCATCCCGAAGAGGTCTTAGTCAGTGAAACCTTTGCCCAGGCCAATGACTTGCAGCTGGGGGATGCTTTTGGGGCCGTGATCAATGGCCGCTGGCAGGAGTTACAGATTGTGGGTCTGGCCCTCTCTCCAGAGTATGTTTACGAGATCCGTGGGGCCGGAGATATTTTCCCCGATAACCGCCGTTTTGGCGTGATCTGGATGGAACGGGAAGCCCTGGCCACCGCTTTTGATCTGGATGGGGCCTTCAATGATCTGTCCCTCACCCTTCTCCCTGGTGCCTCACAAGCGGTTGTCATTGATGAACTGGATCGACTGTTCGAACCCTATGGCGGTCTCGGGGCTTATGAACGCCAGGATCAGGTATCCCACCGTTTTCTTTCCGAGGAGCTGGCGGGATTGCAGGGGACAGCCACCCTGGTACCAGCGGTTTTTTTGGGGGTAGCCGCCTTTCTGCTCAATATTCTCATGGCTCGCCTGATCAGCACTCAACGGGAGCAGATCGCTGTGCTCAAAGCCTTTGGCTACAGCAACCTCAGCCTGGGTATCCACTACCTCAAGTTTGCCGTGATCATCGTTGCGATTGGGGCTGTGGCGGGCACATTTTTGGGCTTGTACATGGGATCCGGGATCACCCGCACCTATGCTGAGTTCTACCACTTTCCCCTACTGCGCTACGAAGCCAGCAGCAGTCTGCTCTTCATCGCCATTGCCGTCAGTGCCGGAGCCTCGCTGCTGGGAACCGCCACCGCTCTCCGCCGAGCTGTGATCCTGCCTCCTGCCGAGGCCATGCGCCCAGAACCCCCCGCCCGCTACCGACCCACCCTTCTGGAGCAGTGGGGATTACAACAGTCCTTCCCCGTGGTGGGCCGCATGATCCTGCGCAATCTGGAACGGAAACCCCTGAATGCCTTCTTTTCAATGCTGGGGATCGCTCTGGCGATTTCGTTGCTCATTGTAGGGCGCTACCTGGTGGGAGCAGCGGAATATCTGGTGCAGGTACAGTTTGAACATGTGCAGCGGGAAGATGTGACGATTGTGTTCAATGAGCCCCTCTCTTCCCAGGCCCGCCATGAAGTCAGTCGGCTACCCGGAGTGATCCGATCTGAGACCTATCGTGCCGTTCCGGTGCGGCTGCGCTTTCAACACCGCTCCTACCAGGCAGCTTTGACCGGATTGGATCCGGATGGGGAACTGCGGCGCTTGATCGATCAGCAGCTCCGCCAGGTTAAGTTGCCACCGGAGGGGGTGGTTCTCAGTCAGCAATTGGCCCGGATTCTGGGGGTTAGGGCCGGGGATGAGCTCTGGGTGGAGGTGCTGGAGGGAGACCGTCCATTATTGCGGATCCCGGTGGCGGGTCTGCTGGATGATCTAATAGGCGTCTCGGCCTACATGGATCGGCGGGCACTGAACCGATTAATGCAGGAAGGCGACACGATCTCGGGAGCATACCTGAGTGCAGACAGCCAGCAGGTACAGGAGCTCTATCAGCTTTTGAAGGAAACTCCCGCCGTTACCGGGGTTGCCCTGCGACAGGCGGTGATCCAGAGTTTCCAGGATACGGTTCGCTACCAGCATGGGCATTTTTACGGGAGTCCTGATCACCTTTGCGGCCATCATCACGTTTGGAGTGATCTATAACGCCGCCCGCATTGCCCTATCAGAACGGGGCCGAGAACTGGCAACCCTGAGGATCATGGGGTTCACCCGGGCGGAGGTGACCCTGATCCTGCTGGGAGAACAGACATTCCTGATCCTGATGGCTCTGCCAGTGGGATTTGGTCTGGGCTACGGTCTCTCTGCATTGCTAACCCAGACCTATACTTCTGAGCTGTACCGCCTACCCCTGATCATCACCCCAGAGGCCTATGTTCTGGCCAGTGGAGTGGTGACTGCTGCCGCTGTGGTATCCGGCTGGATGATCCGCCAGCAACTGAACCAACTGGATTTAATCGCCGTACTCAAAACTCGGGAGTAAACCCTGATGAAAACCGCTGCTAAACAGGATCAGAAACAGATGCCTGAGGCTCCCCACCCCTCTGTGCAGATGTCCTCGACTGCGCAGCAAAAAAGTAGATCCTGGCTGAAGCCTGTGGCCTTCTGGGGGGGAGGACTGCTGCTGGTGGGCCTGACGCTCTACTCTCTGCGACCCGCTCCCATTCCTGTCGATGTGGCGGCAGTCGATCAGGGCCCTTTGCGCGTAACTGTGGACGAAGAAGGCCGCACCCGGGTCAAGGAGCGCTTCATCATTTCCGCTCCAGTCTCTGGACGACTGCAACGGATCGAGTGGGACTCTGGGGATCAGGTGGAAGTGGGAGATCTACTGGCGCAAATTGATCCCCTGCCCTTTAACACCTCGATCCAGAGCCTGCAGGCGCAATTACAGGAATTTCAAGCCCAGCAACGGGGGGTAGAAACGCTCCGCCCGAAGCCAGAAACTTTGCAACAGGCTCAAACCCGGATCAGGGCAGCGCAGTCGCTACTCCAGGCCCGAGAAGCAGAAGTGGAACAGGCAAGTGCTGCTCTAGAACAAGCTCGACGGGAACGGGAACGGGCACAGGAGCTGGCGGAGGCAGGGGTTCTATCCCGAGAGGAGCGGGAGCTGGCGGAGCTCACGGAGACCACCCGGCAAAAGGAACTGGAAAGAGCCCAGAAGCAGCTGCAGGTGGCGGAAACCGATGTGGCGGTGGCCCAGGCAGATCTGGAGGTGCTCCAGGCAGAGCAAACGGATCCTGATTACCTGCTCCAGGTGTACGGATCGCGCATGGCTGCGATTGAAGCCGAACTGACTCGCCTCCAGGATGACGCTGCTCGTACAGATATCCGCTCTCCGGTCAGTGGGCAGATTCTAAATGTAATGCAGGAGAGTGCCCAGGTGGTTTCAGAGGGAACCCCACTGCTGGAAATTGGAGATCCTCAAGATCTGGAGCTGGTGGTGGATGTCTTGTCTCAGGAGGCATTGCAAATTGAACCCGGTGATCCGGTGTGGATGGAGTTAGAGCCTGGTCAGCCCATCCAGATTGCTCGGGTGAGTCGTGTGCAGCCTTCTGCATTTACCAAGGTGTCAGCCTTAGGTGTGGAGGAACAACGGGTGAATGTGATCGCAGATCTGGTGCCGCACTCAGATAGTCCCATGGCCTGGGGAGATGGTTACCGAGTTGATGTTCAGATCGGGATCCTGGAGGAAGATTCAGTGCTGAAGCTGCCCACCAGTGCCCTTTTCCGCTGTGAGATGGCGTGGTGTGTTTTCAAGTAGAAGCGGGGAGAGCAGAACAGCAATTACTCCAACTCGGACCTCGCAATGAGCGGGAAGCCGTGATCT
>JAAUUJ010000249.1 GCA_012030715.1 Synechococcaceae cyanobacterium SM2_3_1 | reverse complement strand
TCCACTTGATTGCGTAGGCTGAACTGAGAAAGGGGAGAGGAAATGATGTAATCGGTATCTCAAAGATATTGGCCTCAATTGAGCTAAAGCCAGGCAGATCCAGTTCGATCTCCAGGTTGGTGCCAGCAGTTGAGTCTGATGGGGCTTGAGTGATGGAGATGGGATCATTTTGGATGGGTTGTGTAGTGCTGGGTGAGTCGTTGCCACAACCACTAAGGAGAGCTATAGGGATCAAGCTGCAGAGGAAAAGTTTGATCCTGATTCTTTGCTTGTTTTTTGAGTATGGTTTCATGACATCCTAGAGCGAAAAATAGAATTTCCTTCGTTAATTCACATCAAATTCTAGATTTTGAGTGCGCGATAAAAACTCACACAATCAAGCAGGATTAGCATGCATAAGGAGAGGGTAGCTAGGATTTAAATCTCCGGAAACAAAGATTTCAGGAGTGACTTTCTCTTGAGGGTAAAAGTAGAGATTGCACCATTCATTCTCCTTATCTAGCCGTCCTACTTCAAAGGTCAAACGATAATTACCTTGTGGAATCTCAATCAATTCATCACGAACTGTATCAGAAACTTTAACTAAGCCACTTGGACTTACACGGAAAGGAACAACAATTCTACGTTCTGGTTCTTTGTCTGTTCCCACTATATTAGAAAGATATATTTTTGTATGCACGTAACCTGTGTCAATTAACAATCCGAATGAAACGCTTCCTGGTCTCCATGAGAATCCCTGGTTAACATGTTCCTCTTCCCACATATTGCCCGGAAGCTCTAGATCCGACTGATGGATTTCTACCTGAGAGTAGAAGGAAAAGAGAATAAAATAGTATTGTTCTTGCATCTTACCTAATCTCTATTTTTATTTTTGTCCCATCACTATATTGGAAAGCTTGATGTCTAATGCTTGATCCTGATCCTCTGTTATCACTAAGGTCTATGCACTCTACATCTGCACTGCCATAATTCTCAAGGAACATAGCAGGAGGATATTCATCTCTATCTTGTCCTGGAGGGCAGAGGGGTATTCCTGCTGTTGAGCTAGCTCTTCGAGTAGCTGCGTTATCACGATCGATTGTTAAGATATCAGGCTTTCCTTTGGCCCATGCCCTACGAATATGTGCAGCTGTTTGAGGGTATTTGCTTTGATCGACGTAAATTATAGGTATACATGAGTTTTGCGTGCTTGAACTCAGGGAGATTGATCTATTCTCTACATTTCGCAGTAGACCAGTTCCTTGGGAGATCGGACACTCCTCCACCGATCCATCTCGAAGAGTAAAATCTATCCCTCCATAGATCACCACTTCCGGTGTGCCAACCATCTGGGCATTCAGCGTCAGAGGATCTGCTCCTTTGTAGGTCCCCTCAGCCGTCGGATGGGTGATCTCAAGGTCTGTATCTGTATCCGTGGAGGCCAGCTCCAGCTCTGCTTTCGCGTAGATGTTGAGCCCGATCTTGGGTAGCGTAAACAGGCTGTAGGGTTGAGTTGCTAATGGCCCTGCCCCTAACGATCCCCAGATCACTGGCTCTATCTCAGGGTTCAGACCTGCTTTGAGCACCCCATCAAACTCCAGTTCCCCTGCCCGGATCTCGCTGAAGTCCCCGTTGTTTTTATCCGCATCTGGGATCTCCCATCCCTGCTCATCGCTGTACTTGATCGATTGCACATACCGCCCGCCACTGTACTGCACCCCCAACTGCACATCTTTGGCCTGCACCTGCACCCCAGCATCCACCTTCACCGATCCCAGCAGATCAAAGCTTATCCAGAACACCACTGGGGTCAGCTGACCTATGAGGAAGCGTGGAGTTGATCCCAGCCTCACAGGATCTGTGGGGATCCGGGCAGACACCCCCAGTCCCAGTAGCCCTTGCATTTCCAGGTAGGCTTTCGCTGTGACATCACTTAACCCCGCACTCATCTCAAACTGGCTGATCCCAGAAAAGAGGTTGCCATCTTCCTTGAATTCGATCCGAGGCTTGTCAATAACCGTGCACAGGTCCACCTCCCCCACCAGATCCATCGATACAGAGGTGGTAAGCGTGGCTTCTACATCATCAAAAAACTTGGGCCAGGGGTTGGGGATCTCAATGCCTAAGGTGTTGGTCCCTCCTGGAATAATGGGAAACCGCTCCATTTTCTGGATCCGCTGAGCACAACCAGTTGAAAGGCTGAGCGTATCTGCCGAATCCATCAGGAGCACTGTTCCGTCTGGGGTAACCTGGACCTCTTGCCATTCGCTCAGTACCCCACGCTTGATTAAATCTTTGGGATAGGCAGGAGTGACTTCTAGGGTTAGGGTGTCCCCCTCCTCCACCAGACTGAGGATCTTCACAGGTGGCAATTGAAGTCCTGCCCCCTCGAGAACATCTCCCACAAACAAGGTGGTCAGGAGCAGATCATTCTGTAGTTGCAGGATCCCTTTTTCTAGGCTGAGGTTGCGGATATTGGCGGCAGCGGCCTCGGAGAGCACTTTGACATGAGGTTGTAATTCTACATCTGGTTTGGAGACAGTAAAACTAACTCTTGCCATTGATGGAGATGTAGTAAGTAGTGAAACTCCAGCCCCTGAGGCGCTAGTCTGAACCACCTGAGCTGTCAGAGTTTCCATCAACGCCTGATCCGCCTCATACATCAGCACCGGACCCGTTCCCCGCACTGTTCCCGCCTGATCCACCCACTGGATCTGAGCCGAGATATCCTGACCCTGTTGATCCCCTGCCACTGCTGTCAAGGTCAAACTCTGCCCCACCTGCAACGGAGTTCCATCCACCTCATCGGCATTGGTGATGATCAGGGCATTCGTTGGTATTTCGACAGGAGGTGTGGGAGAGGATCCTGGAGAGGGTTGAGGGGATCCATTGGGATCTGGTGATGGTTGAGGGGATCCATTGGGATCGGGTGATGGTTGAGGGGATCCACCTGGATTAGGGGTCGGGATCGGACTGGCAGGCAACCCATTACAGAGCAATCCATTCAGACGAAACTCTGTAGGGATCACCCCTCCCTTGGTGTATGCCGCCTCAAATCCCAGATCCATCTGTTCCTGGTGATCCAGGGTGGCGTTCCAATCCAGATTCGTAACCTTGACTTCACTGCCATTCTGAGCAAGCTGCCCATTCCAGAGATTGGTGATCTGCACCCCCTCCACCGGAAAGGCCCATCTCAATTCCCAGGTGGTGATCGGACTACCCAGATTCCGTAGCTGCAGATCCGCTACAAAGCCTTGATTCCACTCCGAACGGATCTTGTAATTCACCTCACAGGCAGCAGGTAAAGGCGCAGGTGTAGGATGGCCCAGCGAGATCCCGTTGAGGGTAAAGGCCGAGGGAATGACATCCGTGCCACGATAGCGGGCCTCAAACCCAAACTTGATCTGGCCATTGCTGGGGATCTGAGCATTCCATCCCACATCTTTGACAGAAACGTTGGCCCCATTCTGAGTCAGCTTGCCATTCCAGAGATTGGTAATCTGGATCTGGTCGGAGGGAAAGATCCAGCCCAGAGTCCAGCCATCAATGGGATCTCCCAGATTCTGGATGGTGACATCAGCCACAAACCCCTCTTGCCACTGGGAGCGGATCGAGTAACCCACCTGAAAGGCTGACTGAGCATCCCTGAGGGTGACGGATTGATCCGAGGCAGAGATCTGGGCGATAGGATCCGACTTCTGAGGAGGCCGGATTGTAAGAGGTGAATCTCCCTGACCACAGGCGATCAGAACAAAGAGCATGGTCAGGAATACCGAGATCCAGCGCCACCAGCGCCGCAGAGCCAACCGCATCGCCACACCTCACAGGGCCAAGGAACTTTCAGACCGGATCCAGTCCAGTCTTTACAAAAGTATTGAAGGGATCAGCTCCAAAGCAGGGCCGAGCTGAAATCAAAACCAAGGGAAATTTAACGCAGCAGCTCAGGAGTGCACATCCGTAGAAGTGGAGCGGACAGGGAGATAAAAACGTGACAGTTTACAATCGGATCAGGGGAAGCTAACAGCTCCAATGCCTGGCTGTAAGTGAGTTGCGGAGTATTCTGGCAGTCAAGGAGAGACCGATCCACTTCATACAGATTCGAGAGACTCAGCCCAAGACTTAAGGATCTCTTCAGGTGGGTCAGGAGTGTTGACAAAACTTGCAGAATTCAGATTGAAGTACTAGTCGGGTTGCGAAGAAGCCTTTGTAGAGTGTTCTGCCAGCCATTGAACAAGACCCTCCAGGGAGTCAAGCTCGAAAAGCTGATCTGCAAGTTGATGGAGTTGGGGGAT
>JAAUUJ010000062.1 GCA_012030715.1 Synechococcaceae cyanobacterium SM2_3_1 | reverse complement strand
AGCGAGAGCAGATCAGGGCGGCGGGGATCAGTTCCCTTTGGAGCCAGCGGGACCAATGCCCATGTGATCCTGGCCGAGGCGCCTGTTCCCAAATCACCCCCCCCCATCCTCACCGCTACCCAGCCAGATCTTGACTCTCTCCGCTCGCTCTGATAGTGCCCTGAAACATCTGGCAACCGGCTATAGCCATGTCCTGATGCACTCCGACTGGCAGGTGCAGGATGTCTGTTTTACCGCAAATACCGGACGATCCCACTTCCAGCATCGTCTGGCTGTGGTGGGGGCTAATGCCCCAGAGATCAGTCAGCAACTCTCTGCCTTTGCAGCAGGGCAAGCATCCAGAACTCTCGTCCACGGAGTCACTGAGGACTCAGCAGCAACAGTTGCCTTTCTTTTCACAGGGCAGGGATCTCAGTCCATCGGCATGGGTCGAGAGCTGTATGAAACCCAGCCCACTTTCAAACGGACCCTGGATCAGTGTGCTCAGATCCTGGATACCTATCTGGAAAAGCCACTCCTGCAAGTGCTATATGAGGATCGGGACTCGCCCCTGAGTGAAACCGCCTACACCCAGCCCGCTCTCTTTGCCCTGGAATATAGCCTCGCCCAACTATGGATCCATTGGGGGATCCAGCCTCAGTTCCTGATGGGTCACAGCGTGGGTGAATATGTGGCGGCCTGCATTGCCGGAGTGTTTAGTTTGGCGGATGGCCTGAAACTGATCGCGGAGCGGGGCAGACTCATGCAGGCGTTGCCCTCTAATGGGGCCATGGCCTCTATCTTTGCGGAGGAACCTACCGTCCAAAACGCTATTGCTCTCTACCCAGATCAGGTGGCGATTGCGGCCTTTAATGGCCCTAGAAGCATTGTGATTTCTGGTCAGCGGCAGACAATTGACAGCATCACTACAGCGCTGGAGGAGCGGGGGATCAAGCATCTGCCTCTGGATGTCTCACAGGGGTTCCATTCTCCCCTCATGGATCCGATGCTGGAGGCCTTTGGACAGATTGCCCGCCAGGTGAGTTATTCCCCCCCCAGGATCTCGCTGATCTCTAATGTCACGGGGGAACGGGTAGGGCAGGAGATCGCTACTCCTGATTATTGGATCAAGCATGTGCGGCAACCCGTCCGGTTTACACAGGGCATGACCAGGCTTCAGCAGGAGGGCACCGATATTTACCTGGAGATCGGACCCCGACCTGTGCTGCTGGGGCTGGGGCGGCAGTGCTTGCCTAAAGAGCAGGGGGTCTGGTTGCCCAGTTTACGACCCGGCCGATCTGACTTCACGCAGATGCTGCAGAGCTTGGGTGAACTTTATGTGCGAGGGGTCTCTGTTCACTGGCCAGGGATCTACGCAGGTACACCCTGTCACAAGCTCAATGGCCTGCCCACCTATCCCTTTGATCGGCAGCGCTACTGGGTGAAATCTGGATCCTGGAAGCCGCAAAGTCAAAGCAGTTCCCGTTCAGCCCTTCACCCGCTACTAGGACAGCGCCTGGTTTCGGCAGCCGTGCCAGCAGGCCTCCAGTTTGAAACGCTGCTCTCCCAGGATCAGCCTGCCTATCTCAAGGATCATCAAATTTTCTCCACGGTGATCCTGCCCGCAACGGCATATGTGGAAATGGCTCTGGCTGCCGGATCCCTGCTTTTCAAAAGTGAGGCTGTTTGCCTGCGCGATGTCTTGATCCAGCAACCTCTGCAACTGACCCCAACCCCAATCCCCCTGCAGATCCTCCTGAACCCACAACCAGATCAGGGCTACCGTTTTCAGATCCTCAGCCGTAACCCAACGCAAGAAGATCCTGTGGCTCCGGTTACCTGGACTCTACATGCCTCTGGGCACCTCTTGCCGGGCACTGCACCCGACAGGGCTTCGGTCCAGATCCAGAGCTTACAGGAAAACTATCCCCACCGCTTCTCGGTCGAATCCTATTACGAACGGTTACGGCAACAGGGACTGGACTACGGACCGGGATTCCGTGCCATTGCCTCCCTGGCTTCTGCGGATCAAAACGTACTCAGCCGGATCCAGCTTCCCGATCCTGTGGCGGAGGATGTCCAGAGCTATCATCTCCACCCTGCTCTGTTCGATGCCTGTTTGCAAAGTCTGGGGGCTGGTTTGGAAACAAGGGGATCCACCGACAGCTATCTCCCCCTCAGTTTTGACGAGATCCGGGTTTACCGCCGTGGAGGCCAACAGCTCTGGAGCCAGGTACAGCAGATCCAGACCACCCATGACCGGATCCAGGCCACGCTGCAGCTCTGGAATCCCCAGGGAGACCCAGTTGCCGAGATCATCGGCTTCAACTTACAGAAAGCGGATCGGCGTACTCTGCAACGCAGTTTGCAACCGGATCTGACCGATTGGCTCTACCAACTGGATTGGCAGCCTGTCCTCCTATCGGCCTCAGCTTCTGCCCTGAGCGGTCACTGGCTGATATTTGGGGATCAGCAGGGGATCGGATCCCAATTGGCAACCCAGCTCAGCGAGGCGGGGGCAGAGTGCCTCCTGGTGACTCAGGGATCGGAATGGCAGCTGCTGAGTGAGGATCATCTCCAGATTCACCCTGACCAGATCCAGGACTATCAACAGTTACTCCAGTCTCAACCTGCCTGGCAGGGGGTGGTGCATTTGTGGAATCTGGATCAGAGACTGGATCCGGAAGCTGATGGCAACAGCCTGGTAGATCAACAACGTCTGGGCTGTGGCAGTCTCCTCCATCTGATCCAGAGTCTTGCTGCCCTGGGACATGCTGAGTTGCCTCGCCTCTGGGTAGTCACAAGGGGTGCAGCAGCAGTGACCGAGGGCGAAGATCTGCAGATCCAGCAAGCGCCTGTGTGGGGACTGGCCCGCGTGATCCGCCTAGAGCATCCAGAATTGCAATGCACCAGCCTGGATCTGGATCCCCAGGGAAGCGTGAATATTGCCGCCCTAACCCAGGAGTTGGCCGCCGCATCCCCAGAAAACCAGCTGGCTTACCGCCAGGATCAGCGCCTTGCTGCCCGCCTGATCCGCTGGAGAGATCAGGAACATACATCTGCAAAAGTTTACCCGTACCGACTCTACCTTTCTGAGTACGGAGTTCTGGAAAACCTGCAGCTGATCCCTCAGGAACGGCGTTCCCCAGAGGCTGGAGAGGTGGAGATCCGGGTCCAGGCCACCGGACTCAATTTCCGTGATGTCCTCACTGCCCTGGGCATGATGCAGGAGGTTTTACAACAGTTAGGGGTGCAATCTGCCTCCGAGGTCAAGTTTGGGGGAGAATGCGCAGGCATTATTACGGCGATCGGGGAAGGTGTAACGGATCTGGCGGTGGGGGATGCCGTGATCGCGGCTCAAGCCATGGGTAGTTTTGCCAGCTATGTAACCGTGCCTGCCGATTTTGTCGCCCCCATGCCCACAGATCTCACCTTTGCCGCAGCCGCGACGCTGCCGGTTACCTTTTTGACGGCCTACTATGCTCTGGTCAAATCTGCCCAGCTGCAAAAGGGCGAGCGGATCTTGATCCATGCGGCCTCTGGAGGAGTGGGTCAGGCGGCGGTTCAGATTGCCCAGTGGATCGGGGCGGAGGTTTTTGCCACTGCCAGTCCCGCTAAATGGCCCAGCCTGAAGTCCATGGGAATCGCGCATGTTATGAACTCCCGCACCCTGGATTTTGGGGAGCAGGTGAAGAATCTCACATCGGGATCTGGAGTAGATGTGATCCTGAATAGTTTGACTGGAGACTTCATCCCCACCAGTGTGGGTGCCCTGGCGCAGGCAGGTCGATTTGTGGAGATCGGCAAACTGGGGATCTGGAGTCAGGAGCAGATGGCCCAAACCCGCCCCGATGTGCAGTACTTCCCGTTTGATCTGCTGGAGATCTCCACCTCCACCCCTGGGTATATTCAGACCCTGTTGCGGGAACTCATGGCTCTGTTCCGCCAAAAAGCTTTACGTCCGCTGCCCTACCACCTCTATCCTCTGGATCACGTGCAGGATGCTTTCCGGCTGATGGCCCAGGCTAAACATATCGGCAAAGTGGTGATCACCCATCCCCAGCCGCGAGAGTCGCTTGCCCCTGCGATTCGGCCCGATGCCGCCTACCTGATTACGGGAGGATTGGGAGCCCTGGGCCTGCAGGTAGCCCGCTGGTTATCGCAGGAAGGCGCACGTCACCTGATCCTGACGGGGCGTAGCCAGCCTTCTCCAGCTGCCCAGGAGATGCTTGAAAAGATCCGCCAGGCGGGAACTGAAGTGGAGATCGTGGCTGCTGATGTCGCTCAACAGGGTGATGTCGAGAAATTGCTCCACCGAGCCCAGGATCCCCCTCCCATCCGAGGGATCATTCATGCGGCAGGCACACTGGAGGATGCCGTTTTATTACAGCAGGACTGGGATCGATTTGCCAAAGTCATGGCCGCTAAGGTGGCCGGATCCTGGAACCTGCACCGAGCCGCTCAACAGCTGCAGCTGGATTGGACGATCTATTTCTCCTCGATTTCTGCCCTGCTCGGATCTGCGGGTCAGGGGAACTATGCTGCCGCCAACGCCTGGATGGATGCCCTGGCCCACTATCGGCAAATGCGTGGACAAACCAGCATCAGTATTAACTGGGGTCCCTGGGCCGAATCTGGCATGGCGGCCAGCCTGGATGGTCGAGATCAGGCCCGTCTTCAAATGCAGGGACTACAATCGATCCCGCCCCAGCAGGGGGTCCAGCTCCTGGGGGATCTGCTGCACCATGCTCCTCCTCAGATTGCGGTTCTACCTGTGAACTGGCAGGCAATCCTGCAAAACCCGCTCCTCAACGCTCAGCCGCTGCTAGCCGCCCTGGTGGATCGGGAGTCAGGGGGTACTTCCACAACGACCACCGCTCAGGAATCCACATCTTTCTGTGATCAGCTGCAGGCCGCCCCCCCCTCAGAACGCCGCGATCTTCTCTTGTCTCATGTACAGGCCACCATTGCCCGGATCCTGGGTCTACCTCCCACTCATGTAATCGAGCCCAAACAGCGCCTCTTTGATCTGGGGATCGATTCCCTCATGGCGGTGGAATTACGCAACTTGTTGGCCAGCAGCCTGGGACAGAGTTTGCGATCCACACTGATCTTTGACTACCCCACCCCCAAAGCCTTGGTAGATTATTTGGCCCATGATGTGCTTAAACTTGAGGAAGAATCTCAGGCAACGGCACCAGCACTCGCCGAAGCGGAGGCCCAACTCCAGGTAAGCTTAGGGGAAATGTCTGAGGCTGAGCTGGCAGAGCTTTTGGCCAGCAAACTGGGATCGCTCGACCTTTGAGAGGGATTAGATGAGTCAGTATCCAGACTCTGTGGATCAAAAGTCCCAAGTATCAGAAGTTTCTGTCAGTCCAGATGAGATCGATGATCAGAGAACAGTAACAGCTTTTCCATCCTCTGAGCCGATTGCAGTCATTGGAATGGCCTGTCGGTTTCCTGGGGCAGAGAACTATCACGAATTCTGGGCGAATTTAGAAAAAGGTCTAAACTCCATTAGCCTGATTCCCAACGATCGATGGGATCCTCAGACTTACTACAGCCCTGATCCGACTGAAGTCAATAAAAGCATCAGTCAATGGGGTGGATTTCTTCGTAGTATCGATGGTTTTGATGGCAGGTTCTTTAGCATTTCTCCACGAGAAGCCACGCGCATGGATCCACAACAGCGGATCATGCTGGAACTGAGCTGGGCCTGCCTGGAAGATGCAGGTTACAACCCTCTGGATCTGGCGGGAAGTAACACGGGTATCTTGATGGGTGTGTGTAACTTTGACTATAAGGAGCTTCTAGAGAAATTCGATTCACAGGTTGAAGGTCATACTTCTACCGGAACCTATACCTGTCTGATCCCAAATCGCATCTCCTACATTTTTGACTTCCATGGGCCTAGCCTGCCCGTTGATACTGCTTGTTCTAGCTCGCTAGTTGCAATTCATCAGGCGATGGATGCCCTTCGTAAGCATGAGTGCGAGATGGCACTGGTGGGGGGGGATCAGCGTACTGTGCTCTCCTACCAGCTTTATTTCTTTCAGCAAGTTGGGCATGCTCTCACCTTCGGGGCAATGTCGGGCCTTTGATGCTAGTGCAAATGGCTATGTTCGAGCGGAAGGTGCGGGTGTTGTATTGCTCAAACCTTTGCGGCGAGCGTTAACCGATGGGGATCAGATTCTGGCATTGATCCGTGGGAGTGCTGTCAACCATGGAGGAAAAGCACGGACATTAACGTCTCCGAACGCCTATTCGCAGTCCAAAGTGATCCGAGCGGCTTACATTCAGGCGGGAGTATCACCAAGCACCGTCACCTACATTGAGACGCATGGGACAGGCACCCCCCTTGGGGATCCCATTGAGATCAATGGGCTGAGGCGAGCCTTTTCGCAGCTATTTCAACAGTATGAAGAGCAACCTCCGACAGAACCCTTTTGTGGGTTAGGAGCTGTTAAGACAAATATTGGTCATACCGAATCAGCTGCTGGAATTGCGGGTTTGATCAAAGTTATTCTGGCAATGAGGCAGAAGCGGCTACCCAAGCTAGCTAATTTTGAGAGCCTCAATCCACGGATCAAGCTCGAGGGGAGTCCCTTTTACCTGGTTACAGAAACCCAGGATTGGCCACAGCTGAAGAATGAAAGGGGGGAATGGATACCTCGAAGAGCCGGGATCAGTTCTTTTGGGTTTGGGGGAGTGAATGCCCATGTAGTGTTGGAAGAAGCGCCTGTAGTTGAAAAGAGCGCGTCCGAGCTTAGCAGATCTCAACATGTCCTAACTCTATCGGCTAAGACAGAACGAGCCTTGCAGGAGTGGGTAAAATCTACAAGCAGCTATCTGAGCGAGAATCCTGAGCTACATTTAGGAGATCTTTGCTATTCAATGAACACGGGTCGAGCCCAATTTGAGCATCGGTTAGCGGTGGTTTCAGGATCAATCCAGGAGCTGAGAGAAAAGCTAGAGGGTGTTGAGGCTAATCAAGCCAGTGAAGTCCCAGGAATTTTTATTGGCAAACAAGGAGTTTCTCAAACAAAAAGTTGCCTTTTTGTTCACAGGACAAGGATCTCAGTACATCGGGATGGGTCAAGAGTTGTACGAAACCCAGCCCACATTCAAAAGGTCGCTGGATCAATGTGCCCAGATCCTGGATGAGTATCTGAAAAAGCCTCTACTAGAGGTGATTTACGGGGAAGATCCATTCCTTCTGAATGAGACAACCTATACGCAGCCAGCGTTGTTTGCCCTGGAATATAGTTTGGCGCAGTTGTGGATGAGTTGGGGGATCCAGCCTCAGATCCTGATGGGTCACAGTGTCGGAGAATATGTGGCTGCTGGTCTGGCGGGAGTTTTTAGTCTGGAAGACGGTCTGAAATTGATCGCAGAACGGGCGCGATTGATGCAGTCTCTTTCCTCGGATGGAGCAATGGTGTCGGCGCTGACGGATCCAGAAACAGTGCAAACCGCAATTGCGGCATATCCAGATCAGGTTTCGATTGCTGCCTACAACGGACCGGAGAGTGTGGTGTTTTCTGGGGAACAACAGGCAGTGGAAGCTATGGCCAGGGATCTGGAAGCTAAAGGGATCAAGGTCAAACCGCTGGAAGTCTCTCAAGGATTTCACTCTCCTTTGATGGATCCGATGCTATCGGAGTTTCGAGGGGTGGCTGAGCAGATTCAGTATGCGGCTCCACGGATCCCTGTGATTTCGAATGTGAGTGGAGATGTAGCAGGGAAAGAGATCTGCACGCCTGAGTATTGGGTGAGTCATGTGCGGCAACCTGTGAGATTTGCCCAGGGAATGCATGTTCTGGCAGCCCAGGATGTGGGGATCTATCTGGAAGTGGGACCCAAACCAATCCTTTTAGGCATGGGAAGACAGTGCATTCTGGATGAAGACTACTCCTGGCTACCTAGCCTCAGACAGGGGCAGTCTGATTGGGAACCGATGCTGCAGAGCTTAGCTCAACTCTATGTACATGGGATCGCTATTGATTGGAGAGGATTTGATAGAGATTATGCACGTTGCAAGATCTCTGGCCTACCGACTTATCCTTTTCAAAGGGAACGGTTTTGGATTGATGTTTCATCTAGCTCCTCTCGCACTGCAACATGGACTTCTCAGCTGCTACATCCGTTGCTACACCACCGTGTGCGTGCAGTTTTAAAGGACAAAGATAAGCTTTTTGAGTCACAGATCAGTGCAACGTCTCCTGGATTTCTGCGGGATCACCGTGTTTTTCAGAAGGTTGTTTTGCCAGCGACCGCCTATGTAGAAATGATCCTGGCGGCAGGGAGACAAGCATTTCAATGTCAGGAAGAGGCTTTAGGAGTTGAGAATCTAATTATTCAACAAGCCTTGATCCTGCAATCAGATAGATTCCAGACCCTGCAGATCCTTGTTTCTCTAGAGGATAGATCAGATACAGCTGCCGTGCAGATTTACAGCCTCATCGACCCAGAGGCCGAGGAAGTATCCTGGCGTTTACATGCCTCCGGACAAGTGGTGAGGTCTAGATCTTTTCAGGACGCAGCTGTTGTGGATCTTTTTACCTTGCAAACTAGCGTTTCTGACCCAGTTGAAGTTTCAGCCTATTATCAGCAGTGTCTTGAGAAAAATATTGAGTATGGATCTTACTTTCAAGCGATACGGCAGTTGTGGAGAACAGATGGATCTGCATTAGGGCAGGTGCAATTAGATCCAGCGCTTGTGATGGGGGCGGGGGATTATCTGCTACATCCCGTACTTATGGACGCATGTTTTCAGGTTGTCTTTGCTGCCCTGCCAGAAAACCTCAACGCAGAAACTTATCTGCCCCTTGCCATTGATCAGATCCATGTAACTCAAGCTGCGGGAACGAGTGTCTGGAGTCACGCTCAGCTTCGTCCCGTGACAGGTAGCCATCCAGAGAGTTTGACGGCTGATATCGACATCATGGATCTGCAGGGGAAAGTGCTGGTTCAGATCAAGGGACTAACTCTGAAGAAAGCCAGTCGCGATTCTTTACAGTCAAAGGCAGAGAAGGTTTGGCGGGATTGGCTGTATCAGGTGTCCTGGAGAAAGCAAGTTCAGCATGGGATAGTCCTCCCTCCAGATTTCATTCCTACTCCAGCAGATATTCGTCAGCAGCTCTTACCTGAGTTGCATGCACAGGAGGTGAATCAATCCACTCTCTTAGCAGAGTTAGAACACCTGAGTTTATGTTATGTGGTGAAAGCTTTCCAGCAGTTGGGCCGGGATCTGCAACTTTCTCAACAATTTTCCTTGGATCAACTTCAATCGCAATTGGGAATTATTAGCCGACATCACCCTTTGTCAAGACGATTGTTGGACATGCTGAGTGAATCAGGGATCCTGAGACGGCTAGATAATAATACCTGGCAAGTAATCTCTCCAATTTCTTTAGCAGATCCCCAAGCTGACTGGGAGAGGCTATCTCAGTCATATCCAGAGGCAGAAGCAGAATTAACCCTTTTGGGACGATGTGGGTCTCGGCTGGCAGAAGTTCTACGTGGAGACTGTGATCCAGTCCAGCTTCTCTTTCCAGAAGCAGATGTGACCACAGCAGCTCGCTTGTATCAGGATTCGCCCACGATGCAGATGATGAATGAGCTGGTGCAGAAGGTGGTGAGCAAAGCCCTGGGAGCTACACCCTGGGGTAGACCCCTGCGTATTCTGGAAATTGGTGCGGGGACTGGCGGAACCACGGCTTATGTCCTACCCCATTTAGTGGTCTATCAGACAGAGTATCTCTTCACAGATATTGGTTCTCTCTTTATGGGCAAAGCCCAGGAGAAGTTTAAAGACTATTCTTTTGTGTCATATCAGACCCTCAATATTGAGCAGGATCCACAGTCTCAAGGTTTTCAGCTTCATGGCTATGACATTGTGATTGCAGCCAATGTGATTCATGCCACCCAAGATTTACAGAAAGGCTTACGTCATATTCAACAGCTCTTAGCGCCAGGGGGAGAAATGATCCTGTTGGAGGGAACAGAGCGGCGGCGCTGGATCGATCTGATTTTTGGCCTGCAGGAAGGTTGGTGGCGGTTTGCTAATCACGATCCGTTGCGAGCAGATTACCCTCTATTAAGATCTAACCAGTGGAAGCAGGTACTGTCTGAGCAGGGGTTTTTAGGGGTGGAGACTCTGGAGCTATCTGGAGATACATTGTTTCCGCAATCAATTGTTGTGGCTCAAACTCAAGAACAAGAGAAAACTGGAATAGATCAGTCATCAGGACATTGGCTCATTTTTGTAGATACGCAGACATTGGGGTCAGAATTAGCTAACCGACTCCAATCCATTGGTGAGACTTGTACGCTGGTCAGGTACGGGAATGCTTTCAAAATTTTGGGGGAAAATCAGTTTGAAATTGATCCTGCTTGCCAGGAGAATTACCTGCAGATCTTTGAGAGTGACCAAAAGATTAAAGGGGTGGTTCACTGCTGGAGTTTGGATGCACCATCTACCCATGAGTTGACAGCAACTAGCGATCTTGAAGCGACAGAAAAATTACTCTGTGGAAGTGTATTGTTTTTAGTGCAGGCACTGAATCAAGTGGCAGATGCAGATCCACCTCGACTCTGGTTGGTGACTCGGGGTGCTCAACCTGTACCGGAAGGGGAAGATGCTGCTGATGTTCCTGGTGTTGTGCAGTCTCCTTTATGGGGTATGGGCAAAGTCATCAGCTTGGAGCATCCTGAGTTTCGTTGTGTGCGTATTGATCTGGATCCCAAGATCCGGAATGGGGAAGTTGAGACATTGTTTGCAGAGATCTGGGCAGGAGATACAGAAGAGCAGGTAGCTTTCCGACATCGAGAAAGACAGGTTGCCAGGTTGCAACGTTACCAACTCCAGGAAGGAAAAGATCCCAACTCACTGGAGATCCCAGCAGGGGAGTCTTATCAGCTGCAGATCTCGGAGCGGGGAACCCTGGAGAATCTATATCGGGGGCTATGGAACAACGTCCCGCCACAAGCCGGAGAAGTGGAGATCCGTGTCCGTGCCACAGGACTTAATTTCCTCGATGTCTTGGATGGATTAGGTGTTTTGCCTTTTTCACGAGGTTGGTTTGGCGTAGAGTGCTCTGGAGAAATCTCGGCTGTCGGTGCGGGAGTTGATAATTTCAAAATTGGAGATGGTGTTATTGCGCTAGCCCCAGCTAGTTTCAGCAAATTTGTTACAGTCAAAGCTTCAACTATCACTCATAAGCCGAAACAGTTAAGTTTTGAGGAAGCTGCAAGTATCCCCGCCAATTTTCTAACTGCTTTCTATTGTTTACAACAAGTCACTCAGATCCAACCAGGTGAGCGAGTCCTCATCCATGCAGCCGCCGGAGGCACAGGATTAGCAGCAGTGCAGATAGCTCAAATGGCTGGGGCAGAAGTTTTTGCTACAGCAAGTCCACGAAAGTGGGAATTTCTTCGTTCTCAAGGTGTAGAACATATCATGAACTCCCGCACGATAGCCTTTGCTGAGGAGATCATGAGTCTTACAGAGGGGCAAGGGGTTAATGTCGTACTCAACTCCCTGACCTCTGGAGAGTTTGTTGCCAAGAGTTTATCTGTTCTGGCAGCTCGAGGTCGTTTTATAGAAATTGCTAAACGAGATATCTGGGACGAAGAGCAGGTTAGAGCCATCAGACCCGACATAACCTACTCCTACGTAGATCTGCTTCAATTAAGCCAACAAGATCCTCAGTTGATTGGAGCGATGCTGCAACAACTCATCAGTTTGTTTGAGACTGGTCCACTCAACCCAGTGCCCAAGAAAGTTTTTCCTCTTTCCGAAATCATTGATGCTTTCCGGTACATGCAACAGGCCAAGCATATCGGCAAGATTGTGGTAACGCATCCATCTGTCGAACTTTCTCAAGGGCAGCTCCGGACTGATGGGACCTATCTCATTACAGGGGGATTAGGAGCATTGGGGCTCTTGGTAGCAGAGTGGATGGCCAAACAGGGAGCCAAGCAGATCGCATTGATGTCACGGCGAGCTGCTGATAGTGCTCAGATCCAGCAAAAATTAGAGCAATTGTCTGCATCAGGGACAGAGATTGTCGTGATCCAAGCGGATGTGTCGAATCCTGAGCAAGTCCAGCAAGCTTTGTCGCAGATCACCTCCACTCTGCCCCCCCTGAGGGGGATCATCCATGCGGCAGGACTGCTCTCAGATGCGGTACTCCAACAGCAAAACTGGGAAAGCTTCGCCAAGGTTTTTGCGCCGAAGGTACAGGGAGCCTGGAATCTACACGCACTCACGAAAGGTGATCCCCTGGACTTTTTTGTGCTCTTTTCCTCAACAGCCGCACTGCTAGGATCCTCTGGTCAGGCAAACCACTCAGCAGCCAACACATTTATGGATGTCTTAGCCCATTGGCGACAAGCTCAGGGACTACCTGGGTTGAGTATTAACTGGGGGGCTTGGGGACAGATCGGGGCAGCTGTTGAGCAGCAAGTGATTGGGCGGTTGGCATCCAAGGGGATTCAGAGTTTTTCCCCTGAACAAGGCATGGAGGTGTTTGAGGCATTACTCCAAAGTCATGATCCTCAGGTCGGGGTTGTCTCACTTGATTGGTCGCGGTATCTCCAAGGCAGAGCAGGGACCACCTACTTAGAGGATTTCACCCAACTGCCTGAATCAGAGCAAAGGCCCAAACAGGTTCTAGAGAGCGTTAGTCAGTCGCTAACCGAAATTCCTCTAGATCAACAGCGAGACTATCTGATATCCTACGTACGGTCTGCTGTTACTAAGGTCTTAGGACTGCGTACAACCGAAAAACTTGAGCTGAATCGTAGGCTAATTGATCTGGGGATGGACTCGCTTACCTCGGTCGAGCTTAGAAATCGGGTCAGAACTGACCTAAGAGTGGATATATCGATTGATCAGCTGATGAGTAATCCCAGCCTTGGTGAGCTTGTGGATCGAATCATGGAACAATCATTATTGAGCGAGGCTAGGGCTACAGATGCAGATAAGTCTGTACCAGAGTCTCCAAGTACACAGACAAGCGGAGCACGGAAACGCCTGAAGCTATGACACTACAACAACTGCTACTCGAGTTATCTAAACGCGATATCAAGCTTGCAATTGATGGAGATCAACTTGATATCGATGCTCCAGAGAATGCTCTTACAGACGAACTCATTGAGGCGCTTCGAGAGCATAAGGCAGTGTTGCTAGATCGCCTCAAACAACGATTTTTAAGTGCAGTTAATCCGTTACAGAAGCAAGAGTATAGTTCAATAGTTCCACTCTCTTTTGGGCAGGAACGACTATGGGATCTTATCAAGTCAGGGTCAGACAGTACAGTTTACAATATTCCTATTGCTTTCAGGATTGAGGGTCCAGTTAATCAAGAGATTCTAGAGAAAAGTCTGATTGAGATTATACATCGACATGAAATACTGAGAACCTGTTTTCTAGAAAGTGACACCTCTGGTGATTCCAAAAATGAAGATGTAGAAAACAGTGACTTAAAAGGCCCAAGACAAAAGATCTTGGAAAATGAAATAAAGAGCCCATTGTTAGCTATTGACTTGAGTCAAGAGACTGTAGACAATCTCGAGTCAGAAGCTCTTAAAATCATTGTTAAAGAGAGTGAAAGTCAATTTAGCCTCTCAGATCCAGATCTTATGAGGGTTAAACTAATTCGCTTGGCCCCAGAACGATATGTTATTGGGTTTGTTTTTCACCATATCATTGCTGATTATTGGTCATTAGGTATCCTATTCAGAGAACTGAGTTATCTATATGCAGCTTTGTTGAATCAAGAACAGTCGTTACTTCCTGAGCTACCTATTCAATATGCAGACTATTGTGTATGGCAAAAACAAACTCTGAAAGGGCTGGCTCTTGAATCGCTTTTGGATTACTGGAAAGATCAATTTAACGTTCAAGCTCGAACTCTAAACCTGCCTGTTAATCATAGTGAAACTTTAGATCATAGTTATCGAGGTGACCAGAAGTATTTTAGCTTGAGTAGAGAGCTCACTGATCAACTAAAGAGACTGAGTCAACAGCAGAGTGTCACCTTATACGTAACTTTATTTACTGCATTGGGAATCCTCTTTCACTACTATTCTGATCAGGAAGATATTATCATCAGTTCTCCCTTTGCGGGACGAAGTCAGCCTGAGTTAGAGAACCTTATTGGCTTCTTTAATAATGTATTGCCATTACGGATCAATATTGCAGGCAATCTACAGTTTCCAGATCTCCTTCATCAGGTAAGGGATGTTGTTGCATCTGTTAGTAAGTATCAAGATCTACCTTTACAACAACTTGCTGAGTTGCCGGGACTAAGTCGAGTTAGCTTGACACGAGCTGCTTTTGCACTTCAAACAGCTCTTGAGTATCCTTTAGTCAATCAAGTGGATCTTGCTGTAACTCGTTTAAGTGTGCATAACGGTAAATCTAACTTTGACCTTTACCTTCAGATGTGGGAAGAAGGAGAGATATTAAAAGGATCAATTGAATATAAATCTGTTTGCTTTTCAGAAGAAGCAATAAGTAAAATTGCAGCTGACTTTATAGCTGTTTTGAGTCTGCTTCCGTCTGAAGCTAACTCTTTAGTATCAGAAATAGAAGCAAAAGTTAAATTTTCGTTAGAGAAGGATGTTAAGACCAAGAATGAGAAAAGATTATATGTTGCTCCCAGAAATGAAACTGAGCAAAAACTAGTTCGAATTTGGGAAAATGTGTTTGGAGTAGAAAAGATCGGTGTCCATGAGGGCTTTTTTGATCTTGGAGGTAGTTCGATTCTATCATTAAAGATACTAAATCAAATTCAAGGTGAGTTCGGGAAAAAGTTATCCTTGTCTGACTTTGGCTCATATCGAAATATCGAAGATCTTGCCAAATATCTCTCAACAGGAGAGGCTTCTAGTTCCCTGGTCATCCCTATGCAAACAAAAGGGAATAACCCCCCTCTTTTTCTTGCCACTCCACTATTCAATGATCCTAATATATTCAGAAGACTTGCGACTTTACTTGGTGATGATTACCCATTCTATGCACTTAGAATTGAAGTGAAATCCGATGATTACCAATCATACCAATCATTCGAAGAAATTGCTTCGCGTTGCATATCAGAAATGAGGACAATTCAGTCAAATGGGCCATACTTTATTGGTGGTTATTGTGCGGGATCCTTTCTGGCCCATGAGATTGTGCGACAACTTACCGATCAGGGAGAAACTGTTGCAGCGTTTATTGTGATCGATACTGTTGCCAGAGGACCAAAGAGTCCTTATCCTTTTTCTCGCATCATATCCACTTTAGTGCTTGCTTATCGAAGAATTTGGCTCATGCTCCTAAAGTATTCAGATTTTTCTTCGTTTACAGTGGAGGCATCATCACTTGACCTTAAGCAAAACGAAATCAGAAAGGCACGCCAGCTTTTCAGAACTAAGATCCTCCCCGATCTAAACAGATATTTCAAATATCAGAGATGGGCTGTCAGAAATTATCGATCTAAGCAACCCTATGCACCATACCCTGGTAAGATCCTTCTATTTTTGGCAGAAAAAGAGCCTGGGTTTAGATCACTTTTCCCTGATGCTGGGTGGAGTCAATATGCAGCTAAGGGAGTCGAGACTGTTACAGTGCCTGCTCACCATTTCAATATCGTATTGGATGACATCTCCGTTAAATATGTTGCCAGTAAGATAAAGAATTATAGCAATCAGACATGATTCATGAGATCTGTAAGGTTGCCCTGCTTGATAGATAGGGACTTGACCCTGCTTGCGTCTTCCATCTGATGCTGATTGCTATATTTAGGCCAAGTGACTGAGGGCTGAATGATCAATGGGATACATTCTCAAATGAATTTCAAATATGTGATACAATGTCGCCGATTATATTATCCTATATCTTGGGGATCTTATGCGAAACACTCTAACTAGAAACGGTTACTATTCTGATACTGATGAACAGCATTTACATCTTCTCAAGGATGTAAAGTACCAGCCTGTATTCATTATTGGACTCATGCGATCAGGAACTACAGTTCTGCAAGAGATGCTGGTGAGAACCGATTTATTCAACTGTTTTTCTGGTTATCATGTGCTTGCTTATGGCAATATATTAGACAACTTTCTTAATAGCTCTGAAAAGGAAATCATCCAAGAAATAGATGATAAGATTGAGGCTTCTGAGATCTCAAACCGTGTAGTTGATAGTGCAAAATTCCGTGCTCGAAGTCCCTATGAATATGGTATGGTCATGCAAAATGCTGGCTATCAATTACAGTTTTGTAAAGATCAATTTGATCTGGCAGACGAAATTTTTCGGAAGATTCAATTTACTGCTTCTAATCCAGAAAAACCTTTGCTGCTAAAAAATCCAGCTGACTTTGTCTCTGTTGCAGACATTAAGTCCTGTCTTCCTGAAGCAAAGATTATTTTGATTGCTCGTGATCCGGTTCATATTATTAATTCACAGGTCAAATATTGGCGACTTTTTCTGTCAGAAGACACCTCTTCGTTTTCCTATGTTTGGAGAATGCATAAGCAGATCAATAGCATTCCCCTTGCTAAAACTTTTGGAAACTTACTTTTATCTCCACCATTAGGATGGAGGTATTTGACCTGGATTAACTCATTGTTTCAACAGCCTTATCTTAAGAGTCTTGTTAATCTGGATCCATCTGATTACATCTTGGTTAAATATGAGGAACTTTGTCAATACCCTGATGAAACCATCACTAGGATCCTGGACTACTTATGTCTTGATAATCAACAGGATCTGAATTTCCAAGATTTTATTGAATCTCATCCTACCAAACTTCTTCCAGAGATCTCTAGTAATGCTGCTTCTATTTCACAACGTTTTACCCCTCTCAAGCAGTTTTGGGGATACGACCAATATTAAAATAGCGTTTATTTCAGGATAGCTAACATATCTAGCTCAGAGTTTTAGCTCAGAGTCTAAATCTATCGCATAAGTTTGTTTGTCAAAGGAATTATGTACTGCTAGAAAAAGCACTTTCTCTCTTCCTCATCCAATGGTAGGGTACGGGTGGAAATTACATTTTCTCCTTACTAGCCTGAACTGTTGGCTTCAGCTTGTCTTGCTAGTCTAGGTAGCTTTCTAATGTGGCTTCTGAGAATCTTTACACAGAGTGTATTCCTTCACACAATAAGTTCTAAGGCCTTATGAGCAGAACCTTAACTTCTAACAAGTACTATTCCGATATGGATTCTGAGCATCTGCACCTACTGGATTCAGTGACTTATAATCCTATTTTTCTGATTGGTCCAATGCGTTCTGGCACTACGATATTGCAGGAGCTATTGGTTAAGACAGGGCAATTTAATTTTTGTTTCAGTCTATGATGTTTACACCTATGGCAATCTTTTGCATAATCATCTGAATAAAAAAGTTGAAATGATTAAAGATGAACTGGATCAGAAGCTTCGATCTTCAGGAATCTCTGATCGGATCGTTGATGATATCCAGGTCTCATCCTATAATCCTTATGAATATGGCATGATTTTGCAGAATGCTGGATATCCGATACGATTTAAGAAGGAGAATTTCCTCTTAGCTGATCAAATCTTTAGAAAGATTCAGTTTGTCTCCCCTGATAAAGCCAAGCCAATAATACTTAAAAATCCTCCTGATTTTGTTTCGGTTTCGGATATAAAATCTTGCTTTCCAAATGCCAAATTAATTCTTATTGCTCGTGATCCTCTTCATGTACTGAATTCACAACTTAAATTCTGGCGGTTTTATTACTCTAAGGAAACTGCTGTCTATTCATATATTTGGCGTCAGCATGAACGGGTTCACAGTTCTCCTCTAGCCACTTCATTGGGTAAGCTTTTCTTCTCTAAGCCTCTGGGCTGGCGCCTCTTAACCTCAATCAGTACCTGGAGTCAAGAACGTTATCTTTACAGTCTGTCTAGTTTATCAACCTCAGACTATGTATTGGTTAGATATGAGGATCTCTGTAAGCATCCTAATGATACAATACAGACAATTCTGAGTTATTTAGGGTTGGAACTGTCAGACAAGCTTGATTTCCGTGATCTGGTTCAGCCTCGTTCTCCTAAGCTTCTTCCTGAAATCCTGGATAATGCTTCTATCATTACTAGAAGACTTGATCCCCTGAACGAGTTTTGGGGATATGCATAGCTGGGATCAGGTTCTTCTTGTTTTCTCAAACGCACTTGATCTCTATCTATCCCAAGCAAACCTTTTGGGTTAACCTGTGCTGAAAAAGAGTCCAATTTTCAGGTAAGGTAAGCTGAGGAGAGCAGTTCGGATCAAATGGTGGGCAAGTTGTTTGTTAGCCTTCTGAGATCCATAGACCTGTGAGAGGGATCAGATGAGTCAGAATTCGGGCGTCGGCGACTATAAGTCCTTGATGGAGACTGCCCTGATCAAGCTGGAGAAACTTCAGTCCAAACTGGCAGCTGTAGAGCAACAGTATACAGAGCCGATTGCCATTATTGGTATGGGATGTCGTTTTCCCGCCGCCCCTGACCCTCAGTCCTGCTGGAGACTGCTATCTCAGGCAGAGGATGCGATTCGTGAAGTTCCTCCTGGCCGCTGGGATCTTTCTCGCTATTATGACCCGGATCCCGCTGCCCCTGGCAAAACCTACACCCGTGCTGGGGGATTTCTGGATGGGATTGATCGATTTGACCCTGCCTTTTTTGGTATTTCTCCCCGTGAGGCCCTGACCCTGGATCCGCAGCAACGTCTCCTGCTGGAGGTCAGCTGGCAAGCTCTGGAACAGGCTGGGATGGCTCCAGAAACCCTGGAGAGGAGCTTGACAGGGGTATTTATTGGCATCAGCAGCCACGACTACTCTGACTATCTGGGGGGTCAGATGATTGTCGGTGGAGATCTGAGCCAGATCGATGCTTATGTGGGCACGGGTAACACCCATAGTGTAGCGGCGGGCCGCATCTCCTATTTCCTGGGGACTCAGGGACCGAGCTTGGCGGTGGATACAGCCTGTTCCTCCTCACTGGTGGCGTTGCACCTGGCCTGTCAGAGCCTGCGGCAGAAGGAATGTCATCTGGCCCTTGCTGGAGGTGTCAATGTCCTGCTTTCGCCAGCGGTTACTGTGAACTTCAGCAAAGCCCACATGCTTTCGGCTGATGGCCGCTGCAAAACCTTTGATGCCGCTGCTGACGGCTATGGTCGCAGTGAAGGCTGTGGGGTGGTGCTCCTAAAGCGGCTCTCGGATGCCCAGCGGGATGGCGATCCGATCCTGGCCTTGATCCGCGGATCGGCAGTGAATCAGGATGGTCCTAGTGGGGGATTAACGGTTCCCAACGGTCCGGCTCAGGAGGCGGTGATCCGGCAAGCTCTGGCCAATGGCAAGGTGGATCCAGCGCTGGTGGACTACATTGAGGCTCATGGCACGGGTACGGCACTGGGAGATCCCATTGAGCTGGGGGCGCTGGGAAGTGTGTTTGCCTCCAGCCACAATCATTCTGAGCATCCCCTGTGGGTGGGATCGATCAAAACCAACATTGGGCATTCCGAGGCGGCAGCGGGGATTGCGGGGTTAATCAAGGTGATCCTGGCCCTGCAGCATGAACAGATGCCAGCCCATCTGCACTTTCAGACCCCCAATCCGCATATTCCGTGGGATGAACTGCCCTTGCAGGTGGTGCAGGAGTCCCAGGTATGGCCACGGGGAGAGAAACCTCGTGTGGCCGGGATCAGTTCCTTCGGCTTCAGCGGCACCAATGCTCATGTGGTGATCCAGGAAGCTCCTGCCGCTGCACCTCGGCTCTCTTCTAAGGTTGAACATCCTCTCCACCTGCTGACGCTGTCTGCCAAAACTCCAGAAGCGCTGAAAGATCTGGCTCACAAGTATGTAGCTTTTCTTCGTCACACAGAGCTAGATCTGGGGGATATTTGTTTGACTGCCAACACCGGACGATCCCACTTCATCCATCGGATGACAATGGTGGCAGAGGATCTTGAGGGCATGGCTGCAGCACTGCAGGAGGGGTTGACAGGGTCTGAGACCTCTTTAGTTACCAGCGGTCGAGTTCAGGGATCCCCTCCTCGAATTGCGTTTCTATTCACGGGGCAGGGATCTCAGTACGTGGGCATGGGAAGAAAACTCTATGAAACTCAGCCCACCTTTAAGCGGGTGTTAGATCAGTGTGCTCAGATCCTGGATGCTTATCTGGATCAGCCACTTCTGAAGGTACTCTTTTCAAGTGAGGATGCTTCACCCATCGATCAGACCGCCTATACCCAGCCCGCTTTATTTGCTCTGGAGTACAGCCTGGCTCAGGTGTGGATCAGTTGGGGAATCCAACCCCAGATCCTCATGGGTCACAGTGTCGGAGAATATGTCGCCGCTTGCATTGCCGGAGTGTTCAGTCTCGAAGATGGTCTGAAGTTAATTGCAGAACGGGCGCGGTTGATGCAAGCTCTTTCCTCAGAGGGGGCGATGGTGTCAGTGCTGGCGGATCCAGAAACTGTTGAAGCTGCCATTGCTGGATATCCAGATCAGGTGGCGATTGCCGCTTACAACGGACTGGAGAGCGTGGTTTTCTCTGGAGAACGGCAGGCTGTGAAAGCGGTAGCGACGGCTCTGGAGTCTAGGGGGATCAAGGTTAAACAGCTTGAGGTATCGCAGGGATTTCACTCACCGTTGATGGATCCGATCCTGAAGCAGTTTGAACAGATTGCCCGTCAGATAAAGTTTGCTGCTCCGCAGATCCCGATCATCTCTAACGTCACGGGTGAACTGGCCAGGCAGAAGATTGCCACCCCCGAATACTGGGTGAACCATGTGCGCCAGCCGGTGAAATTTGCTCAGGGAATGCAAGCCTTACAGCAACAGGGAGTGGGGATCTATCTGGAGGTGGGACCGAAACCGATCCTGCTGGGAATGGGACGGCAATGTTTGACGGAAGATCAGGGAGTTTGGCTCCCCAGTCTACGACCCGGGCAATCGGATTGGGCTCAGATCCTGCAAAGCCTCAGCCATCTCTATGTGTCGGGGATCCGCATTGATTGGTCGGCATTCTACAAAGGCTACGGCTGTCGCAAGCTGATGGATCTCCCCACTTATCCTTTCCAGCGACAGCGCTTCTGGATCGACCTTCCCAGTTCCCAGGTCAGGCAAGCAGATATTTCTCCGCAACCTCAAACTAAAAGCACCCAGATCACCCAGCTTCTGGATCAGGGGGCGTTAGATCAACTAACCCAACTGCTCCAACCCTCCTATCTCTCGTTAGAGGGCCAACAGGCTCTACCCGAAATTCTGCAGGCCCTGATCCGTCAACACCAATCCCAGCAACAGGTGGATCGCCTTGCTGATTGGTTTTACCAGATTGAGTGGCAGCCTCAGCCTTCGATCAGCACTGCTGCAAACGCAGATCCAAAAACCTGGTTGATCTTTGCAGATCGTGTGGGAGTTGGGCAAATACTGGCACTACGGTTGCAGACCCACGGACATACCTGTGTGGTAATTCACCCTGGGGAATCTTTGCAAAAGCTGGCTGTTGATACCTATCAGATCAATCCAGCTCTCACATCGGACTTTGAGCGATTTTTCCAGGAGATGGCCGCGACAATCACGCAGCCCTGTTGCATTGTTCATCTCTGGAATCTTGACATTCCATCCCCATCTTCCGATCCCCTGGATCCACCAGATTGGGAAGCCCTGATGCGCATGGGGTGCGGCAGCGTTCTCAACCTTGTGAAGGCCCTGCAAAGAACTTCCCTCGCCGGATCCACTCGCCTGTGGCTGGTCAGCTCTGGATCTCAACCTGTGGGGACCCGTTCAGATGTACAGGTGGGACAGACTCCACTCTGGGGATTGGGGCGAGTTATTGCTTCTGAGTTTCCTTTCCAGTGGGGAGGCCTGCTGGATCTTGATCCTGACAATGATCCCCAACTCTCAGCGACACAGATGCTCACAGAACTGACAGCTCATGATCTGCAGGAGGATCAGCTGGCATATCGAGATCAAACCCGCTATGTAGCCCGCCTGGTCCGTTCTGCTTTCAATCCACCTTCCACCAGTCCTGACTTGGATCTCAAAGCAGATGCCACCTACCTGATCACTGGAGGACTGGGCTCTTTAGGTCTATCACTGGCGCGTCAATTGGTGCAATGGGGGGCCAGACACTTGCTCCTGCTGGGGCGTCGCTCTCCGTCAGTAGAGGCTCAAAGAGAGATTGACTCCCTAACTCAACAGGGTGTTGAGGTTGTGGTGGCTCAGGCCGATGCGACTCGGCTTCAGGATCTGCAGGCTATCTTCACCAGGATCGAGTCTTCCCTTCCTCCAATCTGCGGGATCATTCATGCTGCGGGGGTGCTTAAAGATGGCACTCTGCAACAACTGGAGTGGTCAGACTTCTGGCAAGTGCTGGCCCCGAAAGTGGCAGGCAGCTGGAATCTGCACCAGCTCAGTCAGGATCTACCGCTGGATTTCTGTGTTTGGTTCTCCTCGGTGGCGGCATTGATGGGATCTGCAGGCCAGGGGAACTATGCCGCAGCCAATGCCTTTATGGATGGGTTATCGAGCTACCGCCATCAGCAGGGCTTAGCCAGTCTGAGTATCAACTGGGGAGCCTGGTCAACTGCAGGCATGGCTGCCAATCTGGA
>JAAUUJ010000248.1 GCA_012030715.1 Synechococcaceae cyanobacterium SM2_3_1 | reverse complement strand
AGCCTGGATGCCGTGATTGCCACCCTGGGCCAGATCTGTCACCTTCCCTCCAGGGACTTGCCGCCCCATCCCCTTTAGAGGCCTTCTTTCATGGGGATCAACTGCTGCAACAACAGGCGGATACCCTCCTGGGAACCGCGTCTCCCTCTCGCCGTGTTCGTATCATGGTCACGCTGCCAACCGAGACCGCTACGGATCAGACCCTTTTACGGCAATTGCTCACCCAGCATGTGGAGTGTGTACGCATCAACTGTGCCCATGACTCCCCAGAAATCTGGGAGCAAATGATCCGAAATGTGCGCCAGGTGGAGGTTGAAACCCAGCAGTCCTGCAAAATTTGTATGGATCTGGGGGGGCCAAAACCCCGTTTGCTTGCGGTTGTGAAACCCCATGCTCGCCGCCTGTTCTCTGGGGATCAGATCCTCCTCAGCCGAGATGCCCCTGATCGGGTGTCCTCAACCCTGCCATTCCGAGCCCAGTGCAGCATGCCCGACATCTTTGATCAGGTACAGGTGGGAGCCCAGGTGTGGATCGATGATGGGCGGATCGGGACCGACGTAGTGGAAAAGCAGGCAGAGGGTCTAGTGTTACAAGTCAGGCATGTAGCTCCCAAGGGCGGCAAACTCCGATCTGGGCATGGATTGAACTTTCCAGATACCGTGATCCACACCTCCCCGCTCACGCCAGAGGATTATCAACATCTGCCTTTTGTGGCAGCCCATGCGGATATTATTGGTTACTCATTTGTGCAAACTGCCCAGGATATTGAACTGCTGCAGCAGGAGTTACAACGATTGCGCGGATCTGAGGCCAACGCCATCGCTCTGGTGGCCAAAATTGAAACCCAGGAGGCGATCCGCAATTTACCGGAAATGATTATCCAGGCAGCGGGACAGCAACCCTTTGGGGTGATGATTGCTCGGGGGGATCTGGCGGTGGAGATTACCTATCAGCGTCTAGCGGAGATGCAGGAGGAAATTCTCTGGATCTGTGAAGCCGCCCATGTGCCTGTGATCTGGGCCACGCAGGTCCTGGAAACCCTGGCCAAGAAAGGGATCCCCTCCCGCGCTGAGATCACCGATGCTGCCATGGCGGAGCGTGCCGAATGCGTCATGCTCAACAAAGGGCCATTTATTGTGGAGGCTGTACAGATCCTGGAGGACGTTCTAGAGCGGATGCAAACCCATCAACTCAAGAAGACCCCACAACTGCGGGCCCTGCGATCCTGGATTGATAGTTGTCATTCTTGAAGGTATGTTGCAGGAAAAATTATGAGCCAGACTATAGCAGCTATATTTGAAAAGGGGGTTTTGTATCCTGAAGAGCCTTTGGAGCTCGAAGAAGGTACACGGGTAAAAATTACAAGGGCGATCTATCTTGCCAAGACAGGTACAGGATCCGGATCCGGCTTTTTTTCATTCCGAGCGTAAGTCATTCTTGTCCCCCGTCTGAATTGCTTTTGAGATGGGAGCGACTTCGTTGGCGTCATCGGCGACTGATCGCATGTTTTCAGAGCGGGCTTTTTCCATGTCAAACCTGGGGTTAACCTAAGGGAAACTGCTCATCAGGATCCATGCTGTATATCTTTACAAACCGTATGTTATCCGACACCTCCATGAACTTAATCAAACCTAATATTATTTGACCTGACAGTCCTTTTCAGATATTATTCAGTCATTCTAGGTGATACATAGATCTTTTTGCTGTTTATCTTTACAAATTAAGTGATAAATGTGCATGGAGGGATCCCATTGCAGTTTAATTACTGGTTATGCCGCATAGTCTTCGGTTGGGGCGAAGCCGAGAGATTGTTCCAGATCGCTATTAACATACGGAGAGATTTATGCCTTCCTATCAAAATGATCCCATCATCGTCAGAACAACTACACCTTCTGGAGTAGAAAATTACAACGGTGGAATTTATGGAGAAAGTAATCTATTTAATGGTGTACGTGGTGTGACTTATGCACCAGGACATGGAGCGGTGGTTGGCGTGAGTGAAAACCACACCCCAGAAGCTGGACCAGGAGTATTTGGACAGAGTGACGGTACTGGTGTTTGGGGTACAAGTAAAACTTGGATGGGAGTTTACGGAAACTCCAAAAGCACAACGGGTGGCGCAGGAGTGATGGGAGAAGCAGTGGGTCCGGGCGTGATCGGTAAGAGCCAGACCTGGATGGGCGTTTATGGCGAGACCGCTAGCACAACGGGTGGTGCAGGAGTATGGGGTGAACACAAAACAGGCGGTACTGGGACAGTGGGGAAAAGTGATAATGGTGTGGGTGTATGGGGAACCAGTGAAACTAACGAAGGGATTCACGCCGAGACAAAATCAACTGCGACAGCAGCGATCGCTGCCTACAACCTCAATCCTGATGGTACCGGAGCAGCTATTTTTGCAAAGAAGGAGGGCAATGTAGGACACGCTGGCTTTTTTGATGGGAGTGTTTGGGTGTCTAAAAAGCTCACCGTTGGTGATGATATCGTGCTTGCAAATGCTGACTGTGCAGAAGACTTTGATATTATCTGCATTGAGCAGGTTGAGCCAGGAACCGTTATGGTGATTGACTCTGAAGGTGCCTTACGACCCAGTGATAGAGCTTACGATAAACGTGTTGCTGGAGTGATTTCTGGTGCAGGTAACTACAAACCTGGACTAATTTTGGATAAGCAAGAATCCTCTAACAACCGAATGCCGATCGCTTTGATGGGCAAGGTGTACTGCAAAGTGGATGCAAGTTATGGGGCGATCGAGATAGGTGATTTATTGACGACTTCTCCTACTTTGGGCCATGCAATGAAAGCGAATGATCCCCTAAAGGCATTCGGTTCAGTCATTGGTAAAGCATTGTGCCCCTTAGATGAAGGTCAGGACTTAATCCCAATTCTCGTTGCACTACAGTAGGACAGAATCATGAATACACTAAAAGAAATAGGTGATTTTGTCGGCATCCCACAAGGATCAGCAGAGGTCGCTGGCTACGGCGGACCGCGAACCACGCGGTTGAGTATGGTCAGCCTTCTTGTAACGAGGAGGGAAAGACCAGCATCAATGCGAACCATAATTCAGACATTGCGAAACCTCACGCCGATAACTCTGGAAGCCCAAATAGTCGGGAGTCGATCCGGTGAAGAGCCATTTGAACCAGTAATCCGCTTGAATGCAAGTGGAGGTATTACCTGGCGAACGTTCATCGCATATTACCTAAATGGAAATGCAACGGGGTCATCTGATAACTTGAATAGTTCCGGTGGCGACTTCACACCGACTCAACTTGGACCCGGTACTTGGCAGTTTGTCGTTAGTCGCTCTGGTATCTCGAATAACGGCTTCGTTTCACTGAGCAAGACATTGGACACCATTACTGTGTCGGCGCGTCCACAACCAACACCACAACCGCAACCAACGCCGCAACCAACACCATCTGTCTTCATCAGCGTTGCAATAGAGTTTGGCGTTGGCCGACTGGAGAACCGAGTTTTGCGAATTACTGGGAATGGGTTTACGCCTGCCGAGCAAGTGGAGTTGCAAATCACAACAAGGGTCGATAGCGACAACCCATCAACGGGTAGCCCACAGATTACCACCACAGATAATTTGGGATTTATTGACTTCAAACAAGGCGTGTTTTGCACAGTAGGTAGACGCACAACATTTCAGGTTCAAGCGATTGGACTTATTAGCTCTAGGCGGTCGAACGTTGCAGGAGCGAGTTGCTGAGGTAATACCGAGTTTCACGGAGAAGCCTGTAAGCTCAATGCAGAGCTAGACCTGTGTTATCCTATCAGCAGATACAGAGAAACAGCTATGACTGCTTTAGTGCAAGAACTTTTAAATACCTTTGACCGCTTGACAGACTCAGAGCGGTTAGATTTGGTGTTAGAGATTCTAAAGAGGACAATTTACTTAGATTTTCCACCCTTGTCTGATGAAGATTTAGTTCTGAATGCTGAGGGGCTTTTTCTAGAGTTAGATGAGCAAGAAGCTCGATATGAGTAGTCCTGAGCGTGGAGAAGTTTGGCTAGTTGATCTGGGTTATGTAGCGAAAGTTAGACCATGTCTGGTAATCAGTATTCCTGCTCTCAATCAAGACCGTGCATTAGCAACTCTAATTCCACATACAACAAGTCCGCGCGGTTCAAGATTTGAGGTGCAAATCAAAGTTAAGTTCCTTCGAGAAGGAGCCTTTGACGCACAAAACGTAATTACAATTCCTCATGCAAAGCTTTTACGCAAGTTGGGTAGTTTGACATCTGAGCAATGGTAGAAGTTGAGGATGTGCTGCTTTTCTGGTTAGGGTTTGAAGAAACTGATTCCGAAGAAGAGGAAGAGTAGTCAATGTGCTG
>JAAUUJ010000247.1 GCA_012030715.1 Synechococcaceae cyanobacterium SM2_3_1 | reverse complement strand
ACGCGGGATTCAGATCGGGGAGCAACGCGGGATCCAGATCGGGGAGCAACGGGGAGAACAACGCGGGATCCAGGAAGGGAAAGCGCAACTTCTCCTCCAGCTGCTCCACCTCAAGTTGGGTTCGCTTCCGGCTGAAGTCGAAACTCGGATCCGCTCTTTATCTGTTGACTCTCTAGAGCTGCTGGCGGAGCGGATCCTGACTCTAAACGCTCTACCGGATCTGATTCAGTGGCTTGAGATCCACTGAATGTAAAGGATTGTTTTCTTTTGAAGAATGTGTTCTGCTAGACTCTCTGAGCTCCTGGTCATGGTGTTAAGCTTTTTGCATCTTTAAGGAAAAGTTTTATTGATCTTGAGGCTGATCTCCAATTCTGGAGGTTTGCCTGAAGTCAGCTGTGATCTGTAGGGGTGAGGATCAGCTGTGGGTCTGATTGCCTGGTTAAGTGCGCTAGCTGTGAAACGTCCTCTGGCCTGGATCTGCTGCCTGCTGTTTGCCTGCACGGTTTTTCTCAGCAGTTGCGGGGGCAGTGGATCCAACATCTCGACTCCTCAGATCCAGCCGCAGTCGGAGATCATTCAGTCCCCTATCCCTCAAGCCACAGGAACTCAAGTACCGCAACCCTCTGGATCGCCTCAGGGGGGGGCTCAACCCACAAGCAATCCGGCTGCCGTTGGTGATCCGTCTCCACAACCTCAACCGAATCAATCCCCAGGGATCTCTGGATCCAGTCCGACTCCCACCTCAGGGGCAGTTCCCAGTCCATCTGGATCTTCTCCAACGCCTGCTCCTTCCAGAACCCCTCGCCCAATCCCAACCTCTACTCTCAATCCAGGTGAGATCCCTGTGGGGGCGGTGGTCATTGATAACGCGGCAGAACTCGATGGATTCCCCCTGACTCTGGGACAAGAGATCGTCTTGACGGCAGTAGCTGGCAATGAGCAGGGACGAGAGATTTCTAACCAAATCCAGTGGTTTAACCAGGCTGGGGAGTTCATTGGGCGGGGACCCTCTCTGACTTACACAGCGGATCAGGTGGTGATGGAGACGATCACGGCCCAGGTGAGATCTGGTGCTGGCTCTGATTCACGTTCAGGGACTTCTTTACTGACGGATCCTGGGACAGCTTCTCGGGTGAGTTTCACGGTCTCGCCGGAAGATGTGGTGCTGCAGCCCCATGTCAAGGTCCTGGCAGATGAGGCTGCCTCCAAGATCCTGAGCTTTGATCCAGAAGCAGGGATCCTGGAACTGCAGAATGATCCGGTGCTCACCACGCTATATCCAGGGGATGTGCTGGAAGGGGCAGGTCTACGGATCCCTCCGGTATACATCAACAGTTTGGAGGATCTGGGCAGGACACTACGGTTGCAGATTCGACCTGCTTTGCCTAGAGAGATCATCAAGCAGGGGACGATTACCGAGTGGCAAGAGGTTGCGGTTACTGAGGACGGAACGGTTCTTCGTCTGGATCCGATAGAGGCAGTGAGCTTAGCTACAGGTTGCAGTCAAAGGATTCAGAGAGAGGTTCGGATCCCGATTTTTTCAGCTCCTGCCACCACGGTTGGCATTGAGATCCCGAATCGGTGGCCAGAGTTTTTTCAGGGGGTGGCTTCTGAAATTACAACTGCTCTTGATGTGGATGCAGTGGGAGAGGTGGATCTGTGTGCAGTCTATGAGCCACCTCTGATTGAGTTTAAGGAAGAAGGCCAGCTTTTCTCTGGGATCAGTCGCTTTGAGGTGGCTGCAGGGCTGTCGGATGTGTCGGCGCGGGCATTCCTGGAGATGAATGGCTTGCTGGCCTGGGGTTTGTCGGGACGGATCCCGAGTGAACCCCTCAAGTTGATCCAAGTTCCGCAGTTTATTGTGGGTCAACTGGGTCCGGTGATCATCTGGCTGAGCTTTGATGTGCTGGGCTCGATCAAGTTATCGACTGGGGTTGAGATCCAGGTTACGGATGTCCGGTTGGGAATTGGCTACAGTGGGGGCCGCTTTATCCAACGGATCCAGTACTCAGATGAGGCGGGATGGGCGAATCCACCAGCAGATTTTTCGGAGGGAACCTTTGAGCTGATTCGAGAAGGTCAGTTTGAGATCGATGGCTTTATCAAAGCAGGACTGAATCCAGAGATCGAGCCAACGTTGTGGGGATCGATTCCTCCGCTGAAACCAGTTGGGTTGTTTGTCCTGCCCAAGATTGGGGTCAATGTTTATCTCAAGGCTGATGTAGATCTAACTCCCAGTGTGGAGGTTGGGATCACAGCACCTACGAATGGCAGTCAGATCCTAGAATCGGATGAGGTGACTCTGAATGCTACGGCAAGTGGGGATCCGTCGGTAACCCTATTTGCTGGAGTGGATCTGACGCTCAGGGATGGCAGAGTAGAAGAAAGTAGTAATTGTTCATGTTTAGAAGACTCTCAGGAAAGGAGATCGTACTCAAGCAGATCATCTTCTGACAATAGTTGCCCTATTTGCCCACAAGTACCTCAAGGATTGACTGAAGCGCAATTTCAAGAAATATCCTCTATAATTCGCCAAAATACTTTGCAGTATGGCAGTGATATACGGATTCAGGGAAGTAGAGCATCATGCACAGCTAGACCAGATTCTGACATTGACATTGCAATCCGCGTCTCAACAGAGAACTTTTACAGAATCTTGAATGATCCAGCATTATCAAAACTATCAAGTCCGAACCGAGGTAGCGCTCTTGAAAGGACAAGACAAAGAGCTATAGACGAAGGTCGGATTTTGATTGACTATAATCGTCTTGGAAGATTAGCCAGGGAAGTTCAGGCGATTTTATGCATAAAGACTCAAATTGCAGTCGTAGAGATTGGAAATAGTTTTGATCAGGGACCATGGATAAACCTAAGATAGAATTTGAGGCAATATCATGAATAATAGCTATTTAGAAACAATGAGTGAAGCCTGGTGTACTATACATTCTGATACTATACAAAGCGAAGAACAATTCAAAAATCAGGTTGAATCAATGGTTGGTAGTTTTATTGATTCTGAGCAAGATAAAGAATGGAGTCCAGATTTATTTATTTATGAGAACCCGGGTTATTCTGAATATAGAAAGCATGATTTTCCAGATGGCTTTATGTTCTTCAGGTTCAATATAGATATTGAAGATAAGGAAGGGTACAGCATCAAGAAGTATATTCACTTAGCTTCTTTTATCTTGACTAATTTGTGGCGTCTTAGGATACCCTCTGTGGCAGTATGTAGATACGAGGATTACCTTCCTCTCAAAGGCGGCTATAAGAGTCAATGGTCTTGTTCGCCACCGAAAAATTTCTAAACACTATTTCACCAGAAAAACAAAAGGGCTATTTACCTATTCTGGAACTGGTGTAACAATTCCTTAACTTTGTCTATCTGACCAATAATACATTGATGTAAGGGACGAATTGTATTATGAATGAAAGAAAATTGTCTTTATGTAAAGATCAACGTGTGTCATTCCAGAGGAATAGCTCTCTGGAAAAAGTAGTATTTATAATTTTATTTTTGGTCGTATTTTTAACTGGTTGTGTACATGATGAATCCCCAGTCAGCATCCAGCCACCACAGCCTGCAGTGATCTCACAAACCCAATCACTCCCCACTGAAAACACTAACCTCGCGATAGATCTCGATATTCCAGGGTTTAACTCCGTCGATATCAACCTTTTCGAGAAAGAGATCCTCACGATCTCGATCCCGATCCTCAGTTCTAACTATGCGGTGGCCTGGACAGGTAACTTTAGTGGTGAATCCATCATTGCCCAATCCCGCTCAGAGATCCCTGTCACAGTACCCCCATGTAAGATCCCTGCCGGAGATCAGACCCTAACTGCCACTGTCTACCATCCTCTCGATAACTTTCTCTTCTTCCCATTAGCCAGCCAAGATATCAATCTGTCGGTTGAGAAAGCCTGTTCTGGCCTAAGTTTTGAGCAAGCCAGCCTACCATCAGTCACAGAAGACAACTCCTCCAGACCTCTCGTGATCCGGATGCGGATCGAGAACGAAAACGGAGAACTTGTGCTCGATAGCAACGGCAACAGGCCCCCTGTAAAACTGACTCTTACCCCCTCCCAGGGGGAGATCGACGGATCTCCCACCCCGATCACTGTCATCACTGATGCAGAGGGTTTTTACCGTGGTCAGGCCAGACTGACTCGCAACCTTGGCACCATGACCATCAATATCCAGGCTGAGTATGAAGGTGATCTTGAAGATCCGGGTGATAATCTATTTGCCTCAACTTCCTTATCCATGCGAGATGTCTGTGAAACTGATAACGATTCTGAGGAAGGAAATTGTCCTGGTCAACCCAGTCCTACCCCTTCTCCTACCCCA
>JAAUUJ010000061.1 GCA_012030715.1 Synechococcaceae cyanobacterium SM2_3_1 | reverse complement strand
AAAGACACCTGGCAGCGCACCGCACCCAAACTGTTTTTCAATCTGCTCAGCAGCGAGTTTTCTCTCCGTCTTGTTCCCGTAGATCCCTTACAACCCCCTCCGGTGACCTGCCATTGCAGCAGTACTGGCCTCAATCTGGGCTATGTGTTTAATCGCATGCGAGATCTGGGATTTGATCAGCCTCAGGACTTTCAACACCTGGAATTCCTCAGTGATCCCGTGATTCTGTCGCGGTTGCGCGCGAAGGGGATCGCTTCTCTGCAGCATACCCACGCTCCCCATGTTGCTCTCTACATGCGGGAACTGGCGGAGACGATCCAGGAAATCTTGCGGGTCCAGACTCAGCTGCGAGAACTCATCCAACTGAAATCTTCGCCACCAACCGTGACTCAACCTCAGCAACAGTCCGTGCAGCTCAGTTGATCACTGCTCTAGATTGCGATCCCTTGCGACTTTCTAAAGGAATCCTCAACTTTTTTCTGATTCATCAGAGATGGGATTAGGTTGACGGATAGGGTATGTGTTCTGGCCAACGTTATCGGCACTACCCTGCGATTCTTGCCGGAGGAAAGTGCAGATGAAGGAAGCGACTGTGAGGGCCCCTCGTAACATTGCAATTGTGGGGCCTTATTTAGCAGGGAAAACTACTTTACTAGAAAGTTTGTTGTACGTCTCAGGAACGCTGCACCGCAAAGGCAGTGTGCGAGAGGGCACCAGTCTTGGGGATGCCTCTTCAGAAGCACGGCAGCACCAGATGAGTGTGGAAATGACCCCAGCCAGTATCACCTACAATGACATCCCCTTTACTTTTCTAGACTGTCCTGGATCCGTGGAATTTCTCCAGGAGGCCAACTCAGTTCTTGTCGGTGTCGAAGCTGCGATTGTGGTTTGTGAACCGGAACCGGAACGTGTCCTTACCCTGGCACCGCTACTAAAATTCTTGGATGACTGGGAAATCCCCCATGTCTTGTTCATCAACAAACTGGATCGATTCCAGAGCCGGTTCCAGGAGACTTTACAGGCGCTGAAGTCGGTGTCCAGCCGTCCCTTTGTGGTGCAGCAGTTTCCGATTCAAAAGGGCGATCAACTCCTGGGCTACATCGATCTGGTCACCGAGCAGGCCTACCTCTATCACGCCAATGCTCCCGCCGATCCGATTCCCCTCCCCCAAGACCTGCAAGCAGAGGAACAGGCCACACGGGCAGAGATGCTGGAAGCCCTATCCGAGTTTGATGATCACCTCCTGGAGGAGCTGGTGGAAGAGATTGAGCCCCCTCAGGAGGAAATTGAGCGAGATCTGAAATTTGACCTGGGTGCTGACCTGATCGTGCCCGTCTTCTGTGGTGTGGCAGAACAGGACTATGGAGTGCGCCCCCTCCTGCAGGCCCTGGTACAGCAAGCCCCTGCCCCCGGTGAAACCGCTGCTCGCCGCCCGCTGCCAACTGGAGGAGTGGTAGCTCAGGTGCTGAAGACCCTGCATACATCTCACGGAGGCAAACTCTCGCTGGTGCGGGTCTGGCAGGGGATGATCAAAGATGGCATGACCCTGAATGGCAACCGGATCTCCGGTATCTATCGCCTCATGGGCCAGACCAACACTGCGATTCCGGCGGCTGAAGCCGGAGAGATCGTGGCGCTGGGACGTCTCGACAACGCCAAAACAGGTGACACCCTTACCCCAGAGGATCAGCCAGGCGTGGAACTCCCGCAAATTCCTCGATCTTCTCCGGTCTATGCTCTGGCGATTGCCACAGAACAACAGAGTGATCAGGTGAAGTTGAGCAGTGCCCTTTCCCGCCTGATGGAGGAAGATCCTTCTCTGTTCTGGGAACACCGCAGCAATACTCATGAAACCCTCCTCTGGGGCCAGGGAGAGATCCATCTGCAGGTCACCTTAGAGCGGCTGCAGCGAAAGTACAATCTGCCTGTGCAGGCCCAACCCCCGCAGATTCCCTACCAGGAAACGATTCGCCATCCTGTCGCCGGAGTCCACGGGCGCTACAAACATCAGACCGGAGGACATGGTCAGTTCGGGGATGTCTACCTGGATCTGGAGCCGCTACCGCGCGGCAGTGGATTTCGCTTTACCGAAAAAATTGTGGGCGGTGTGGTGCCCAAGCAATATATTTCAGGGGTGGAAAGTGGGATCCGCGAGTTTCTAGACCATGGCCCTCTGGGTTATCCGCTCGTGGATCTGGGGGTCACCCTCACCAACGGTTCCTATCACAGCGTCGACAGTTCTGAACAGGCCTTTAAGCAGGCTGCTCGCATTGCCATGACGGAGGGTACACCCCAGGGGGACTCGGTTTTGCTGGAACCGATCCTGCAGGTGGCGGTGGCGGTGCCCAACCTCTACACCTCCCAGGTGTTGCAGCTGCTCTCCCGACGGCGAAGTCAGATCCAGGGCTATCAACTGCTCTCCAACTGGAAAGACTGGGATCAGGTAGAAGCCTACTTACCGCAGGCAGAAATGCAGGATTTCATCGTGGAACTGCGCTCCCTGACCTTTGGTGTGGGTACCTTCAAATGGCAGTTTGATCACATGCAGGAGGTGCCACAAAAGCTGGTGCAGCAGATGCTGGAAGAAGCTCAAGAACGTAACAGCAATGGTCGCGGTTCAGGGGCTAGCCGTCCATCTCGAATGGTTTCCAGCCATTCGTAACTTGAGATCCGTTTGCAGAGGTTCCTCGATCCAGGGGAGGAAGATTCTCCAGAGGATCCCTCTCTCCCTGCTCTAAAAAAGCGGTGGGATCCGTGGTAAAAGTCACCTCTCCAGGGCGACAGTCCCCCAGGCCCAACCGACTGGTTTGATCGGGAAGGAGCAGCAGTCCAGGGGTTTCGGCCTCCAAAAGGCGATCGATAAAGAGGCGGAATCGCATACCGACAAATCCGGTTTCATGCAGGGCTTCGACGGTGATGGGATACCCCCAGATCTCTGCTGCCGATGCTTGTGCTGAGGCCAGACGTTGCCAGGTCTGATACACCCAGTCCTCAAAGCTGGACTCCAAGGGATCCCAGATTGGATCAGGATCAGCTGGAGGTGCCGCTTCTTCCGCTCGGCTGATTGCTTGAGGTGTTGAAGGGGGAAGCGCGGAAGGGTGCTGCTGCAGAGCTTGCATCTGTGTTTCCAGCTTTTCCACTCGTTGGCGTAACTGTTCTAGAGGATCTGCCGCCGCATTGGCCAGATGAGCCTGAAGAGCCTGAGCCACCACCTGAGAGATACGGATCCCCGTCGCTTGAGCATAGGCCACAAGGCGTGCTTTGAGTTCAGGATCTAAACGAATGGAGAGGCGTGCATTAGGGGACATAAAGTGCTTCCAGACTTCAATGCCAGAATAGCAGTCTGCCACAAATGTTGAGGCGGATAACCGCCAGGAATGAAGGCCCAGACCTTGTTAGGATCAGCAGGTATGCAAATGATTAGCGAATCTAACTGTCAGCGCTTATGAACGATACGAATGGCAATATTCGCGTGGGTCACCTCTTTGGCATCCCATTTTTTATCAATCCCTCTTGGTTTTTGATTCTAGGGCTGGTGACATTCTCCTATGGCAGCAATCTCAGTCTCTCCTTTCCCACTTTAGGGGGAGCGCTCCCCTGGATCCTGGGACTCGTGGCCGCCCTCCTCTTGTTTGCGTCAGTGCTAGTCCATGAACTGGGGCACAGTCTGGTGGCGTTAAGACAGGGGATCAACGTGAGGTCGATTACCCTGTTCCTGTTTGGCGGTGTGGCCAGTCTGGATAAAGAATCCTCTACTCCCGCCCAGTCTTTTTGGGTTGCCATTGCGGGACCTCTGGTAAGTTTGACGCTCTTCGGGATCCTGGTCTCGCTTGAGGTCAGTTTGCCGGTGGAGAGTCCCCTTACTGCTGTGGTTGGTCTGCTGGCCACCATCAACCTGATCCTGGCGGTTTTTAATCTCTTACCTGGACTGCCCCTGGACGGCGGCAACATTCTCAAGTCGATTGTCTGGAAGATCACGGGTAACCCCTATCGTGGGGTGATCATTGCGGGCCGATCCGGTCAGGTGTTAGGAGGTCTGGGGATTTTGACGGGGGTGGTGCCTCTGGTGCTGGCGGGCAGTTTTGCCAACATCTGGAATCTTCTGATCGGCTGGTTCCTGCTGCGAAATGCCAGTCTTTCGGTCCGGAACGGTCAACTACAAAACCAGCTTTCCCAACTGACGGTTAGCGACGCCCTCTCCGAAGGTGGTCCGGTGATCAGTTCAGCGCTAAATCTGCGGGAATTCGCCAACCAGTTTGTGATTGGGCAGGGACAGTGGCAACGATTTTGGGTGGTTAACGAAGAGGGGGTATTTCTGGGAGTGCTACAGGTGGAAGATTTGAAAACGATCCCCACCGATCTGTGGCCCCAGACTCCCGTAACTGAGTTAGTCCAGACCTACACAGGCCCAGATCCGATTTCTCCTCAACTCTCGCTGCTCGAGGTGGCAAATCTCCTGGAGCAGGAGCACAGTGATGGGGTCCCCGTGGTTGATGAAAATCATCTCTTCCGTGGCTGGTTAGGGAAGAAAGGGATCCGGCAGGCATTACAGGGACGAGTTTGAGTGGAGACAGGATCAGGAACCGGCCAGGGTCCAGGGAAGCCAAACGGTGAATTGGATCCAGCCGTTCTCGCTCTGGACCTGGATGCTGCCCCCCAGGATCTGAAGCAATTGTTTAACCAGTGCCAATCCCAATCCTGTGCCTGAATGTCTCCACCGATCCGGTTGAGGGATGCGATAAAACCGCTCAAAAATAAGGGGGATCTGGGCAGCATCCATTCGGCCCGTGTTCCTGACCTGTAGTTGCATCCCTTCTACGCCACTCTCGATCTGCACCTGGATCTCACCTCCCGCGGGCGTATATTTACAGGCATTATTCAGAAGTTCCCGCAGGATCCGCTCCAGACTAACGCGATCGGTTGTGATCTGAAAGGAGGTCTCTGGACCCATCACTGTCAACTTCAGTTCATGGGCTTCCGCCAGGGTTTGAAAGGTAAACATGAACTCATCGATCCAATCGGGCCACGTGAGGTTTTCGGCCCGGATCTGATAGCGATTGGCACTGAGCCGTTGCAGATCCAGCAGATCATTGATCATCTCGATCTGGCGTTCACATTCCCCTACTGCCATCTGATAGTACTGCTGTCGCTTGGCTTCACTGGGGGCCTCATGCATCATTCTCAGCGCCATCCTTACCGTCGTCAGAGGGGTGCGCAGTTCGTGAGAAACGGTACTGATAAAGTCGTCCTTGAGATAGTTCAGACGTTCAAGGGTGTCAATCTGGATCTGGGCAGCTTGATACAGGCGGGATTGGCGAATCGCAATCGAACATTGATTGGCAACCTGCTCCACCAGTCGCACCTGAGCATCACTGAAGCAATAATCGGGAGGCTGATAGATCCAGATGTCGCCGATGACCCCTTCACTGTCGTGAACTGGACAGGCAAGAATTGAGCCAATAGGCCGATTGCCTGCCGGAGACAAGTGGCAGAAACGCAGAGAATACCCCTTTAGCAACTTAGGATAAATTTCTGCATGATCCTGCATGTTAAAGATCACACCTTCTGCAGGAGTCAGGGTCTGGTGAATGCTTTCAAAAAGGACCTGAGAGGACTGGTTCTCCAGATTGTAAAGGGTGGTGTCACAACACTGAGATTGCAACGTGCAGCTCAGTTCCTGCACTACCGATTTAAGAATCGTATTTTCGTCAAGACTGTCCCTGACCAGTTCTGTGATCCGTCTGAGGGTAGCTTCAAACTCCAGAGCTTCTGTTAATTGGGCTGTCCGAGCTGCAATCTGTCGTTCTAGATCCTGATTCAGATCCTGTAGCTGCAGATAAAAGTAGGATTTCTGGATGGCAAATGAGATCTGAGTGGCAATACTGCGGGCTAAATCGACTTCAGATTGCTCCCAGATGGCATGGGGTACTGAACGGATCAGGTTAAAACTACCCCAAGTTGTACCATTCACTTCCAGGGGAATCAGGAGCCAGCTGCTAGGGAATTGCTGCATGAGTTCATGATTGACTGCATCAGCGACACTGGACTCATCCACCAGGATCCATTCACCACGCTTTAATCTCTGGGCGATAAAATTATCCTGATCCGGAATATCCATAGTTAGCTTTGTAGGGAGATCAGCAGTGTTACGAAATTCCTTAAGCGGCTTCCACAGACCGTATTCTGGAAGGTATTGCACAATGTAAACCCAGTCCGCAGCAAATAGCCGACCCCCTTCTTCTACCGCAGAAGCAAACACTTCTTCCAATGAAGCGGTTTGATAGACAGCCTGGACCAGTCGATTTAATGATTGCTCACGCCGGATCTGTCTGGAAAGCTGACTCTCGGCTAACTTGAGATCTGTAATATCTGTTGACAGGCTACCAATACCGTAAAGCTGACCACCATGATCATAAAGTGGAAATTTTGTGGATAGATAGGTGTGCTCTTCTCCATTGGGATAGACTAAATTCTCTTCGATTTCTAGGGCTTGTTGACAGTTCAATACATAGTAGTGATTCGCTGTATAAGTATCTGCGACATCAGATGGTAGTATATCTTCAATGGCTGCCTCTAGAAGAGCGTCTAAAGAACGATTCACAAGCTTTTGATAAGGACGGTTTGCCAGAATATGCCGATCAAAAAGATCTACAGCATAAATCAGTGCGTTGGAGTTATTGATAATTTGATCTAGGAGCTGATTGCTCTGATACAGATCTGCCTCGATCTGTTTACGCTTGGAGATGTCCTCTACGATTGCAAGATCTGAAATGACTTCACCAGCTTCATTTCTGACAATAGAGAGGGTGATATGGGTCCATACATAATGTCCATCTTTATGCAGGTAACGTTTTTCCAGGGAGGATGAAGATAATTCATCTCGAAGAAGAGAGTTAATTTCTTCTGTGGTTGCATTTCGATCTTCAGGATGTGTAATATCCTGATGTCGAAGTGTTAATAGCTGATCACGTGAGTATCCTAGTAGATCACAAAATCGCTGATTGACTGTGATAAAGCGACCCGAGAGATCGGCCTGATTAATGCCAACTGCTGCCTGATCAAAAATACTCTTTAGCTTCGATTCGCTTTTCTTCAGTTCTAAATTGGATTGCTGATTTCTAAGGGAGAGGGCGATAGCAGTAGCAGCCGACTGGAGGAGATTAATCTCAGGAGGATCCCAGAGTTCCTCTAAATCACAATTATCAAAACCAATGAATCCATAGAGATGATCGTCAACTTTAATTGGAGTAATCAGAATCGCCTTAATTGACTGTTCCAAGAGTACTTCACGTTCAGGATCTGGTAATTTATCGATGATAGCTGAAAAAGGGTGTCCCTGAATAAGAGAGTTGAACAGTAGAGTGAATTGCTCAAGTTGAATATTCTGTAGATCAGGGTTGTCAATTTGAGGTGTACAGGTCTGCGCACACCATTCAGCTTTTTGACTGCATAGTAACTGATCTTCTTCCTTCCTATCGGTCTCGAAAATATATACTCGTGAAGCTCTTGTCACCTGTGCCAGGGCACTTAAAATCTCAGGATAGACAGACTGAACTGAAGATTTAACCGTGAGTAAAAGTTCCTGTATAGAAACAATAGCCTGCAAATATAAATCTCGTTGAGTCTGAGCGATTTCTTCCTGTTTTCGGTCTGTAATATCTCTTTGAATTCCAAGATGTCCCCCATAACGCCCTTGTTGATCATAGAGACAAAGATAGTCGCCTTGGATCCAGATCGGAGTCCCATCAGCCCGCCGTTCTTCCGTCTCAAACCGTGCGTGTCTTGTCTCCAAAAGCTGGCGTAATATCTCCCGACCTTTGACTGGATCATGGGAGAAAAAGTCACTCATGCTCAATCCGAGTATATCCTGTTGAGAACACTGATACTGAGTCAGGAGGGTAGAGTTCACCTGCACAACTCTCTGGTTCTGAAAAACGAGCTCCAGAGTCTCTTCAGAATCGCCATTCCCCACCCATGCTACAGGTTCCGGCAGCAGCATCAAAAACACCCCATCCAGAGTCTGCTGAAACAGAAATTCGATCCATGGACTTGAGGTGTGATGAACCTGATCACTTTGACCCATCACAAAAAATTTGCCGTTAAGCTCTGCGAAAGAGAATGGGGGCATAAGCAGACAAGTAAAGGAAGGGGAGTCATCAACGGGGAGCCGATCCTCTGGAATCGATCTTGATCCTCTGCAAGCAATAATTGATACGTATCATGGCCTTTATCTGCGGAGATCGGAACCGTAATTTTGCTGGCAGGGCAGCAACGTAGCACTACTACTGCGTTTATGATGTCTCAAAGAATCAACATTAGGCAGTCCAAGATGAATGCAACAGAGTTCTTTCAGCTAAATGCAGGTCGGTGGCTCTCCCAACGGGTTACCCATCATCTGGCCTTTCAGCGGCGCGAAACCGGAGATTCTGTGATTCAGGTTCATCATCTGGAGGCCCAGGATCCGCAGGTGGTGGAACTCTGTCAGATGCATGAGATCGATCCAGTCCTAGCGGTGAGTGGAGCCCTGATCAGCTGGGAAGGAAACATGGCCTGGGATAAAGCTGGCGAAGGGGGACACCAGGGGAAAACCGTCATGGCTCTAGTGCCAGATGCAGACAGTCAGGGACGATCTGGACAACTGCTCCGGGAACGGGGCTATGCAGAAACAGCTCCTGTGGTGGGTCGCTTTCATATGGATGAGCACGATGCCCTGATCCTGACCACAGCCTATGAGACGATGACCGTCTTTGAGCGTTTCTGGTTCGCCGGTCCCAATCTGCGGATTCGAGCTAACACGGTTTGCTGGTTTGGGGGCTTCAGCTCTGCGTCTTTCTGTACGGAAATGCGGTTGCAAGCCGATAACCTGGCGGATCCCGATTTCACAGATCCGGTGTTGCAGGAACTCCACTCAGCTCAGGGGGTTCTGGCCTGTATGGGGGCCTGATCAGCTCAGGGTCGCCACCGTGACTCCGCTTCCCCCATCCTGGGTTTCCGCCGCCTCAAAGCTCTGGATGCGCGGATGGGCCTTGAGATACGTCTGGACCCCAGTTCGTAATCGTCCGGTTCCATGTCCGTGGATGATCCAGAGGGGGCCGGGGTCAGCTTCGGCAAACACCTGCTCCAGGAGGATTTCGGCATCACTCACCGTGCAGCCTCGCAGATCCACCGTGTTGCGGCTGGTACGAATCTGGAGAGGAGCTTTGGGGGGAGGCGGCGGAGCAGGAACTGCCTTGGGTCGCTGTCGTTGCTTTGCCTGATGCTCATCCAGAGGGGCCACCTGACCCAGATTGACACTGAATTTAAGCACCCCACTCCGCACTGTCACATCACGGCCATCAATCGCAATCACCTCCCCCGTCTGATCGAGCCCCCGTAAGCGCACCCGATCCCCCACTTCCGGCACAAATTCCGTTTCGATGGCAGGTGGAGAAGCTTGTTGAGGGGCCAGACGGTGCAGGGCTTCGCTGGCCTGTTGTGCGTCCTGTCCACTGGGGGTTCCCTTCTGCAGTTGCCGGATCACTGAGGCCACCTGCTTTCGTGCCGCCTGGATCTCAGCCTGAATCGCTGCCTGCTTTTCTCCCTGCAGTTGCTTCTCTCGCTGGGCCAGAAGTTGACTGCGTTGCATCATCTGCTGTTGCAGGGTCTGCAGTTCCTGATGCAAAGTCTCCACCTGTGCCGTGCGAGTTTCCAGATCTGCCCGCTGTCGTTCCAGCCCCTGGATCACGGTATTCACTTCATCAGTGCGCCCCAGTAATAGATGGCGAGCCCGATCCACCACTGCGGGAGCCAGATCCAGCCGTTCTGCAATTGAAAGGGCATTGGAACGGCCTGGGATCCCCCAGAGCAGGCGATAGGTGGGTGCTAAAGTGGCGTCGTCAAACTCCACGGAGGCATTTTCAAACTGGGAATTTTCATATTTCAGCGCCTTGAGTTCGCCGTAGTGGGTGGTGGCCAGCGTGAGAGTGCTTTTGGCCGCCAGCTCCTGCAGCAGGGCCGTGGCCAGGGCTACCCCTTCAGTAGGATCCGTACCTGCCCCCACCTCATCCAGCAACACCAGCGAGGGGGATTGGGGATCCAAGTCAGCAGGTAAAGCCGCCAGGATCCGACCAATGCGACGAATGTGACCGGAAAAGGTGGAGAGGTTTTGCTGCAGCGACTGCTCATCGCCGATATCTGCGAGGATCCTCGCAAACCAGGGCAGTTCCACCGGATCGCGGGCGGGCAGAAACAACCCCACCTTGGCCATCAGGGCCAGCAGTCCCAGGGTTTTCAGGGCCACCGTTTTACCCCCCGTGTTGGGTCCGGTGATCACCACCACCCGCACCGAGGACTGAATCCGAAAATCCACCGGGATCACATCCCCTTGGTGCTCATGGTGTGCCTGCCAGAGGAGAAGCGGGTGACGCACCTGACGCAGACTAACCCCGGTGGAGGTGAATTGGGGACGATTGCCCTCCAGCCAGTAGCTATAGCGGCAGCGGGCCAGCGCCAGATCCATTTCCACCAACACCGACTGCAAATGCCGCAGATCTGGAGCCACTGCTGCCACCTGTTGAGACAATTCCTGCCGGATCCGTTCCTCTTCTCGCGTGGCCTGAGCCTGCAGTTGGCGTAGACGGTTCTGGGACTCGGAAACACGGTAGGGCTCAAGGTAGAGGGTGGCCCCGCTGCTAGAGCTGTCGTGCACCAAACCCCGGATCAGATCGCGGTGGCTGGCCTTCACTGGAATCACGTAGCGCCCATCCCGCTGGGTAATCACAGCTTCCTGCACTGCCTGGCTATGTTCTGAAAGGATGCGATGCAGTTTATCCAGGATCTGGCTCCGCTGTTCCCGCAGAGACCCACGCAACTGGTAAAGCTTTTCGCTGGCCGCATCTCGCAAACTGCCGTCATCTTCCACACACCGGAGGATCTCCTGCTCCAGCTCCGGATAGGTGCGCACCGTCTGGATCAGATCCTGCAGTTGTGGCACCTGAGAATGATCATCAATCGTGCGCCGCACTTTGCGAGCCGTGGACAGGGTGGTGGCCAGCTGAAACAGATCCAGGCTTTGCAAACTGCCACCCCGCTCAGCCCGCTCGATCCAGGGCAGCAGATCATGTACCCCCTGTAGAGACAGTCCTCCAGGCAGAGTTTCCTCCAGACGCATGGCCTCTGCGGTTTGCTCCAGCAGCCGATCCGTGGTGCTACGGGAATTCCAGGGAGACAGATCCAGACAGGCTCGCGCCCCCATTTTGGTGGCTGTAAAGGTTGCCAGATGCTCACACAAGCGTGGCCACTCTAGCAGGTTGAGGGTTTCGGAAAGGATGGTCACTACAGACAACTAAACTCAAGCAACTCAATGCGACAAGCCGCCGCTGGCGCGAACAGCAGGGTCCTTTTCCGACTATGACACACCCTTGATCAGAAGGAGAGACATGACCCTAACCTGCACTAACTCCAGGGGGTGGATTGCTCATCTGGAAGTGGAATAAACTCAGTGTCTTCAGGGACCGATGGAAAACGTCCTGCACGCCAGTCCTGCTTCGCCTGTTCGATCCGTTCCCGTCGACTGGAAACAAAATTCCACCACTTATACCGCTCCCCGATCGGTTCTCCCCCAATCACAATGCAGCGAGCCCTAGAGCTAGCCTGTACTTCTATCTCCTGATCTGGGTTCAAAATCACCAGGTGTTGGGAAGGCAGATCTTCGTTGTTAATCCGGATCTGCCCCTCAACAACGTATAGAGCCCGTTCAGAGTAGTCGGCGCTCAAGGTCAAGCGGCCCTGAGGTTGAAACTGGCTATCCAGATACAGCATGGGCGAAAGTGTCTTCACGGGAGAGGTTTGTCCACCTGCAGATCCGGCAATCAGCGTGCTCATGGTTCCGTCCAGATCCCAATGGGGCAGGGTGTCTGCAGGATGGTGATGAAACCAGGGATCGGTCTCCTCCTGATCTGCGGGCAGAGCAATCCAGGTCTGGATCCCGTGCAGGTGTGATTCCTGCTGGCGGGTGGCGAGGGGACTTCGTTCCGAATGGGTGATGCCTTTGCCTGCTGTCATCCAGTTCACTGCCCCCGGATAGATCTCCTGTTCCGTACCCAGGCTATCCCGGTGGAGCAGTGCCCCTGCAAAGAGATAGGTAAGGGTGGCTAAATTGATGTGGGGGTGAGGGCGCACGTCCACACCTTGTCCGGCAGGAAACACCGCTGGACCGATGTGATCAAAAAAGATAAAGGGTCCCACCATCTTGCGCGGGACATGAGGCAGGAGCCGCCGCACCTGAAATCCTCCCAGATCCTGGACATGGGGTTCAATCAATTGCTGAATCCAGTCTGCCATGGTCATACTCAATCGATTATCTCAGTATAGTTTTGTGGGGATCTGAGGTTCAACACTCTGTGTCGTTTCTAGAGAGTTAAGATATCGTCTTTTACAAGGATCACTTTGTCTTGTTTTCGTTAATGGCATCAACCATAGAGCTACTGTCTAACACGGTCTTGTTAGGATTAGACTCTGCTGGGATCTGCAGATCTTCTTTTGAGGTTTCGAGAGCCTCGTTAATCTTGACCAAAATGTGACTGACCTGCTCTTTGTCTTTGAGTTCCTCAGAAGCTCCGGGACCCAGAATGTCCTCTGCAATTCTCTGCACCAGGGTACTTGGCTTTTCTGATGCTTCTGCGGATCCCTGATCGTTAGAGGCTAGTGCCGATGGCACCCAACTAACATTAAGAATCAATAAGATAGAAACACTGATCGCAAAGCATACACGCAGAAAACGATAAATCATTGGTTATTCCTTGATGTGAATTTTCAGTCAATACAACCCCTATCTCCTGATACAATTCAATAATTCTTTTCTCCTGCTCAGGATCATAGATCGGCCATAACTTTAGGAATATCCCTCAATCCTAAACTGTGGCAAGCACCAGTTGCTGCAGCTCCAGCCCCCTTTCAAAGATCTCATCAATGGGCAACATCTCACCTGTGGTTGTCATGAACTTGTGATCGGGGGTAGCCCGCAGAGTCGAGCCGTCCTCCAGCAGGTACTCAAACACCTCTTGAGATCCCCGTGGATGCCACTGGGCAATGGGCTGGGTGTAGAGATGACCCTGAGAATTGACACTGTAGACCTGGCATTGGATCTGCTCCTCGACGATCTTGCCCATGGGAAGTGGACCATATTCAACCGTCAGTACTTCTGTATCGTAAGTCAGGCAATATTCAGCAAAGGAGACCATCTGATCAAATAGGGCTTCTGCGATCTTGCCATCGACCCCACGCTCCCCTGCTCCCTCGATAAAGATTTCACGGTGTTTTTCCATCTCTGAAACTTTCTTTTTCCCCATCGCTCGTCGCAAGAGATCCGCCTGCCCCAGCGTGTATCCCGCCAGATCTTGAGCAATGCGCATGATCTGTTCCTGGTAAAGGATCGTGCCGTAGGTGTCTTTCAGGATCGGTTGCAGCAGATTGTGGGCATAGGTTACCTGTTTACGACCGTGTTTGCGGTTAATGAAGTCCGGGATCATGCCGGTATCCAGAGGACCGGGGCGATAAAGGGCCAGCACCGAGGAAATATCTTCTAGATTGGAGGGCCGCAGATCCCGCACCACCTGCTTCATGCCCGAGGATTCCAGCTGAAAGATGCCCTCTAGCATGCCACTGGCCAGCAAGTCGTAGGTTTTGGGGTCCTCCAGAGACAGGTGATCGAGATCCAGGCGTTTCCCCTGGTTTTGTTCCACCAGTTCCACTGTTCGCTGGATCATGGTCAGGTTGCGTAGACCCAGAAAGTCCATTTTCAATAAACCCAGCGTTTCAATGTCTTCCATGGAGTATTGGGTGATCAGTTGACCGTCGTTATTGCGTTGCAACGGTACAATCTCATCCAAAGGGTCCTTAGAGATCACCACTCCGGCTGCATGAACGCCAAAGGTTTTGTTGGTGCCCTCCAGCTGCATGGCCAGTTCGATCCAGCGCTTCACCTGTGGATCTTTTTCGTAGCGATCTTTAAATTCAGGCGCAGGCGTCTTTTCCCCGATCATCTCTTTTAACTTGGCGGGCTTACCGCGGGAGACGGGGATCATTTTGGCCATCTTGTCGGCATCGTTGTAGGGGATTTCCAGCACCCGCCCGACATCTTTGAGGATTGCTTTCGAGGTCATACGGTTGAAGGTGATGATCTGAGCCACTCGCTCCTGTCCATACTTGTGGGTAACGTAATCGATCAGTTCCCCCCGCCGTTCAATGCAAAAATCCGAGTCAATATCTGGCATCGACTTACGCTCGGGATTGAGAAAGCGCTCAAACAGCAGGCCGTAATGCACTGGATCAATGTTGGTAATGCGCAATGCATAGGCCACCAGCGATCCTGCCGCAGAACCCCGTCCAGGTCCCACCGGGATCTGTTGTTCACGGGCATAGCGAATGTAATCCCACACCACCAGGAAATAGGTAGAGAACCCCTTCTGCTGGATCACCTCTAACTCTCGCTTTAGCCGCTCCTGATAGGTATCAGGAATTTGATCGACGCTTTCGACTGCACAACGGTCCCTTAACCCCTGCCAGGAGAGTTCCGTCAGATAGGAATCATGATCAAAGCCAGGAGGCACCTGGTAATCGGGAATGCGAGACTCCCCCATGATCTCGTAGGGCTGGATCTTGGCCAGAACTTCCAGGGTATTGGCAATGGCCTCCTCCACCACTTCTGAGGGCAGGTGATCCTGACAGAGGCGGCGCATTTCCTCAGGACTCTTTAAGTACTCAGTGCCGCTGTAGCGCAGACGATTATCCTCCGCCACACTTTTTCCAGTTTGAATACAGAGCAGGGCATCATGGGCTTCCACATCCATGCAGGAAACAAAATGGCTGTCGTTCGTCAGGATCAGTTTAATATTCAGCTCCCGGGCAATCTGCACCAGCTGCACATTGACAAAGCGATCTTCGCGGGAGCCATGATCCTGTAGCTCCAGATAATAATCGTCTCCAAACCGTTCCTGATACCAGGCTGCTACTTCTCGGGCCACTTCTGGACGACGCTGCAACAGTGCCTGAGGCACCTCCCCCGCCAAGCACCCGGATGTGACGATCAACCCTTCGCGGTATTGCAGTAACCGATCCTTATTAATGCAAGGACGAGAAAAGATCCCCTTTCCCTGTACCCCTTTCAAATGAGAAACCGTGGTCAGCTTCACCAGATTCTTATAGCCCTGGGTATTTAGCCAGCACCACCTGGTGATAGCGGGGATAGCGCTTTTGCTTGTCCTCAATATCCCCATTGATCACGTACATCTCATTGCCAATAATGGGGGTGATCGGCTTCCCCTGACAGAGCTTGATCAGCTCGATGGCCCCATACATAACGCCGTGATCCGTGAGAGCCACACCGGGAAGCCCCATCCCTTCAACCTGTTCCACCAGCTTGGGCAACTGGCTGGCTCCATCCAACAGACTGTACTCACTGTGGAGATGGAGAGGAACAAAAGGCATAACACACCAGGGGTAGAGTCTGCGCTTAGCGTAGCGGTCTCTGACCGATCTCGTCCAGCAACCCTGCCATCAACTGAATTGAAGCCGCTGAATTACTTAAATTCCAGATATTGGCCTAGTCTGAAACTGGTGTATCCTCCCTCCACAAATGGATCTTCAGTCCAGTAGAGTAGAGATTTAGCGTGAGACAACCGAAGGGGAAAGCGATGACAGATGAAGAATTAAATGAACGATTTGCCCAGCTAGCAACCGGGATGATCAGTCTCCAGCAGGTTGTGATGGATACCCGTACCGAGTTTTCTCAGGGACTCAGTAATCTGCAGCAAGTGGTAGCTGAAACTCGTATTGAGCTTGCCCAAAATAACAGTAGTTTGCAGCAAGTGGTCTCTGAGACCCGTACTGAGCTTTCTCGGGTTGTGGCTAATCAGCAGCAATTCATGAGTGAGACCCGTTCCGATCTGGCACACTTTTCGGAATGGGCAGAAGCAGTAACCAGAGCCATTGAAGAATTAAGAGCAGGGATAGCTGAACTGAGGGAGGGAACTGCCGAACTGAGAGCAGGAACAGCTGAACTGAGAGCAGGAACAGCTGAGTTGAGAGCAAGCCAAGCGAGACATGAACGTCTGCTTGAATCCTTGACTGCTGGCCAGGAACAACATCAATCAATGTTGGCCTCTCTCATTGCTAGTCAGGAAAGACAGGATAGGATCCTGGAAACACTTACAGCCAGCCAATCACAGCAGGATGTCATAATAAATCAACTGCTCAGACAACAACAATCTGAAGCAGAATAACTAACGAATAAGAGTAATGAGTAGTCCAATTCACTCATGAAGACCGTATAACAAAGCACCGATCAGTTTGTTGCTGCAACTGATTTTGGGTGGGCATTTCTGGCGAAGTTGATCTGCATATTAGAGAAGACTCTGAACCAAGATCCCGCAACTCTACTGAGCATGCTTCAAGATCTAGAGAGCTACCCAAGTCCTCTGCTACCATACAGATACGCTACTCTAAACCCACTGTGAGCTCTTGTGGATCCTATAACCCCCAATCGCGTTCCATCTCCAATTGATCCCTCCCTGCTTAATTACAAGTTTACGTGAACGAGATTCTGCACAGTAAGGGGCTAAAGCCCTACCACGTCAAGCAACTCCAGCGCCTTTACCAGCAGCGCCTACCACAGGATCGCCTGTTGACGGTTGAGTTTGCTCAGCGCCTAGGATCCATCAGCCAGGAACTGAATCGCCAACCTGTGACTGTCTTTGTCAACCGACGGGGCCAGGTGATCCGTGTTGGGGTAGGAAGTCCTTATGAAACTCAAATTCCAGCCCTGGAACTTCCCCGCCAGGGGGCTGAACGTTTATGCGGCATCCGTTGCATCACCACCCAGATCAACGTTTCCAGTCCTGGTCAAAAAGTCCTGACTGCGATGGCTTTGCAAAGGCTGGATGCTCTGGTGACTCTGAACGTTACGCCAGATCAGGGACATCGCCGTAAGGGAGGGCAAGCAACCGGGTTCATCGAGTCAGTCTACCTGGCCCATCTTATTCCTGATCCTCATGTGCGCTGGCAGGTTTCTGAACCGTTGCCCTTGCCCTTGATCGTCGAGCAGGATCTGAACGAATGGGTGGAGGAGCTTGAGAATCAGTTCCGGCGTGAATTTAAGGCTCGTGAAGTTCGCTCAAATCAAGACCGCACAATTCTGGTGGGATTGCAGGATCGCTCCCAGTCTTATGAGGATCTGTTATCTAATCTGGAGGAACTTGCCAGACTGGTGGAAGCAGCAGGGGGTGTGGTTCTGCAAACGCTGTGGCAGCGCCGCGAAGGTCCTAGCTCAAAAACAGTGATCGGTTCCGGTAAAGTGCAGGAACTTGCGCTCCTGGTTCAGGATCTGGGAGCAAATCTTGTTGTCTTTGACCGTGAGCTGTCCCCCAGCCAAGTACGAACCCTGGAAGCCCGGGTGGGTGTGCGAATTGTCGATCGGAGCGAGGTGATCCTGGATATTTTTGCCCAGCGCGCCCAGTCTCGAGCAGGAAAACTGCAGGTGGAATTAGCACAGCTTGAGTATCTGCTCCCCAGGCTGACAGGTCGGGGTAAAACCATGTCGCGGTTAGGGGGTGGGATTGGCACCCGAGGACCTGGGGAAACTCAACTGGAAATGGAGCGCCGGGCGATTCAGCGCCGGATCACCAAATTGCGCCAGGATGTCCAAAGTTTGCGTCAGCATCGTCAGCGCCTGCGACAGCGGCGAGAACAGGCAGATATTCCGGTGATCTCGCTGGTGGGCTACACCAATGCGGGTAAGTCGACACTGCTCAATGCCCTCACCCGTGCTGATGTTTATGTTGCCGATCAATTGTTTGCCACCCTCGATCCCACCACTCGCCGCCTGCAAAAACCTGATGGGGAATGTCTGCTCCTTACCGATACCGTGGGCTTCCTTTCTGAATTGCCTGCTCAGCTGGTGGATGCCTTTCGCGCCACCCTGGAGGAAGTGACCGAAGCAGATGCCCTGCTGCATGTCGTGGACCTTTCTCACCCCAATTGGGAAAGCCAGATCGAGGCTGTCAATACCCTGCTGGAGTCGATGCCTCTGGCCACCTGCCCTCGTCAACTGGTGTTTAATAAGATTGACCGTCTCGATCCCGATTGGCTCTCAGATGTTCGTGTCCTGTATCCTCATGCCCTGTTTGTTTCCGCTCACTCTCGCGAGCATTTGGATGACCTGCTACAGGTTCTCTACCGATTCAGCGCCAGTTTAAACTCTCATGCCTCTGTTTCAGTCAGTACTTCTGAGTCTTTCCCATCTTGGACCAGCGAGCCTGGGCAGCCACAATTATCCCGAAGGTGGCCGCAATGATCAAAGTCGAGAGGGCATTGATCTCAGGAGTTACCCCGCGACGCACTGTACTGTAGATCAGGATGGGAAGAGTGGTGCTCTCCGGGCCACTGGTGAAAAAAGAAATGACAAAGTCATCAATAGAAAGTGTAAACGCTAATAAGGCACCAGCGACTATCCCAGGCCAGATGGCAGGCAGAGTGACATGGCGGACTGTAGCCCAGGAATCTGCATAAAGATCATGGGCAGCTTCCTCCAGAGACGGATCTAGCGAGGCCAATCGACTTCTAACCACAATGGCAACAAATGAGATCTGGAAGGTGACATGTGCCAAGATCATCGTGGTCATTCCCAGTTCAAACAGCCCTGTATAGTAGCGAACAAGTTTATAGAAAAGCAGAAGTGTAATGGCCATTACAATATCCGGAATGACCACTGGCAGGTACATAGCACTCTGAAAAAGCTGCTTTCCAGGCACTCGATAGCGGTGTAAGCCATACGCCAGTAACGTCCCCAGCAATGTACTGACCCCTGTACTGATCATTCCCAGCAGCAGAGTGTTTTTTACTGCCAACAGAATCAGATCATCGTGAAAAAGCAGGGTGTACCATTTCAGGGTAAAGCCGGTCCAGGCCAGACCGAAGCGGGCTTGATTAAAGGAGTAAATGATGATCAGCACAATAGGCAGATACAGAAACCCATAAATGCTGTAGCTGAGGAAACGCAGCCAGAGAGGGGAAGATCGTGGGGACATCGCCTGGATTGATCACAACTCCCTTATCCTCCTGTCCTAGAAACGAAATGTCCAACCTATTGCGCGGTGGTGCATCTGCTTACAGCTCGTTTTCCCGATCTCAACCTGGTGCTGAATGTAGAGATTGACTATCTAGAGCAGGTGTGGGTGGGAGCTATCACTTAGATCAGCCTGAGGCGGGAGCTTGTCTATTTAGCCGTCTTGATAGATGTGTATACACGCGGGATTCGCGGATGGTATTTATTTTGAGATTTTGCTACCAGAAATAGGGCAATAACACCTCACTCAAAGAGTCTCCCCTTAGAATGTTTCTATAAATGCCTTCTAGACCTTCTCTTTATTCTAGCTGACCAATCATTCTTGCCATCTTGCACTAGTCCGCTCATTACTTACCGTCATAACGGTTGGGATCCTTCATCTTTTTTTCAGCTTTAGGCTGTTTTGGTTTTTTTGCTTCTTTGCCATTTTTGCCTTTATGAGACATGGTTATTTCTCCTATGGAAACATATTGAACATCTGACAAGTAATGCGCCAACTCAAAAAAGTATGATCATCCTTTTCTATCTCTTAAAGAATCAGGATCAACATAGTGGCAAGTCTGGTTAATGGTATGGATATTTTCTGAGTCAATCTTAACAGCTGAAAGTTATAAATCCAAAAGAAAGACAAAAGTTAATGGATTATGGATTAATTCAAGATGAGACATGAGAATCATTATTACTTCATGTGCTAAGTCCCTGCGGCACTTCGAGAAGTTTCACAATTGAGGATAACTATGATGAACTATAAATAATGAGGATCTATAGCAGTCAGACATCAGATGGAAGCGGCAAGCAGACTCAAGCTCCTATCTATAAAGCAGAGCAGCCTCACAGATCTCATGAATCATACCTGATTGCTATAGTCATGGTTTAGATTACAGAGATACTCTTGTCTTCTCGAGGAATTACTCAGATCAACAATGTTCTCAGTTGTTATGATACTAACTTCCGACCTCAGTATTAGATCTGTCTATATCTGACGACCATTTACTAAGTTTTAATACCACATGGATGATATAAACTGAGATGAGTGCTGTAAAGAAGCACCATACAGAAACAAATGCGTAGTTAAATAGCAGTCGACTGATCAGTGCAAGAAAGGAGATTAGGATACCCCACACTCTGACATCCATTCTCGAGGATGTACATAGCGGAATTAAAACTATCATTGCATAGAGTAGGCGAGATAGCTCTACTGGAACAGAGCCCCCAAGGAATCTAGCATGATAGTGAATAGATCCTCGAATAGCATCCACGACTAACCAGTCACCATTAAATAGCAAGGGAATATACAAAAAAGCTCCATAAATGATCCCAATGACAACAAAATAGTCACAAATCATTTTTTTGATCCAATTATGTTCTAGACATGAAATCATAAAGGGAATCCAAAAAAGCCAAAACCAATGAGAGAAAAACAGGAAAGTCATAGCACCGAAATAAATAGTGCTTGAACTGCCTGAGTTAATCCCTTTCCAGACAACACCTTCAAATCCCTGCTGGATGCCAAAGATCAGAGGCACACAAGCAAAAGGTAAATATTCCTTATTAGAAAAAGCTTGATTAATACTATAAATCCCACCAGAGACTAATATCACACTGGTGGTAAAACTAACAGGCTCGGAAAAACACACGAGATCCTCATATACACATGTATTAAAATCTGAGGATCTCTGAGATCCCTATGCTCTGATCCAAATAATCAGCGACGATGTTGAAACAACCAATTTGTAGAAAATATGGATTGACCATTGATTCGAGTAAGGGTCTTCTTAATAACAATCTCTTGCCCCATCCAATTGGAATTTTTGAGAGCCTTAATTGCTGTTATCTCCTCAGCATCACTTCCCATATCGACAAAAGCAAAAAACTTGGATCTATCAGTTTCTTTCTCAACAAAGATCTCAACTCGCTTTATGGAGCCATATTTCCCAAAAATCTCAGCAACTAGCTCCTCTTTGATATCACTAATGAGGTTTCCGACGTAGATACTCATAGCTGTCTCCAAAGGCTGAATGGGTCACCCAAACTAATCAATTAACGATTAAGCCATTGATAAAATATGGCTCTCGGCTTAGATTTAGAGTGTTGTTTTTGTATGAATTGCAGTCAAAAAACTGATCGCGTTGGTAGAATAACAAGGCTATCTGACTCCACCAAAATCCCTTCTTAGCAGAATAAGGCTCTAGTTCCTTATCCTCAGCCTCAGCAAAGGCGTGGTGTTGGCGGTGCCCTGTAAACCAGAAAATCGGTCCTCCCTGTAATGCTAAGGCTCCACTAATTGCAAGTATGTATTCAAGCCACTTTGGGAGTAACAAGCTACGATGTGAAAGTAGGCGATGATATCCTAGACAAATCCCTAAGCTTCCCAGCCACCAATCTAGAAAAACAGTGATGGCTACAGCGTGCCAGGAAAAGAACCAGGGTACCCTGAGTGCCAGGCCATGAAAAGTAGCAACGAAGGTTATAGATGTCCAGTTCAGAAGATAACCTTGGAAATCCATCGCTGAAATCGCGGTGGACAGACTGCATTTATCAGAGGATATCATAGTTCATCTCCAAGTTAATGAAGTGTAGATCCATGGAGAGAACCGATTGAGAGGCTGAATAAGAAATGTGTCTACGGCCCAATAAAGAACCTTGCCAACTCATATCTATAAAATTAACTCTAACATATCTACTCAGGACTTACAAGGCAGGCTGAGCTGCTCAGCTAGTTGTTTCGACAAGCGTTGTGATTTGAATGTCTGCCATGTTCAGATTTCCCCCATGGACCCAAGTTACGGATATCCAAAGAGTTAAAGTTGATAAATTTGCCAGAAGTTTCTCAAGCTCTATCTCAAGTTTAATTGGGTTTTCCCCCCAGGAAAAACAGGCTAACTCTGGTCAGAGCAGCAATCATCGAGACGAGCAGTCCTGGTGCTTTCACCCCTGAAATGTCAATAATTTGAGAAATTAGAAGATAACAGTAGTGTCAAAAACAGATGGGCAGGAACAGTCTGAAAGAATTGGAATTTTGCATTGTAGCTAGCGATACGCCTCCGGCAGGCTAGCGCCAACAGATCCAGCACCATCTGATCCTTGTCCCTGGGGATAATCAGTGTGATCGGCTTCGTGAGCATCACATATCCCGATGCAGAATCCCATTGGGAACAAACGGGCAGGTCACCCCATCCGAGGGCTTCTTAGGTGTATGGGCAACCAATAGGGATCCCAGCCCCATGATTGGATCCCCATCCTCTGCAGCCGCAACACATCATCGCCATAGCCACAGCCATAGTAGAATCCACCAAACGCCCTCAGGGCAAAGGATCCAGGGGTAGAGTCGGGGGTGTAGAGAATTCCAGGAACCAGACTTGAACTGTTGACACGAGGATTTTCAGTTTTAGCATCAATGCCTACGTATTAAGCTACTCAATAGAATCCTCTTTTGGGTTTACCTTATCAAAACCGAGTTCAGGTAATCTCAAGGAATTGATGGGATGAGTTCTTGATGGTAAAGAAAGCTGACATTGGAGGTAAACGCCTCATTAGCCTGGATCCTGAAGCGTGGGCTCAATGGGTGACAAGTGTTTCTGACTTAAGGACACTGAATGTACTCTCATCTGAGTTCCAGTGGATTAGCCGTGAAAGTGATGTTCTCATCAAGGTCAGCAGCCCTGATCTGGGAGAGTTTCTGATCCTGAATGAGCTCCAGTTACACTACTCCTCAAAATGCCGAAGCGCATGACGGCCTACGCCGCCCTTGCCAGAGAGAAGTATGACTTGCCTGTCTACCCCGTGCT
>JAAUUJ010000246.1 GCA_012030715.1 Synechococcaceae cyanobacterium SM2_3_1 | reverse complement strand
GAGCAGGGGAACTAGAGTTTGATGGGGTACTCAAAGCAGGTCTGAACCCTGAGATAGAGCCAGTGATCTGGGGATCTTTGCTGGCAGGACCGATTTTATTTGAGCCCTACAAGCTTTTTACGCTACCCAAGATCGGGCTCAACATCTACGCGAAGGCAGAACTGGAGCTAGCCTCAACGGATTCAGAGGCAGAAATTGAGATCACCCATCCGACGGCTGAGGGGACCTACAAAGGAGCAGATCCTCTGACGCTGAATGCCCAGATGGTTGGGACACCGGAAGTGGTGATCTATGGAGGGATAGACTTTACCCTCCGAGATGGATCGGTGGAAGAGGGATGTCCTACAGAGGACAGCTCAACATCCTTTTTGGGGACAGAGTCTATTTCCCTTGAAGTTAATTCTGATGAAGAGTGTGAACCCGGGCAAATAGTCCAACTCTTGCCAAGAGAGCTAATTCCTACTCATGGTCAAACGCTAAGCAATAATCAACTTGATAAACTCTGCAAAAATATCAGATCAAATGGGATTCAAGATCCAATCAAGTTTATCGAAAGGGATGGACAAAAATTTGTTGTTGATGGCCATCATCGACTTATTTGCGCAAAGAAGTTATGTCTACGGAATGTACCAGCTCAGAAGGTTTGCCTGCCATATGGTGGCTATCAATCAGAAGATGACCTTCTTCCGTATGAGCCTATCGGTTTTTGATATCCTATCCTTAGATCTATTTCCCTCCTAAGCCTATCTATAAAGGATTTACCATGATACTGCTAGCCTTACTCAGGAATCGGTTGATCAACAAGGAATTCAACGAAAAAGATCAAGAAACAATCGATTCCATTAAAAGAGAAATAATCTCAAGCCGTTCTCCTTTCAAGGAATTAATGCTGCAAGCTATAAACAATTCTATAATCTATGCCCGTAAAGAAGAATACAATTTAGCTGCTAATGAGATAAACCTCATTCACAATCTGCCAGTTAGTAAAGATGAGTGTAAAAGCTGGAACGAGTGGTCTTTCTATTGTGTTGAGCTTCCCAATTATTTGGAGCATATAGAAGACGAAAAAAAGGTGCAGCAGTTAATTCGTTTGTTGGCAGCTTCGCAGAATCTATCGAATGAGGGGGAGCGATGAGAGGTAGATGCTTACTATGAAGACCCGACACTGCTATTTAACGGAAATTACCATTGAGAACAAAATCGTCATACAAGTATAGAGGAGAGTCATGGATATTAGTGTTTATTCTCGTGCCCATAGAATACTAAGGAACCTGAGGAACTATAAACCATTAGATGTGATTAGGCATGATGATTTTTATTCGAAAATTCTAGACTTTTTCCAAGGACAAGACGAAGTTATTGGGGTTTATGAGAATCCACCAAATGGAGAAAGAAGCTTTGTACTGATTGGTGAAAATAGATTGCTTATCTGGGATGGGAAATCAATTATGACACTTGACTACAAAAATATATGCGAGATAGAGAATCCATCTGAAAAATCTGATTTCCATAAATCTAGCCTTGATTCTTTGCAACTCAAAATGAAATCTGGTGACATAGTAACTATTTTTATTCGAGGATCAGATGAAAATAGTAGAGACATCTACCCTTTTATGCGTTTTTTGATGCGTGTAGTTAGCGACCTTAATTAAATAGTGATCATAAGTCTTTGGCATAGGATATTTCGACGATAAAGATAATTTGATCAAGGCCCGAATGAAAGGCTAATTAAGCATATTTCTAATGAGGCTGAGCAGATACTGATTCCTGTCTTTTATATTGGATAAATCAAGTAAGTGGACTAAGGAAGCCATAGGATAGATCAGAATCACTTTCCCTGTGCTCAATCATTTTATCCATGCCTCCAGGAGAGCCACCTTTACGAAGAAGGGTGCGTCTGATCAAATAAATCAAGGAGAAATTATGTTGCAGCTTTCATCTGTCAAACCAACACTCTGGATCAAACTTTTCCTCTGCAGCTTAATTCTCCTAGCTCTCCTGAATGGCTGTGGAAACGACTCACCCAGCGCTACACAACCCACCCAAAATGAACCTGTCTCCACCACTCAAGCCCCATCAGAATTCACCGCTGGCACCAACCTGGCATTAGAACTAGATCTGCCTGGCTTTAGCTCAATTGAGGCCAATGTCTTTGAGATGCCGATTACATCATTTCCTCTCCCCTTCCTCAGTTCAGCCTACGCAATCAAGTGGACAGGGAGTTTTACCAACGGTGATGTCCTGGCTCAAACTCGCTCCGGTAAATCCATCGATGTCAACCCCTGCATCATTCCGCAGGGTACTCATACCATCACCGCCACTGCCCACCATCCCATTGACATCACACTATCAAACCCACTAGTCACAAAAGATATAGCTATCACCATTGATCCAGGCTGTGAAACCTTATTCCTGGAACAACTCCTGCTCCCCTCCGAAACCAATGATGGCCTTGCTCAAGAATTGGTGATCCGAGTCCGCCTCGAAGACAAAGAAGGGGAGCTGATCACGGATGACAACGGCCACCGCCCCCCAGTCAACATTCTTCTCACTCCTGTCAACGGCATCCTAGCAGAATCCTCAGGCACCACCGACGAAGAAGGCTACTTCCGCACCACCGCCACTCTCACAGAGAACCTGGGCACCATGGAGGTGACGGTCAATGCCACCTACCTCCCCGATCCCGATAACACTGAGATCCAACTTTCCGCGACAGACTCGATTTCCATGGAAGATCCCTGTACCTCAGGAGATCCGGATGAAGAGGGTTGCGGAGACGAGGATGAAGACGAAGAGGATGATGAGGATAACGAAGATAACGAGGATCAAGAATGCATTCCTCCCCCTGCTCCAGCCCCCAATCCCTGCGCCGATGATCCCAACGAATCTCCTGGCAATAGTGGTGGGGGCGGTGGGAGTTCTGGTGGTAGTGGCGGCAGCTCCGGAGGTGGGGGCGGATCGGGTGTTTGTTCACATTGTCATATGATCCCATCTCCAGACGTAGCAGTGTGATCCTGGCAGTGCCGTTAAGTGAAATTTGTGAGTCGTGTACACCAGGTCCAGCGGGGTTCTCTCTAGTTGCCAGTGACATCGGTGAAGACATTGAGCAATTGCAATCCTGAATGACTCTGTTTTTGTAACTTCCAGAGAGACGTTCAATACCAATGAAACTACGGTGTATCAGGTCCAGATCCCTGAGGGTGATTATTTTAGGGAGTATGAGGCGACACCTCTGACAACACTACCTGGGGGTGTCCTCAATCATCGGTTACTGATAGATGGTGAAACCCTATGGGCAGCCAGTCCCACAACGGCCTATCAGATCAGCCTCTCCGGTGAGATCCTGCAGGAGATCGATTTATCAGCTTATAAGCTTTACATACAGGACCTTGGCCTCAGTTACAACGACCTGATTCTGCTGGATAATAATCAGCTATGGCGTTTGACCCAGCCCTAACCTACGGGATCAGCAGTGACCCGCCAACCTCATGACCAATTTGCCAAAAGTCTGCTCAGTGAGGTCCTCTCGCCCTGGGGATCGGTTGAAGTTAGCCGTGAAGTTAGTGATGAACCCCGCTTCATTGATCTCTATTTTCAACCCAACCCTCAGCAAGATCCGACTCCTCTGGGCTTATTAGGCCGGATGGCTCAGTCTCCTTGCCTGCTGGAACCCTACCGCAACCCTGTCACCGTCTCCCAGATCCGAGTCTGCCTGCTCAAAGCCTTGATCCTTACGGCTCAACAGGAACGATCCTCACCCCAGCAGCAGACCCCTTTCCTGTGGATCCTCACCCCCACTGCCTCCAAACGGATCTTGAAACAATGCGCAGCTCAACCTCAAGCCCAGTGGCCGCGAGGAATCTATACTCTGGCAACTGCCTTCCAGACCACCATTGTCGTGATCCATCACCTGCCCAAAGATCCTGATACGCTCTGGTTGAGATTATTGGGACGAGGGCGAGTGCAGCAACAGGCAATTGCGGAAGTCTTGGCCCTGGCGGAGAAGGATCCGATGGCAATGAGAGTGTTGGAGCTGCTGCTGAACTGGAAGATAATGTTGGATGAGCAGCAAGAGGCCCTGAAAGTAGAAGAGAGGGAGTTGGTTATGAACTTATCACCTGCCTACTTGAAGTGGAAAGAAGAGACCCTCCAGGAAGGGATCCAGATTGGTGAGCAACGCGGGGAGCAACGCGGCGAGCAACGTGGGATCCAGATTGGCGAACAGAGAGGAGAAGCTGAACTTACCCTCCATCTGTTGCGCCTCAAGCTCGGTCCGCTTCCTAGTCAAGTCGAAGCTCAGATCCGAGCCCTCTCTATCCCCCAACTCCATCAACTTGCAGATCAGCTTTTCGAGCTTGACTCCCTGGAGGGTCTTGTTCAATGGCTGGCAGAACACTCTACAAAGGCTTCTTCGCAACCCGACTAGTACTTCAATCTGAATT
>JAAUUJ010000245.1 GCA_012030715.1 Synechococcaceae cyanobacterium SM2_3_1 | reverse complement strand
TCACAGACCGGGGCGGGGGGGCGGCGGTGGCGGCTCTGGTGGCAATGGGATCTTGCTCTGGGGGGTCAGGGTAAAGTCAAGGCTGACCTGGATCACAGCCGGGGTCGATGGTGATGTTGACATCCGCCTCCGCCAAGGGGAAGAAAAGCCCAAAATCGAGCGGATTGTAGGCACTGGCTGTGAGGGTCTGGGATCCAAAAGGAATGGTACAGGGATCCAGGGTGATGGCAGGTTGGAGCGGGATTGAGCCAGGATGCGGCCATCGGTGAAGCTGCCTGTCCAGGTGACGGCGTAGTTGGGGCTGAGAATGGGGATTTGGGTAGAGAAGATCTCCTGTTCAATGAGGTTGACCTGCCGAGGGACAAATCCGGGCAGGGGCACTTCAATCAAAAGGCTAGTGGTAGGGGCAGAGGGATCCATCGAGTCTGTCGATAGGGCAACTGGAGAGCCGTCACCCCCACAGGCAGAGAGCAACAGCACAGAACCAATCGGGATCCAGAGGGTAGTGGGACGCATGGAGGGTTGCCTTGATTGAATTGAGGTGAGTTATTGAGGATTTTATTGACGGTTTAGCTCTTCGCAGAGTAAGAAACCTCTAACAAAGTTAATTTTCTGAAGCATAGGAAGATAGGAATCTAACTCTTCCGGGAAAAGAGTTATTATCTTTTCAAAGAACCGTTTTGATTCCGTCAAGAAAAGCTGACTGAACTTAACGCGATCAAGAACCTCCTCTGCGATTCTATTTCTGGAATGATAGGAAAAGAGCAAGATATTTTTGTTGTTTTTGGAACATTAAAAGAATAAGATTGAAAGTCCGCCAATGAATCACTTCCTTTTAATACCAATTCTTCCTCTTCTTCTTTAAAATAAAAGGAATAAGACTGAAAGTCCGACAATGGATCGCTTCCTTGTAATAATAATCCTTCCTTTTCTTTTTCTTTTCTCCTTGTTCTTATGAGTTCCAAATTGATGTCGGTAATATACTGTGTTGGCAAAGCTATTAAATAGACGAGATTATACGTCGTCTGATCTATATCAAGGACGCATTTTTGATTGATTGACAATTTTAATGAGCCTTCTACATCATTGGAATCCAAAATTGACTTACCGCCAAATTCTTCTAGCAGATCTCCGTATCTAGTATTGATCTGTAATCTATTAGTAATCTGGTCAAGTGGAATTGGGTCTCCTCGTCTCTTATCGAGATGCATATCTTTTTCACTGTCGAAACATGGTATGACAAAAAACTCTACTTCCAGTAGTTTCTTTGAATCTTCTGGATTTATCTTCTGATTGTGCATATTCCTGGCTGATCCTCTGGAAATACAGTTCTTATTCGCCCCGACGTTACACCTACACGATATTCTATTCCATTTATAGAAGCCCTTAACGGAGGCCAAAATCCTTCTGGGGGTAACTCTCTGATTTCAGATTTATTCTGATTAAGAACTTGCTGAGCGATCTGAAAATATCTTCCACACTTGGATTGTGTGGAAAAAATGAAGTAATACCTCCTTGTCTGCTGTAAAACTCACTATGATGCCTCTCTAAAGTTTTTATCATGACTTCTTTTTCAAAAAGAATAGTCTTGTCTCCAATACACAAAGTACGATCCTGAAAGTTTTGAGTGGCGACTATTGCTTTATTCGGGTCTTCGTTTAGAGGCGGTGGGCACGGGTAATCAACAGTCCGATCAATATCGCTGACTCGCTGTACTGACCTGCTTTGTTCTTGAAAATCAACCGGACAAGCCGCATCCTCCACTCTGCCATCACGGAGAGTGAAATCCACCCCCGCTAACAACCTCAGTTCTGGATCCCCTGCAACCTCCGCATTGAGCGTGATCCCCTCTCGGCCATCCAGAGTGGATCCCGCCTGGGGTCAGTCAGCCTAGCCAGGGATCCTTGTTTTGATGGGGTGGATCCCTGGGTTTAGAAGAATAGGTTGGGATCCAGATGGTGGTAAATCGCATAAGGAGTTTCCGTGGGTAGTCTCAAATCATTTTGAGCTGCAAGTCAGTTACAAATTGAAACTATTTTTGAATCTTGTATAAGCCATATCAAAGCCAGAGAAGAATTGACCATCTTCTCCCAATCTATCGAATTTATCCTCGTTTACTAAAAGAAATTGATTCAAGCTCTTCCATGTGCATAGAATCAACTCTTCATCGTTTAGATCTTCAATATGGATCCTTTCGCCTATATTGGAATATAGTGATGTGTGGCTGGCAGAGCGTATCATCCAAAAGCCAAAAGAGGTGTCCATTCCGATATATTCATGTGATTCTTTTCTTAGAATGACAAACTGTTCTATCTCATAGAGAAGCGCACTCAAGGAACATACCAAGAAAATATGTCTTGAGCCTACCTTTGAACTCCATGAACCAAATCGACCATGAAGGGTTATATCTCCGTAATCATCATATCTATAGAGTTCTTTATTAGAATCAGTAAACTCAATAACAATTGATAACATCGTGACCTCTCTCACTCTTGTCTAACTGGAAATATTGTTTTCACCTCGCAAGTTTCTATAATAAAAACACCTCTGATTCGATCTCGTTTGCCATTAATAACCATCCTATCCTCAAAGACTTGAGGGTCTTGTTCTGGGGCGGAGATTCGAGTACCCTGCAAAAGGCTAATGGCAGCTTGTTCTAATTCCGCACGAGTTGTACCTGGCGCAAATAAATCACCTCCTGGGTCTTCACCAGTTATGTGTTTGGCTTCTATATGAGCCCATCCTGTATTACTGCTTTTACTTCCATCACGTATGCGGGGCAGAATTTTTCCTCCACGGGGGAAAGCGGCAGCACATCTACATTCCTCAGGAATATCTGCCTGAACATTACGAGATAAAGATTCTGTTTGAGGTAGTTGACAAGCCTCCTCCACCCTGCCATCACGGAGAGTAAAATCCACCCCCGCTAACAGCCGTAACTGAGGATCCCCCTCTACCCTGGCATTGAGAGTAACGGGATCCCGGCCATCCAGGGTGGATCCCGCCGTTTTGATGGAGGAGGATCCCTGGGTTTAGAGGAATAAGTTGGGATCCAGAGGGTAGTCGAGCGCATAGGTGGAGTCCTGTGAAACGGAATAAAGCTGTATTTGATCCACAAGCGTTAGCAGGCAAAAGACCTAAGTTCGCCAATACTCTTCCCGTTCCCAAAACTTTTCGTTTGCTGAGAAGTACGTTTCAAGAAAATCAATCAGAGATGGTGCAGCAATTGGCCATTCCTCCCTTGGGTCAATAGGTTGAGTCATTAAAATTGACCCAAAGTCATCGCAGCTTTCGTCACAGCGAATCAGGATATATTGCCGCTCACTGAAATACTCTCCAATAAGAAGGTCACCCTTGTGTATATCTTCAGTAGTCTTAGCCAATTCTTTTTGCTTGACAAAGTAATTGTGTCGCAACAAAGCTTGTTCCATAGAATATATGTATATTCCTTGTATTGCCAAACCTTCATCTCTTTCAAAGTGCATTATCAGCGAGGAGCAATAAAACCAAAAGGTTCTTAGATCTTCGGGCAGATTCACGATACCTAATTCCCTCTTGATTGCATCTTCATTCCAGTCATTCCAGCTGTAGAGACTAGGAAGTGATGCGCTCTGTTTCACTGATACACCTCTATCAGGCATAATATGAAGATAGTTTTCCTGATTAAACATTCCTGCCAAGAGATTTAAAATCCTATCACCGATCTTAATTTCTTCCATGGATTGCATCCTTCCATTTTTATTCTGAGAATCAATTGCTTGTGAAATCTTTACTATATTGGCCTGAATCTTCTCCAGCCATCCCAATACGTCGAAAATGGTCTATGATCTGAATCTAGTAGAGGCACTTGGTTCCAAAAATCATTATTACCACCATATTCGAGAGGGAATATATGATGAATCTCATATCTTTGCCATGGTGCTAAGACTTCTACTTGTGGGGCTTCAAAGTTATATACACAGACGTAATCCCGTTTGTACTTATTGGGATTCCTACTGAGTCTTTGACTTCTGGGAATACGAGCTGGTGGATCTTGCCCTGCTGCAAAGGGGTAGGGAATATTGTTGCCGGTTCTGGGATCCTGTACACATGGGTAGCGATTTCCACTGGGGTTGATGGGTGCTTGCTCACAGGGTGAACCAAAGTTTGGGGAATCTGTGAGGCTAAGGTTGACAACATCGTTCTGAGCGGAGAAATCAACCGGACAGAAATCCTCCTCCACTCTGCCATCTCGGAGAGTGAAATCCACCCCCGCCAACAGCCGTAACTGAGGATCCCCTGTGACCTCTGCATTGAGAGTAATGGGATCCCGGCCATTCAGGGATCCTTATTTGAATGGGGGAGGATCCCTGGTTTGGGGTTTAGTGTAGCGGAGAGTCCTGGTTTGCATATACTTACTCCGATGGAGAATGGATCTGTTCTTGAGAAGTGAAAACTCTTTATCTGATTTGTTATT
>JAAUUJ010000244.1 GCA_012030715.1 Synechococcaceae cyanobacterium SM2_3_1 | reverse complement strand
GGGTCGTGTAAATTCCTTTGATGCCGAAAGGCGTTGAGCACCTGGAGAAAGTCTGGAAAGTCATGGCCAGGGCAGACCGTGTAAATTCCTTTGATGCCGAAAGGCGTTGAGCACAAGTCAGAGAAAAGCAGTAAATCCGTCTGCTCTCTTGTGTAAATTCCTTTGATGCCGAAAGGCGTTGAGCACGAGTCAGGATCGAAGAGACGGTTATTTTAACTGATCATTGCTGGTGTCCCCCCTTACCAAATTTTAGCCATTTGCAACACAAATCCAGACAGCTCAGGATCGCAAAAAATGGAGTCAGGTTCTCTCAGCTGCTCAGGCTCTCTTCCAGGACGATAAATGTACACTGTCCGACTCTTGCGATCAATTAACAGACCTAATTGAGATCCATTCTCCATATATTCCTGCAGCTTTTCCTGCAAGCTCTTTAGGGTGTCAGCCGCTGATCGAAGCTCGACAACGAAGTCAGGGCAAAGCGGGGCAAAGGAGGCTTTTTGATCCTCGGATAGGGCATTCCAGCGATCGAAGCGGATCCAGGCTGTGTCAGGAGAGCGGATCGCCCCATTTGGAAGTGTGAAACCTGCACTGGAATCAAAGACTTCACCTGTTCCGTTCTGTTCTGCCCAGTTTGCCAGCTGTTGTGAAATTCTCAGATTGCGATTGCCTGTATCTGCAAAAGCTGGCGGCATGACGATGATCTCTCCCTTCGCTGTCCGTTCAATGCGTAAATCTTGGTTGGCGAGACAGAAGGTGTAGAATTGCTCTGTTGTCATCTTGGTATTGGGCACTAAAAATGACAGATCAATAGATGAGGAGCAGGGTTCAGTTTTAATTAAAAAGTGAGTCATGACTCCCATCCAATCGAGAGCAAATCATGCCAATTTTATCAAATGGCTGCAAAGAATAGCACAGATCTACAAGTTGTTAGCTGAGTTTGACAACCTGATCAGCAATCGCTACTGCCATCTCCTGAGTTCCCACGGGTTCTCCCCGTGCCAGATCATAGGTGACATTTTTGCCTTCCTCGATCACGATCTGCACCGCTTTTTCCACCTTGATCGCCGCTTCTTGTTCCCCTAAATGTCTCAACATCAAGGCCCCTGAAAGGATAAGCGCGACAGGATTCACTCGATTTTGACCGGCATACTTCGGTGCTGATCCGTGAATGGCTTCAAATACCGCGATCTCTTTGCCAATATTTGCCCCAGGAGCCACCCCTAATCCCCCAATCATGCCTGCACAGAGATCCGACAGGATATCCCCATAAAGGTTGGGCATGACCAGCACATCGTACTGCTCCGGCTTCTGCATCAATTGCATACACATGTTGTCAACAATCCGATCTTCAAACTCAATGTCGGGATAGGCCTGGGCCACTTCCCGCGCGACCTCCAGAAATAGGCCATCCGTAAACTTCATGATGTTGGCCTTATGGACAGCCGTCACCTTGCGTCGCTGGTTTGCCCGAGCATAATCAAAGGCAAATTTAACAATGCGGTGGCTGCCCAACTGTGAGATCGGCTTGATGCCAATGGCAGATCCTTCCACAATCGGTTTGTTGGCCAGTTGAGAGAGGTAGATCCGTACTTGCTCCGCCTCAGGGGATCCGGGTTCAAATTCAATTCCGGCGTAGAGATCTTCAGTGTTCTCGCGCACCACAATTAGATCCACATTCTCAAAGGCACTCTTGACCCCCACCAGCGAGCGAGCTGGACGTAAATTGGCGTAGAGATCCAGTTCCTTGCGAATGGCCACGTTCACCGAACGGAAACCCGTGCCGATGGGAGTGCCAATCGGTCCCTTGAGAGCAACCTTGGTATCTCGGATCGAATCCAAAACCTGCGGGGGCAGGGGGGTGCCATATTTGGCGATGACATCCACGCCCGCTTCTCCTTCTGTCCACTCAATAGCTACCCCGGTGGACTCAATCACCGTCCTTGCCGCCCGGGCTACCTCAGGTCCAATTCCATCTCCAGGGATCAGAGTCACACGATAGGTCACCGTTCTCTACCTCTATGCGTCAGGAGTCTATTCAATCCCAGGGCAGACCCCCTGTCAGCGTCAAAGAAGACACTTTTGCAGGATCCCCTCGAAACCGCTCTATTATCCAATAATTTTTCGCCTCCAACCCAGCCTGGCGCAGCAGGGTTATTCTGGAAGGAAAACATCCTGGCCGATGTAGAGGGTCGAGATCTGCTCCAGAGGAAGCCGAGAGTAAGCTCCCAGATCCGGTGGCGAGATGTGTCCCTGTTGCCAGTGAAACTCCCCAGCGGCAGCGATCATGGCAGCGTTATCAGTACACAGCGATAGGGGGGCACAATCACTCGTATGCCATGGGTTTCACCTGCTGAGGTCAGGCGTCGCCGTAGCTCCCGATTTGCAGCCACTCCTCCGGTAAGAATGATCTGATTCAGCCCCAGATCCTGAGCACAGGCCAGAGTTTTGTTCGTCAACACTCGGGTAACCGTGGCTTGAAAGCTGGCGGCCAGATCGGCCAGGGGCAGCTGATCTCCTCCCTCTTGCTTCAATCTCTCCACCAGACGCAGAACTGCGGTTTTCAATCCACTGAAGCTGAAGTCATAGGGGGTATCCAGGCGACCCTCGGGCAGACTGAATCGCTGCGGATCCCCCTGGGCAGCCAGTTGATCGATTAGCGGGCCCCCTGGGTAGCCCAAACCCAGCAGCCGTGCCACTTTATCAAAAGCTTCTCCCGCCGCATCATCCCGAGTTTGCCCAACGGTTTCGTACTGGCCCCAAGTACGGACATGCACCAGGCTGGTATGGCCACCCGACACCAGCAAACAGAGACAGGGGGGGTTGCAGATCAGGAGCCGTGAGCACGCCACTGAACATATGCCCCTCCAGATGATGGATCCCCACCAGCGGTTTGCGATGAATTAAGGCAAATGTTTTCGCAGCCATGAGCCCGACCAGTAAAGATCCCATCAGTCCGGGCGCTGAAGTTACAGCCACAGCATCCAGATCTGAGGGAGTAAGAGCAGCCTGTTGCAACGCCGACTCGATCACCGCCTGGATCGTTTCCACATGGCAGCGGGAGGCCAATTCTGGCACCACCCCCCCATATTGGCTGTGCTGAGCAATCTGGGAAGCAACCACAGAACTGGCAACATATCGATTTATTACGATTGCTGCAGCGGTTTCATCGCAACTGGACTCTATAGCGAGAATGTTAGGCATAGTCTCAGTGTAAAGGCTTTCCCTTAAGATTTGTTTCCCCACTGACCCTTAAGCGGTCACGAACGTGGTAGAAACCTTTCCAGTAAGCGGAACAGTAGCCCACTTACTTTCACTGTCTCTAGAGATCCTTAACAAAGGGATTTGATAGAAGCCGTTTTGAAACATTGGTGTCAAGGACAAGTCCTATGCGAAAACTTCTGAGCCTGATCTTGGCGTGTGTTATTGCACTGAGTTTAGTGACGGTTGCCCATGCGGAAGCACTGATCGGGCTTCAGCCCTGCCGCGAGGTGCCTGCATTCCAGCAACGCAAAGAAGAGCGCTTGAGTGCTCTTGAGGATAAGGTAAGGGCGGCTGAGCCAGGAACTGCCCAGGCTGCTCAGTACCAGCGCAACCTGAACCAGACCACCAAGCGGTTTGATCGCTACAGCTCACTCCTCTGCGGGGAAGAAGGTCTGCCCCATCTGGTTACCGATGGTCGCCTCAGCCATGCAGGTGAATTTTTGATCCCTGGACTTCTCTTCCTCTACCTGGCTGGCTGGCTGGGCTGGGCGGGTCGCAGCTACCTGATGACTGTCCGCGAGGAGCGTGATCCTGAGATGAAAGAAAGCAATATCGATGTGCAGCTAGCCATTAAGTGTTTCATCTCTGCTTTGGCCTGGCCAGCTGTGGCCTTTAAGGAAATTGCCAGCGGCGAGATCCGTGAAAAGGAAGAAGCTGTACCTATTTCCCCGCGCTAAATTTGCTGGCAGCAGATTTCTAAAGAATCATCCGCTTTAGCTTTTCGATATCGTCAAAAAACATTTGATCAGAAAGGGACATTATGACTGACTTTCTCAAGTACCTCTCTACTGCTCCCGTAGCTCTGGTTCTTTTCTCTGTTGTGGTAGTCGGAGTCTTCATCGAAATCAACCGCTTTTTCCCAGATATTCTCGTGCTTCCCTAGAGCAAGATCTCTGGGATTGGATGGGGTGAGTGTCTCGCTTCTTGAGTACTGCCACCGAAAGGATCGGCTCACCCTCTCAACATCATTACGTTTTAACAACTGTTGCTTTGAAGGAATCGATACCCATGGTTCAAAGTGTTGAGCAAACTACTTATGTAGCCCCACGGGATGGGGATCCCCAGCTGGGGGATCTCATGACCCCGATCACGGATACTCCTGCAATCAAGCTGTTCATCAACTGGTTGCCGATTAATCGTCCTGGTGTGGCTCCCATTACGCGGGGTTTGGAAGTGGGCATGGCTCACGGCTACTGGCTGGTGGGTCCGTTTACCAAGTTGGGGCCCCTGCGCGCTGAAGCTGTCGGTCAGGTGACTGGGTTGCTGGCCGCCTGCGCGATTGTGCTGCTGATGACGATGGCCCT
>JAAUUJ010000060.1 GCA_012030715.1 Synechococcaceae cyanobacterium SM2_3_1 | reverse complement strand
TCTAGAAGATCACGGCCTCGAAGTCACGACTGCAGCTAATGCCCAGCAAGCCTTTCAGGTGTTGGGGTCGATCCAGCCGGATCTGGTGATTTCCGATATTATGATGCCGGGCATGGATGGATATCAGTTTCTGCAGCAATTGCGTCAGATGGAGGCCCACAGTCACCTGCCTGTTATTTTTCTCACCGCCAAAGGGATGACGGCGGATCGGATTCAGGGGTATCGAGCGGGGGTGGATGCCTATTTACCGAAGCCCTTTGATCCCGATGAGCTCGTGGCGGTGGTGGATAATCAGATCCAGCGTTCCCGTGCAGTTTCCCTGCCTGCGGTGGTGGCGCGTGAGCTGGATTCGATCCGGCAGACCCTGGCAGAACTGACTCCCTCCTCCCAGTCTTCTGGAGCGACAGGAACAGCAAAACTAGAACCCCATGCCTCCCAACCCCCTCCCATTCAGGTGGATTTAACCCAAAGGCAACGGGAAGTTCTGGAAAAGGTGGCTGAGGGGCTGATGAATAAAGAGATTGCCAAGCAATTGAATGTGAGCGTCCGCAACGTGGAGAAGATTGTCACCAGTTTGCTTAACAAAACGGGCACCAGTACCCGCACCGAACTGGTCCGCTATGCCATTACCTACGGTCTTATTGATCTGTGACCGTGGAGTCTTGTTCCTCGGGCTGAGGATCTTCAACCCATTTGGGCTCTGGGGTCAGGGAGGGCCGCCTCTCATGTCCATCTGAATCGGATTGCGCTTCAGGGGAATGGGGAATCTGTTTTAAGTCCGGTAGAGGCAGGGGACTTCCTTCGAGAGCCGCCATGGCTTGTTGAGCCACGGTGAGGTGGGGATCCCAGTGCAGGGCCTGGCGAAAACTTTCCCGTGCGGCTTCCTGTTTTCCCATGCCAGCTGGGCTTCTCCCCTTGTGTGCCAGTAAAGAGGATTTTGGGGCTGCCGTTGCAGGGCCTGTTCGACGCTCTCTAGGGCTTCCTGATAGCGGTGTAACTGGCAGTAAACCCAGCCGCGGTTATTCAGGGCGGTGGTATCGGCGGGGGTTAGTTGCAACACCTGGTTCAGGGCCGCCAACGCCTCCTGCCAATGCTCAAGATCGGCGTGGATCATGGCCTGGGCAAACCAGCCCAGAGGATGTTGATCGTCAATCTCGATCATCTGCTGGCTGTAGTGCAGGGCGTCCTCCCAGGCCTGCATCTGTCGCAAACAGGTGACGCGTCCAAACCAGCAGGCAAAGGTTTGAGGCCGGGATTGCAGGATGGCTGCAAAGGCGTCTAGAGCGGTGGAATAGTCCTGCAACTGTTGGAGCGCTTCTGCTCGTCCGTACTGGGCCGGGAAGTAATCGGGTTGAATCTCCAGGGCACGTTCAAAATGCTTGAGGGCTAGGCGCCAGTCCCCCATCCGCTGAAAAACCAGTCCCCGCGCGTACCAGGAGGAGGTCAAGTTCCCCAGCTTGATCGCCACTCCCAGCATTTCTCGAGCCTGTCGGTAGCGCTGGGTGCGAATTAAGAGAATGCCCAGATTGTGCCAGGTGATCGGATCTTTCCGCCGGGTGCGCAGAGCCCGCTTGTAACATTCCAGCGCTGACTTGGTGCGGTTTGCCTGCAGCAGTGCATCAGCCCGGTAGCGCCAGAGCTTTCCACGGCGGGCCTGCAGTTTGATCGCCTGGGCAAAGCTGGCAGCGGCAGCCGGATAGCGATGCAGTCGGTAGGCACAGTGACCACGGGCCATCCAGATTTCCGGTCGCTCCGCTGCATAACGCAATGCCTGGTTAAAACTATTCATGGCCAGTCTGGGGCGCTGCAGCTGCAGGAGACGAATGCCACGGTTATGCCAGGTGATTAGCGATTCTGGATCAATCTCCAGCACCTTGTCATAGTTGATCACCGCAGCCTTCAACTTGCCAAAGCGACCCTGGATCAGGGCCAGCCGCAGACGGGTTTGCTCATCGTAGGGATTGATGGAAAGCGAGCCGTTGTAGCTGTCAATGGCCTCACGGTAGCGCCCCAGCTGCTGCAGCACATCGCCGCGGCGACTCCGAGGCCAGGGCAAAGTTGGGATCGAGCATTCAGGGGCGCGGTCCAAGGCTTTCAGGGCTTCTCCCAGATTGTTGCGCCGTACCCATTCCTCCGCCCGCTCAAATTGCAGATCAGCGGTGTTCCACTGAAAAAGGCGCTGAATGAACTGCAGCAGCAGGATCTGACGAGTTCCCTCCGTTTCACTTCTGGGGGGGTTCCGCCAGCCCCTCCCCGCGGGCAATGCGCGTGATGGCAGCCTGGATTGAGCGCAGAAAGGACTGGAAGGCCCCGACTTCTTCATCGCCGGTGGACAGGCTGCTGCTGTTCTGCAGACGGAATCGCTGCAGATCCTGAGGGGGGGAACGACGGGGATCGAGAAAAGCCAGGAGCTGCTGAGCGCGGAACTCAAAGAGGACCGGATCCTCTTCCGAGTCGGTGAAATCAAACTGATATTCTGCCGCCTGCATCGGTTCGGTTAAGGCGCTGGGGGAGTGTAAGAGCGGGAGCAGTCTTTGATTCTGACGGGCGGGTGCATGGGAAAAGCCACTGTAGAGCTCATCACCGGGCCAGGGGTTGTCGACAAACTCAGGAGAAACCACCAGACCCACCCCAGCGGGATTCGCTGATGCCCACCTGCGACTCCAGGCGGCGATCACTTCCAGGCGGTAGCATCCAGCGGTCGAACCAAACTCGCACCCCCTCCCGATCCAGTCGCTCCGCCAGTCGTTGCGTCCAGCGCCTTTGGACCGGGTGATAGCGAAGAAAGATATCGAAACGGTAATTCACGGGGGAGGTCATGCATTTTGCACAGCATTGCTGCTCCAGCTTATCCACCGGGATTCTGGGGGGGCAAATATTTACCGGGTTCCTCCGCTGCCAGCGCCAAGTTGGCCGGATTGCATCCGCAGGACTCCAGACCTGCTATGGTAATGCAGGCGTGTCACTTCAGCCGTCAACGTTTCGGTGGTGGGTAGGGGGATGAAGTATCAACGCATTTTGCTGAAACTGAGTGGCGAAGCCCTGATGGGCGATCAGGAGTACGGCATTCATGCTGAGGTCCTGCAGTCGATTGCCAATGAAGTAGCTTCCGTTGTCAAAGCGGGTGTGGAAGTTGCCATTGTGGTGGGGGGCGGCAATATTTTTCGAGGATTAAAAGAGGCTACCTCCCGCGGGATGGATCGGGCCTCTGCGGACTATGTGGGGATGCTGGCCACGGTCATGAATGCCCTCACCCTCCAGGATGCCCTGGAACGGATGCAGATCCCGACTCGGGTCCAAACCGCAATTGCCATGCAGGAGGTGGCGGAACCCTACATCCGACGGCGAGCCATGCGTCATCTGGAAAAAGGGCGAGTGGTGATTTTTGGGGCTGGATCCGGGAACCCCTTCTTTACCACCGATACGACTGCGGCGCTGCGGGCTGCCGAGATCAATGCCAATGTCATCTTCAAGGCCACCAAGGTGGATGGGATCTATGACTCGGATCCCAAGGTCAATCCCCAGGCCAAGCGCTATGTCAGCCTCAGCTATCAGGATGTCCTCACCAAAGATCTGCGGGTGATGGACACCACCGCCATCGCCCTCTGTAAAGAAAATACGATCCCGATTGTGGTTTTTGATCTCACCACTCCAGGCAATATTTACCGTGCCGTGAGTGGAGAGACCATTGGCACGGTGGTGAACTAATCTTTGCCCCCAGTCCCCCTGGGCAAGATTCTTGTCGGATCCTCCACAAAGTTCTGCTAAGATAGCAAAGCTGATTTTTCAGATGGTCGGGTCGCTGTCACGAGACCTTCCCCTGATTCCAGCATCTAATCCAATTGGAGAGGTGGCCGAGTGGTCTAAGGCGCAGCACTGGAAATGCTGTGTGGGGGCAACTTCACCGTGGGTTCGAATCCCACCCTCTCCGTTCCAATCGCAGCTTGGTCTGCCGATGCTCGCGATCAGCAGGGGCAAAGCTGGTCACGAGGTTGATTGCCTGGGTCGGGAACCTTTTTCTTCCCCGGACAGGAGACTGAAGAACTCGTCCGCCAGGACGGGGGGAGCCACAAAATATCCCTGCACCTCATCACAATCCAGCTGCTGCAAAATCTGGAGCTGTTGTTGAGTTTCCACCCCCTCTGCTACCGCCTTGAGGTGTAAGCAATGGGCCAGGTGAATGATCGCCTCCACCAGTGCCACATCGTGACAGTCCCCCATGCTGGCCGGATCCACATGCGCCAGATCCCGAATAAACGACTGATCAATCTTGAGCTTGTCCAGAGGAAAGCGTTTGAGATAACTGATGGAGGAGTAGCCAGTGCCAAAATCATCAATGGCAAGCTTCACCCCCATGCGATGCAAGCGATTCAGCATGGCAACCGTGGCCCCCACATCCTGAGCCGCCATCGATTCGGTAATTTCCAGAACCAGACAGCGAGGCGGCAGTTGAGATTGCATCAGGATCTCTCCGATCACCTCCACCAGGTCAGTTCGTTGAAACTGACTCATGGAAAGATTGACAGAGACAGTCAGATCGATCCAGCCTGCTTGATGCCAGTCTCTTACCTGGGTGCAGGCGGTTTGTAACACCCATTCGCCCAGGGTCTGCAACAGACCCATATCTTCGGCCACAGGAATAAACTGGGTGGGCGAAATCCAGTCTTGGTCTCCCCGTTGCCAGCGCAGCAGCGCCTCAGAACCAATGATCCGGCCACTGCGACTTTCGATCTGAGGCTGGTAGTACACTTCAAACTCATCGCCGATCAGCGCTCGCCGGATCTGTCCCTCCAGCAGCAACCGATTATAGGCTGCCATGGTGATATTGCCCGAATAGAGCTGGTAACTGTTGCGCGAACGTCGCTTGGCCTCTGACATGGCCGCATCTGCATGTTTGATCAATCGATCCGCGTCCCGCCCGTCGCGGGGAAAGAGACTGATGCCAATGCAGGCGGTGATGTAGATCTCATGGCTCTCGATCTCAATGGCCTCTGCCACACTGGCGAGCAGCCGCTGGGCCAGAGCGACGGCCTCTTCCTGGTAGGTGCAATCGGGCATGACCACCATAAACTCATCCCCCCCCATACGGGCCACCGCATTACCCCCCTCAAGGAGCTGGGCCAGCCGACCAGCGATCACCTGCAGTAGGATGTCGCCTGTGGAGTGCCCAAAGGACTCATTGATGGTTTTAAAAGCATCCAGGTTGAGGGAAAGCAACGCCAGTTTATCGTCTGCTTTGGCCAGATCCAGATATTGAGAGAGATGCGAGATTAACCAGAGGCGGTTGGGGAGACGGGTGAGGGGATCCAGATACTGAGTTCGTTCTGGCTGCAGGCCCTGGAGCTGAGGTGGGCTGAGATTAAGGGCCATGCCAATCACCCCTGAGGCGGCGGGCAAAGACTGGAGACAACACCAGTAGTGCTGTTGCTGCCACTGAACTTCGTAGGCGGTCGGATCCCGAGCAGGGTTTGCAGGTGATGCTTGGTGTGGATCTCTGCTGTCGGTTGCGGAAAGAGCTGCTGCAGAGTCTGGCCCAGAGAACGCTGAGGATCGAGACCGAAAAGATCCGCATCTCGACCAGTAACCTGGATCAAGCAGAGGGACGAATCAACGGCCCAGAGAACCCCAGGGAGGTGAAATGAAGAGTTCGACCAGGGATCTGCAACCATCGCTACACCGGTACATCGATACAGACAGCTACGGAGAATGAGTCCAGGGGAGAGTGATAAAGTGGCAACATGGCATCCGCCGCAATCGGCATTGGGCTGACCCACCCTATGGACACAAGCAAGCTTACCAGAGGTCTCAAAATCCTGTATCCACAGAGGCGTGTCCGGCTGGTATCAATATGGCTAGGGACAGTGCTCCTGGGAATTGGATCTGGAGCGATGCCTGTTGCCGCCAAATTTTCCTCGCTTCCGGGTTCTTTGTTTTGGGCGTCTCTTAGCCAAGAAGCAACCCAGTCGGCACCCCTGATTGCACAAGAGGAAGCGGCCATTGATTTCAGCTCTGAAGTCCAAACTGAGCCGCGAACCTACAAGATATCCTTAACCGTTGCGATCCTGTTAGCCTTGGGGCCGGGATGGGCATGGCTGTTGTTCCGTTGCAGCAGGAAACAGCGAGGGAAGGTCAGTTTGGCAGGAGGCATGGGATGGCTACTCCTCTCCCTCTCCACAAGCTTGGGCACTTCCCTGGCGCTGCCTGTAATTTGGCCGCTTGGCATCCTAAGTCTCTCCAGCGGAGTTGTGTCGTTTCTGGATTTGTCGTCCCGCCATCGGCAGGTGGAACAGCGCATCCAGCAACTTTGGGAATCCCACCGTCTCTCCCTGGTTCCGCAGGCATTTCTTCACCATCCCGAGCCTGATGACACCCTCAAGAAACTGACCGTCCTGGATAAAGCCCTGGGCGCACAGTCGATGATTGCTCGCAGCTTGTATCTGGGCCTGGTGGCTGCCCATCAAGAGGGCCAGGTGTTTTTCTGTAATCCCACAGCCGCTCGCTGGATGGGGGTCAAGGTCGGAGATGCTCTTGGGACCCGGCTTGTGCCAGTCTGGTTGTCTCAGGAGCAGTGGCACGAACATCAACAAGCTCTGAAAACCGCCTGTAAACAATTACTGGATCCCAAACAGAGCCTTGGTTTTGCCACCCAGCGTCTGCCCACCTATGAACTGCAACAGCAGGATCGCTGGTTTCTCCTCAAAATTGAACCGCTGCTGGCCATCGGCTCCACGGATGTTCTGGGCTATCTTTTGGTCCTGGAAAACATCACGAAGCAGAAACGCATGCAAATGAAACTGCTGCGCACTGAGATCCGCCGCCGTCAGGAACTGGCAGAGCAGAATGAAGCGCTGGAAAAGGCTCGCCGTCTGGCGGAGTCTGCCACCCGCATGAAGAGCGCTTTTTTGGCCAGTATGAGCCATGAGATCCGGACGCCCATGAATGCCGTGGTGGGGATGGTAGGGCTGTTGTTGGACACTTCTCTCACCCCAGAGCAGCGGGATTTTGCCGAGACGATTCAGGCCAGTAGCACCCACCTGATCAATATCATTAATGAAATTCTTGACTTTTCGAAATTGGAAGCGGAGGCTCTGAAGTTAGAAACCATTGCCTTCAGTGTTCGGGATATTGCGGATGCGGTGACGGATTTGCTGGCCCCCCAGGCCCAAACCAAAGGTCTCGATCTGATCAGCTGGATCCATGCCGACATTCCCGAACCCCTAGAGGGGGATCCCACCCGCATTGGCCAGATCCTGACCAACCTTCTGGGCAATGCCATCAAATTCACCAGCAAAGGTCTGATCCTACTGGATATTGCCATGGTGCAATCGGCCCATGATCTGGTAACCCTGCATGTTAAAGTTCAGGATACGGGCATTGGGATTACTCCCGAAAATCAAGCTCTCTTGTTTCAAGCCTTTGTGCAGGCTGATGTTTCCACTACCCGCCAGTACGGGGGCACAGGGCTGGGCCTGGCCATCTGCAAACGCCTGGTGGAACTGATGGGAGGGGAGATCGGGGTGAGCAGCCATCCCGGCCAGGGGTCTACCTTCTGGGTTGAAATTCCTCTCTTGCGCTCTGAGTCTTCGCAGCCTCCCCAGGTGGATCCCACCCATCTGAAGGAACGGCGACTGTTGGTGGTGGATGATTCGGTATTGAACCAGCAGGTAATTGCTGACTATGCTGCTGCCTGGCAGATGCAGATCATTGCTATCGACACACCGCAACGGGCAGTGCAATTGTTGCTATCCCATTCTTTTGATGGCGTGCTGGTGGATCTGGATATGCTGACCCAATCGTTTATTCAGCAGATGCAATTCCTGCCGGTGGCAGCCCCGCCGCTGATTGCTATGGTTCCTTTAGCCCGTCAGGGGCAGAGTAAACAACTGATGACCTCCAGTTTTATTGCGGATTACTTGCCAAAACCAGTGAAGTTTGAGCGCCTCTGGCAGATCCTGCTGCAGGTGATCCGTCCAGAATTGGAAACTCCATCCACTGGAGCGGGAACCGAGGTCAAAGCTTCCCCAGCGTCTCACTGTCAACGACAGGTACGTCTTTTAATTGCAGAAGACAATCTGGTCAACCAGAAGGTGGCTCTGAAGCTGATCCAGCGACTGGGATATCACGCCGATGTGGTAGGCGACGGAACAGAGGTGCTGGAGGCCCTGCTGCATGCCCCCTATGATTTGATCCTGATGGACTGCCAGATGCCTCTTCTGGATGGGTACGAAACCACCCGCCGCATTCGGCAGCAGGAATCTCCCGATCAGCATATGATCATCGTGGCCATGACGGCCAACACATTGCAGGAAGATCGAGAAACCTGTCTGGCAGCTGGTATGGATGATTTTCTGGGCAAACCCGTGCAGAAAGCTGAGATGCAGAGCCTCCTGCAAAAATGGTTGGATCCGATGACCACAGCAGCAGTTCCCCCCGAGTCTTTGCCTCCGGATCTTGATGTGGAGTTTCTGCACCAGATTTCTGGAGATGACCAGGAGTTTGAGCGGGAGATCCTGGAGACATTTCTCGATACTGCCCAGTCGCAACTGCAAACGATTGCCCAGGCGGTTTCCACTCAAGATTACGCTCTGCTGGAACGACAGGCCCATCAGTTGAAAGGCTCCAGTGGCTACGTGGGAGCCCGCCGGATCCATGTGATTGCCGCTCAACTGGAGCAACAGGCCCGGCAGCATACCGTTGCATCCAGCTCTCCGCTGGTGAGTAAGTTAGAGCAAGCCCTCGTTCAGGTGGAGGTGCTGGCCCAAACCCTGGCCATCCAGAATACGAAAGCCTGAAGTCTCCAATCCTGCCATGGATCTTGGCTATCATGGGCCTGAAGAGCTTGGGGTTTTGCCATGACAAACTTACTGGCCCAGTGGCTGTTGGTGGCCTTTAGTGTAATTGTGACCGACTGGGTCCTCCCGGGTATCACCCTCTCTGGGTTTGGAGGGGCGCTGATTGCGGCGATTACCATTGGTCTGGTCAATACTCTGGTCAAGCCATTCTTACAGTTGATCACATTGCCGATTAGTTTTTTGACCCTGGGCCTTTTTCTGCTGGTGGTTAATGCAATTTGTCTTTCCCTGGCTGCCTTTCTGGCAGGAGATGCCATTACGATCGATGGCTTTGGCTGGGCCTTTTTGGGGGCAATTGTGCTTTCTCTGGTCAGTGCCCTGATCCAGTCTGTGTTCAAGGGGGACTCAGAAGACTAGAACAGAGACTGCTGCTCAACATCCCTGAGAAAATGATCTTAAGATAAGAATAGTTAACACTTGTTAATTTTGGCGATGAAGCTGCAGCCTACCCCATGGCCGCAGTAATCCCCTCGTGCACACAAAATCAGTGGATCCAGCTGCATCATTGTTGAGCGTCGTAGATCTGTTGGCAACTCTAAGGTAAGACTTATGAACAACTCGGAACTCCTCAAGCAAGTTCTTGATCCCTTACTGGAAGACTATCATTACTGGTTTGACCGATCTCAAGAGCTCCTGGAAAGTGGGCCTTTAGAAGTAATTTCAGCAGCAGATCAGTCTCAACTTTTGGCCCAAGTGCGTGATGCACAAGCAGAATTGCGAGCAGCTGAAAGCCTCTATCGCCTCTCTGAGAACGAGGTTGGCATTGACCCTAAGCTGATGGCAAAATGGCATCGCCTGCTCATGGCCTGTGCTGATCTTGGGCTCAAATATCGTCAGCATCGTTATCCTGCGGAGTAGTAATGTTACTTGAGATCCTTTACATCATCGCTTTTCTGGTGGTTGCCTTTTTTGTCATCCGCAATCTCCTCAGGGATGTCATGACCATCGGCGCAGAGCAGCGCCAGCCCAAACGGCGTCGACCCCAGCGGCGTCCTCCCCATCCAGAACTGATAGACAAAGACGGCAACGTGACGGATGAGCCCCTGTTGGTGATCCGATCCACCAATCTGGAAGAAGCCCGCAACCGTCTGGATGAGCTGTTTTACGAGTCACCCGACGAGAAACGAGACTAGTAGCCCCGCTGACTTAGGCTTTCTGCTGGGCAATCGCCTGTAATCGCTGCAACCGCATGACGGTGAGTGCATCCGTTCGGTCCACCCGCTGAGCCGATTCCAACCCTGCCAGAAGCTGGCGGGCGGCTTCGCGCCGCTCATAACCCCGAAATTGGGCCCGTTTCAGCGCAAAGTCATCGGCATTGAAATGAGCCGCTTCCCCCTGCTGATCCTGCCAGATCTGCCGCACGGCCAGTCCGGTGACCCCTCCTGCTAGGACCACTGAAACAGGATTTTGGGCGAGCAACTCCCCCAGAAACGAGAGCCCTCCTACCAGGGCAATGCCTTGATAAAGGCCAGGCTGGAGCCAGTTCCGGCAGTCAAACCAGCCCACTTCCCGTAAAAACAACAGATCCCGTTGGGGTTGTGGCAGGCTGAGCCAGGGACGGAACTGAAGCAAGATCAGTCCTTGCGATTGCCAGAGTCCGCTGCGTCTAAGATTGATGATCTGCTCCGGGGTCGAGGCAGCCTGAATGGTGATCAAAGGCCGCAGGGATGCAGGTAACAAATCCCGAAGACGGAGAATTTCGGCTTGTTCAGGCGTGATAGAGGCGGTCATAGGTGGCTGCAGTGATGGATAAAGCGTCGCATATTCGCGACTGCTACACAATTTGAATTTTTCTTGCATTTGGGTCACCGGATCAAGGGGATCCCTGAAGGAATTGACCGGATCCTCTAGACTCAGGGGGACAGGTGGGATGCCTGAACCTGCGAGTCCGCCGATTGATCCTGAGACAACCAGCCATTGAGTGCCCTGGCCTGAGGCCCCTGTCCTGATTGCTTGAGGAAAACCGATGAGTGTGCTCTACACGTATGCTTTTTTCCCGTTCCCTCTCAGGAGCAAATACGCCAGCTAGAGCAGATCGCCGGAATGGTGAACTCGATCCAGATTCTGGGGGAAAAGCAGAGCCCGATTGCTGCTGCAGTCGAACCCTTGGCGGATGTTGAGCTACTGCAGTCATCGGATGAAACGCTTCTGCGTTCGGCCCTGCGGCACGATCAGGTGATCTGCCAGTTGTTTTCTTATCTCCAGGTTTTGCCCCTGCGCTTTGGTACCTGTTTTGTCTCCCAGGAAAAACTGCAGGAGCATCTACAGGTCCATCAACATAATTATCACCAGGCCCTACAGCAGATTCGTGGACGGGCTGAGTATCTGCTCAAAGCAACCGTGAAAACCCCGCCCGATCCTTCGGTAGCTCCGGTTCTCAGCACTGGCACGGCCTATTTGCTGGCCAAGAAGCAGGGATATTTACAGCAACAACAGCGGCAGGAGATCCTGGACAAAGAACTGACAGCTCTGCAGTCTCTCTGGCCTCAGGAGTGGCCCCGACATTCAGTCTTGCCCCAGGGAGAAGAGCGTTGTCGGCTCTATTTTCTGCTCGATGTCAATCAGTACCAGGAGGCGCAGGGCCACAGTCACAGCTGGCAAGCCCAACACCCCGACTGGACTCTGGACTGGAGTACGGCCCTTCCTCCTTATCACTTTGTGCAGCCCACTGCCACCGCTGACGATCAGACGGACTGATGGCCCTTTACGCGCTTACTTCCTCCGGGAATAGGGAGAGTTGCCTGGGTACTGTACAGCCCAATCCAGAGGGGCATGTTCCCTGAGGCGCAAATCTCGCCGAAACCAGACAATAATCGGACTCATGGGCTGGATCCTGATGACACCTCAGGTGAGATCAGACCAGATCTCGAATCAGGGCCACCCGTTGCTGCAGATAGGTGTGTAGATGTTGTTGTTCCTCCATGTCACAGTGGAGACTGCAGCGAATTTGCCGCTCCATGTAGTCCAGGATCTCAGGATCACTCCACCCCAAAAGCTTTTCTGACAGGTTACAGGTAATAATCAACCACGCTTGCTTGAGTAGTGATGTATTCATCAGCCTCCCTTGCGCTCACTTGCCCATCTACCAGATGACAACTGATAAATTCTAAAAAGAATCTTAAGAGGCTAGCCATGTCTTGGCATCCCTCTGTGAAAACAGTTCACAAATGTGTCGCTTTCTTCATATCTAGCCTCCTCATCAACCTCAGGTCTCCAGCTCACGGGCTTGCCCAAAAAGCTGGCTTCCCCAGAGTACAAGGGGTTTAGCCCCTGTTCAGCTTCCTGACGGATCCAGACAAAAATGTAAAATAAGGTAAAGAAGCTTGTATTAATGACGTACCCATGACTGCTCCTCTGACGTCCCCTAGCGATTCCTCAGCATCGGAGACCAAGCTTTCTGCCCCCACATGGCAGATCAAGCTCCTTTACGATGGCGAATGTCCCCTCTGTCAACGGGAAGTTAACTTCTTGCGCCGACGGGATGCAGGCCGGGGCCTGATTACGTTTGTGGATATCGCTGCGGAAGACTACAACCCTGACCAGCACGGAGGGATCGACTTTGCAACGGCCATGGGCCGCATCCACGCCCTACTTCCGGATGGGACCGTTCTGAGAAATATGGAGGTTTTTCGCCGCATCTATGCCCTCTTGGAGATGGGATGGATCTATGCCCCGACACGGTTGCCCCTGCTGGGCCCGCTGGCGGATTGGGTGTATGGTCTCTGGGCCGACTGGCGTCTCACTCTTACTGGCCGTCCGCCTCTGGCAACGCTGATGGAGCAACGACACTGCAGTACTGCCGAGCGTTGTCGCCTTCAGGGGCTAGAGACCAAAGAGGGTGTATAGGGGATTCTTTTCACTCTAACTGTCAAGCAAGTTACAATTGCGGGCGAAAGGGCCGAATGGATGGGACCAAACCCTTTACAGTGGTAGCAGCATTATCGCGAAGGTGGCCTGATGGCAAAGCAATATTCCGCCCCCCCCAGTCTTTCAATTGATCCCGGCAAGTCTTATTCCGCCACCATTGAGACCACCGCTGGAACCCTACAGGTGGAGCTCTTTGCTAGCGAAGTTCCGCATACAGTCAACAATTTTGTTTTTCTGGCCAAGGAAAATTTCTATGATGGCGTCATCTTCCACCGCGTGATCGAGGGCTTCATGATCCAGGGTGGGGATCCGACGGGGACGGGACGGGGCGGACCTGGCTACCGCTTTAATGATGAACCCGTGACCCGCCCCTACAAACGCGGGACGCTGGCCATGGCCAACGCGGGCCCCAACACCAATGGCAGCCAGTTTTTTATCATGCACAAGGATTATCCCCTACCTCCCAGCTACACCATTTTTGGGCAACTGACCTCTGGGGAAGAGACGCTTGATGCTATTGCCACAGCGCCCACAGGGGCTCAGGACCGACCCAATAACCCGGTGACGATCCAGTCCGTAGTGGTGCAGGCATCCTGACGCTGCTAATGCCCTGCGGGGTTCCCTGAACCCAGACCCGTTCCCTCTTGCGAATCTATGATGAGATCTTCTGCCCCTGCTGTCTCGGCCCCGGATCGGGAGCACCGTCCTCAGGCTACTGACTGGCGGCTGCTGGGGGTGCTCTGGCCCTATGCCCAACGCCACCTGAAGCTCCTCTGGGCCTCGCTCCTGTTTTTGCCTCCACTGGCCCTGGCGGATGCCCTACAACCCCTGATCCTGCAACGGGCGATTGATGGACCGATTTCCCAGGCTCTGGAGGATCGTAGCCAGCTGCAGGGGATCTGGGTGTATGGACTGCTGCTGTTCATAACCGTGGTGGTGCGCCTGGTTTTTCAAGCTCTGGAGGGATACACCAGCCAGCGTCTGGGCCAGAGTATGACCCAGGATATCCGCACCGATCTCTTTGCCCATATTCTCGCCCTGCCTGCCCGTTTTTTTGACCGGACCCCAGTGGGGAAGCTGATCACTCGGATCACCAGCGATGTGGAAGCCCTGGGGGATGTCTTCTCCACCGGGGCCGTGGGGATTGTCAGTGATCTCTTTACCCTGGTGGTGATTGGGGTGGTGATGCTGGTGCAGCGCTGGGATCTGGGGGCCCTGTTGATTGCCATCATCCTGCCGATGGGCTTGACCGTGGGATGGCTGCAGCAGCGCTATCGGGATGCCAATTATCTGGCCCGTGAGGAACTGTCACGTCTGAACTCCTGGCTGCAGGAAAACATTCTGGGAGTCAATGTGGTGCAGCTGTTTCGGCGGGAACAGTACAACAGCGACCGCTTCCGCGAGATCAATCAGCAGTATATTGCTGCAGTGGATAAAACCATCTTTTATGACTCCGCCCTTTCCGCAATTCTGGAATGGGTCGCCTGGCTAGGCATTGCCCTGCTGCTCTGGGTGGGGGGGCGTCAGGTGGTGACGCTGGCGGGACAACCACTGTTGATTGCGCAATTGGAGGGCGCTCTGCCCAGTCTGTCAGAGCCTCTCACCTTTGGCGGTCTCTACGCCTTTATCCTCTTCTCACAGCGATTTTTTAACCCACTGCGCCAACTGGCGGAAAAATTTACGGCTCTGCAATCGGGCTTCACGGCAGTGGAACGGATCTCCACCATCATGCAGGTGCCAATTGATATTAAGGATCCAGCTCAACCTCTCCATCTGGGGCAGGAACTGGGGGAAGTCCGCTTCGAGGGGGTTACTTTTGGCTATTCTCCCGACGAACTGGTGCTGAAGGATCTCACCTTCACGATTCATCCTGGCGAGAAGGTGGCCCTGGTGGGTCCAACTGGAGCGGGCAAAAGCTCAATTATCCGTCTCCTCTGTCGGCTTTACGATGTTACCTCTGGCCGGATCCTGGTGGATGGGGTGGACATCCGCGACCTGCCTCTGGAGGAGTTGCACCGCCATGTGGGGGTGATCCTGCAGGATGGGTTTCTTTTCTCCGGGGATATTCGTGACAACATCACGCTGGGGGAGCAGGGAGAGCTGGACCAGATTCGTGAGGCGGCAGCTCGGTTGCAATTGGATGGGTTTATGCAGTCTCTCCCCCAGGGCTACAGGACCCAGGTGCGGGAACGGGGTAATAATCTCTCGGCAGGGCAGAAACAACTGATCAGTTTTGTGCGGGTGATGTGGCGGGATCCCAAGGTACTGGTGATGGATGAGGCTACAGCCAACCTGGATGTGGCAACGGAGTCGAGGATCCAGACCGCCCTGGAAACGCTACTGGTGGATCGGACCGCCATTATCATTGCTCACCGTCTCTCCACGATTCGAGATGTGGATCGGATTCTGGTGCTGCAACGGGGAGAATTGAAGGAGGAGGGCAGTCACGAACAGTTGATGGCAGCCGCAGGGTTATACGCCAGTTTGTATCGCCTGCAGGATATGAGTGGCGATACCGATCCGGTCCTGTGATTCTGGAAGAGGACAGCGCTTATGCAGATTGAATTTCGTGAATGTGACTGGTTCAACCTCTGGATCTGGTTTGAATTTGCTCAACCGCCGCTGGAGGCAGACCAAAAATATCTGGAGCACCTGCTAGAGTCCTGGTACACCATTGGGATGCTCGGGGGCTACAATGCGGCGGCGCTCATGGCCCAGGAGGCTGGGGTAGATGTCAGCTACCTGGAGTATGAGCCCCCACGTGATGAATTGCCTGCCCTGATGCACAACATGGGATCTGTGGAATACCAGGACAACTGGAGTCGATGCTGGTTTGATCTGGGCACTACCGATGCCATGGCCCTGGATATTCTCCTGACATCGCTGGAAACCCTGAGTTTAGAATACCTGGATCTCAAGCGAGTGATCGTCGGGGGACAGAACGACGACTGGCCTGTTCCCGAGCTGATTGAAACAGACGAGGATCACAATGGCTACCACGCCGACCACCAGCTGGAAGAGGGACTGGGATAGCCATCCGTTGATGGACTCCCCGCGCTTGTTGATTCCCCACCGCTACAAGGATTGACACGGGGGATGCTGCGAAAAGATTGTGTGGACGCTGCTTCTGGACAGTTCTTGTCTCTAAGGTAGTAGCCCAGGGACTCTGGGGAACGGAAACAGCCTGCCAAGTCGGTCTGTCGGGGGTCTATGACCTAGATAAGTGGCGCGGGGCAGGAATACCTTATCGTGAGGTTGGGAAGCCCGCACTGTACCTGTAGGGTCGGCGTCGGCAGGATGTCACTCCTCGTCAGGCAGGCATGATCCGAACGGATTAGGGCATTCTCGACCCAGCAAAGAGTAGCATCTGATACCTTCGGCAACGACAGCATTTGCGAGGCTGGGGCAGGTTCCATTCGGAGTGGTACCAACCGTGACAACTGGTCCTCAAGCCCACCCCTCTCCTGCGCTGCCACTGCGATCCGCGCGCAAATCGTTGCGCCCCACCGTATTCTGGAGAATCGCTGCGGATATTCCCCGATCTCTGCACCATAGTCTGAATTTTCTCTCCGTTGCCATTCCCCTGGTGCTCTGGTTGCTGTTGGCGGCGGCTGAAGTGGTTAATCCTCGCTTTCTGCCCTCTCCCCAACAGGTTGCTCAAGCCATAATCCACCTCTGGCAGGAGGGATACTTACTCAAAGATATTCTGGCCAGCATTGGGCGAGTGGGTGGCGGCTTCTGCCTAGCTGCCCTGGTGGCTTTACCCCTGGGCATTGGCATGGGAGCCTTTGCCAGTATCCGCGCCCTCTTTGAACCCATCGCGGCCATCTTTCGCTACATGCCTGCCCCCGCCTTCATTCCCCTGCTGATCATTTACCTGGGGTTGGATGAGCCCCCCAAAATTGCTCTCATTTTCATCGGGACCGTCTTCTTCAACCTCCTGATGATCATGGATGCAGTCAGCTTTGTCCCTAAGGAATTAATCGAAGCCACCTACACCCTGGGAGGGGTCCGCTGGCAGGTGCTCCTCCAGGTGATTACCCCCTATATTGTCCCGAATATCATCAACACCTTTCGCATCAACATTGCCGCCTCCTGGAACCTGGTGGTAGTGGCGGAGTTGGTGGCCGCCAATGAAGGACTGGGGAAACGGATTCAGCTGGCCCAGCGTTTTTTTAAAACGGATGAGATCTTTGCCTGTTTAATTATCCTGGGGCTGATCGGGTTCGTTCTGGATCTATCGTTCCGAACTCTTCTCAGAACGACCTGCAAATGGGCTGTGGAATAGGGGCACGGGTATGCATCTTGAGGTTTCTCACCTGACCAAGTATTTTCAAACCCGTCGTGGCCCAGTGGTGGCCCTGGAAGATATTCACCTGCATGTGGAAACCGGGGAACTGGTCTGCGTTGTGGGAGCCTCCGGTTCTGGCAAAACCACCCTGCTGCGCCTGATCGCTGGACTGGATCAACCCAGTAAGGGAGAGATTATTGTCGATGGTGTTCAGGTGCAGGGACCTGGCGCGGATCGAGGCATGGTGTTTCAAGCCTATACCCTCTATCCCTGGATGACAGTGGCAACCAATGTCGGTTTTGGTCTGCGGTTGAATGGGGTTCCCCGATCGGCACGTCGTGAGCGGGTGGCCTATTATCTGGAGGTCGTGGGCCTCACTGCTTTTGCGAAGGCGCTTCCCAAGCAACTGTCAGGCGGCATGAAACAACGGGTGGCGATTGCGCGCGCCCTGGCTAACGAGCCCAAGATCCTGCTTATGGATGAGCCCTTTGGTGCCCTGGATGCCCAAACCAAAGAGAGCATGCAGAGCTTCCTGTTGCAGGTGTGGCGGCAGACGGGCACCTCAATCTTGATGATCACCCATGATGTAGAGGAGGCGGTGTTTGTCTCGCAGCGGATCTATGTGCTCACCTCTTCACCGGGGCGGGTCAAGCAGGAGATCAAGGTGCATTGGCCTCTGGATCGGGACTATCAGATCAAGCGCAGTCTCAGTTTTCAACAACAAAAAGAGGAAGTGCTGGACCTCCTCCGTGATGAACAACAAAAATTAGCCTCGGCGCTTACTCAATCGTGACAGAGGTGGGTCCACCATCAGAGGCGGCTCGTCCTTCATTAAAGGCTGCCAGGAAGGCATCACTTTCCCGCAGACTGAAGACCAGTTTCTGGCAGGGCACCTGTAGACCCACAGGACCCAGAAGGGGAATGAAAAGATTGCGCTTGGATGCCAGGGAGATCGAGATCACTTTTTCCGGACTGGTGATAGGAGCCACGGTACCCTGAAAGTCCGTCCGCAGGCCCAATCCCCCTAAATACCACCACTCCCAGGGGATCAGCTCAGCCCGCCCCAGGCTGTTCAGCTCGAACTGCTCCTCAAACAAACTGCCTTCTTTCACGATCAGCTGCTCGGAAGTCAGTTCGACATAGGCGGTTTCAGGGCTGATCCCGAAGAGGGAGAAAGCTGTCCTGGCAATTGGATCCTGAGCGATCTGCATGGGGTAACGCATGGTTCACCTGCTATCAAGGTCTAGGACTCTGTTATTCTGCCATCCTCTCCAGCTCCAGACCAGAAGAAGCCACACCCAATCCCATCTTGATCACGTTCTTTCGGCTTTAACCTCTGTCCGATCTGCAGTCTTGGGCAAGGTTTGACAATCAGACATCAGAACAGACATAAGCAGACTCAAATCCCTCTCTAACAAGGAAAGTGGCTTAGGTAATCTCACGAGTCATGCCTGATTGCTATAGTGGTGGACTGGACCAATCCTGTGGGGGCTAACCTGACCCATGGTCTGCAAAGCCGGATCTCAGGCGGTGAGACGGTTCAGCAACTCACTTCCGAAGCACATGGGGTCAAGGCTTTTCGGAAAATGACCAGATCGCAGGGAGAGATTCCATTCCAGACAATGTCCATCTTCAAAAAAGAGGCGGAAATCATTGAGCTCTCCCAGTTCAAAAGCAGAACTGATCATCCGTGCCAGAAGCATTGACTGCGTAGAAACCTTCATAACGATGAACCAGAATCTTGTTTGATCTCATTATGCGAGTCAGATCCTGAGCAGGAGAGCCGTGAGAATACTGAAAATTTAAACTCTTTATCTGGTTGATAACCGTAAGCATGCGGAACCGTACCTGCGGGTGATCCAGGACTGGTGGAGATATGCCCTGGGATCTCCCTCGATAGAGAGGTTTCAGTGTTTAAGGATCTAGACTTGCGCAAAAACGCTTAGACTTTCAACTTTTCCCTGGTGTTACTATAATCACCACTACTACGGAAATGACGAGTCATCATGGCTTTGTCCGCCCTGCGTTCCCGCCTTCGCCTGAGTCCGCCCTTGTCTTCACCCCCCCAGCAATCCCTCTCAGCCGCCCATTTACTGGAATCCTACCAGGGAGGCCAGAGAGGTTTCTCAGGTGCCGTTTTACGGGGGATCCAGCTCAGCTCAGTTAACCTCTGGCAGGTGCAACTGGATCAGGCCGATCTGTCGATGGCCATCTTAAATGGTGCCAATTTGGGGGAAGGCAGCTTCATTGAAGCGATCCTGACTGAAGCACACATGCGGGGCACCTACCTGGGAAAGGCCAACCTTAGCCAGGCGCACCTGGAGCGAGCCAATCTCTGGCAGGCCAGCTTACGAGGGGCGGAAGTACAGGCAGCTCATTTCCACCACGCCAACTTGAGCGGCGCTAATTTAGAACAGGCTCAATTGCAGGGGAGCTTTCTCTGCGAAGCCCAGTTGTGGGGAGCTAATCTGAGAGCCGCTCAGCTGACAGGGGCCGATCTCAGGGGAGCACGGCTTGGGGGAGCAAATTTGTGGCGAGCGCGTTTACGCAATTGTGATCTGAGCCAGGTGATCTTTGCCCAAACGGATTTAAGTGAGGTCGATCTGCGAGGTGTTTGTTTCGGGGATGCGGATCTGTCCAGTTGTTTTCTACGGGGAGCCCTGTACGATGAACAGACTCAGTTTCCAGGTGGGTTTGATCCTTTGAAAGCTGGAATGCGGGTTGTGAAACGCAAATAGGATCCTTTGCGGACATCTGCGTAGCTGGATTGCGCCAAACTGCCGATGCCTGAACCCAGGGATCTACAAGATAATATTGTCAACTTAGACAGTATGTCACGCTCTTATCTTGATCCCTTGCCATGCAGAGACAGCAGTTTAGCGACTCTCAGCCTCTTATGACTCTGGTCACTCATCGGTTCGATATTCAACTGGGCGAGACCCTCCTGAAGGCGGGGGTATTAACGCAGGCGCAGCTATCTCAGGCCATGTGGGAGAAAGCTGAAACCTACCTGAGCCTGGGGGAGACCTGTGTATTAAACGAGTGGGCTCCTCCAGAGGTGATCTATACCAACGTCCCCCAGCCAGATCCTGCGCTTGGGTGAGGTACTGGTGTTGCATGGCCATACTTACGTTTGATCAACTCCGCACCGTTCTCGCCCAGCAAAACCGGATGCCCCAACGAAGGCTGGGGGAATTGTTGTTAGAGCATCGATGGATCGAGAGTGAAATTTTGCAATGGGGAATTCAGGAACAACTGGAGTTAAGGCTGCTGTCTGCTCATAATGCCTGGCATGCGATCCAGTCTCGTCTGCAACAGCCTTTTATGGCCTCGGAGGGCGCTTCCGAGCGGATCACCCAGGGCCATGTTCTGGGCTCCTTTCCACTACCGTCAATCAAGGAAGAGTCCTTTAATTCCCGACGCTTGACAGAACTGGAACAGCAACTGCGGGACAAAGATCTGGCGCTGCAGGAGCAATACCAGCTCAACGAGCAGCTGACCCAGGATCTGGCGGAAAAGGGCCAGCTAATTCTGCACCTGCAATTCGAATTGGATCACCCGGCTCAGGAGGAGGAGAATGTTCAGCTCCAGCTCCAGACCCTACAACAGGAGGTGCTCAGGTTACAAACAGCTTTACAAACGCAACAACAGCTTTATGAAACCCTGATCCAGGAGCAAAGCGCCCAGGCCATGCCGCCAGAGCCTGATCAGGAAATGCAGGAGCAGGCTTTCCAACAACAGATTCAGCAACAGCAGACGGAGATAGAGGGTCAGCAGTCTCTCCTGGAGCAACTGCAAAGTGCCAATACCCGTCTAGTGGCTAACCTGGCCCAGTCCCGCCAGGAAAACCGTAGTCTGCAAAAGCAAGTACAGGAACTGGAGCAGATCAACAGTACCCAGGCCGAGCAGATCCGCCGCTTGCGTTCTCAGCTAGATCGATATCAGGAAAAGGCAGAAGAGTATATCCATCAGGTGAAAGAACGGGAAACCGTCGCCCATCAAAAAATCCATGCCCTGCAGCAGAGCTTAAAACGCCAAATTGCGCACCGTGAAGCCCTGAAGACCCGCTTCGATCTTGTGGTTTCTCTCAATGGAACTGCTAGTCAGGGGCAGTCCCGCGCATCCACCCCCAGTCAATCTCTACAACTGCTGCAGCAATTAAATCTGGATGCCCAGACGGTGGAACTGTTGAAGCGAAGTGAAACCTGGGTCAGGCGTGTCGTGGTGCACCTGTGTGCTGCGGGTCTCTTAACCCCACGGGATGCGAAGAAGGCACTCACCCTCTGGAATCAGGAAGGAGGGCAGTTCACCAATGTGCTGAGCAAATGCACCCAACTCAAGGGTGAAACGATCCAGTTCTTCAGCGAAGGGGGCTATAAGGCTCGCCTGGAGGGGGCTAAAGATGTGGTGGACTATCTCATTGCCGCGGGTCTGGTGACCTATGACGAGATCCAGTTGGCTCAGCAAAAGGTACACCCGGGCATGAGCATCTGCCAGAAGCTCATTAAGCAGCGGTCGATTGAGCCGCAGACGGCGGAATACTTCAAGAAGACCTTTAATGCCGTAGCGAACTGAGAGCTGACTCACACATCAGAGCCGCATGCCGCCATGCTTCAGGCACCAGAGGGATCGTCTGTGATCTCGATCAGCTTCTGCAGGGCGGTATGACCTGACTTGATGCGGATGCGAGCGAGATGCACCTGCAGGGCTTCCCCCAGGAGGGTGAGGAGTTCGGGGATCCGTTCCGGGTTACCAGCGATACGATAAGCTATGCTAGCCTTGCTACCTTAAGACTATACTCTCCCCAACTAGCACCATCAATGCAAACTGAATTCAACTTTGACAAACAACTATGGCAGCGTTTTATCAAGATCGCTCAACCCTATTGGTATCCCATTGAGAAGGGATCTAGTGGGTTCTTCGGTGTTCTCGGTATTTTACTCCTGTTTGTTGTTACTGTTGTTTTCTTCCTTTTAATTGGATTTACCCTTGCAGGTCATGCCATTTTCCCTGGTTTTTTTGAGAATGCTGCTTCAGGGTTGTATGAGCAGGTTAATTCTTATGTCCAATCTCCTGTACTGCTTGTTATTCTCTCCTTGTTTATTGCCACTTCCCTTGTCTTGCTATGGCAGCGACCTTATTTAGGCCCACGATGGAAACAATGGTCCTTACTAGGTTTACTACTGGTTCTAGCCTTTGTTGTGACTTTTGCAAATGTCTCCATCAGCTTTATTTTTCGTTTTATTGACACAGCATTAAATCAGCGCGAAGAGCCAATCTTTTGGAGATATCTATTTGTTTATGCAGGTTTAATCGTTACCGCTATTCCTATTCTGGTCATTTATCGATACATTCGTCTTAAGCTTAGTCTGATCTGGAGAGAATGGCTGACTCGACATTTCTTCCGTCGCTATTTTGCCAATCGTGCTTACTATGAACTAGACTCCAATGCCGCAAATACTGAAATTGATAATCCTGATCAACGGATTACCGAAGATGTCAGATTGTTCACCAGCGTTACCCTCTCTTTCCTGTTAGATATTCTTAATTCTATTCTAGATCTCATTTCATTTACGGCTCTTCTCTATACGATCTCAAAGCCCCTAACAGTTGGACTTCTGATCTATGCCTTTGTGGGGACTTCGATTGCCATTATTACCGGACGTCGCTTAATTAAGCTGAACTTCAACCAACTCAGGCTCGAAGCGGATTTTCGCTATGGGATGGTTCATATTCGCGACAATGCTGAATCGATTGCTTTTTACCGGGGGGAGCAATTAGAAATCCAGCAGGTCACGAATCGTCTCTGGAAAGCTGTTCGTAACTTTGATCTACTGATTATCTGGCAGGCTTTTATCGATATCTTTCAATATGGCTATAACTTCTTTACGCGAATTGTTCCCTACGCCATCATTGCCCCTCTTTACTTTGCTGGAGAAACTGATTTTGGCACGATTGGCCAGGCTGTCTTTGCATTTTCACAGGTGTTAAGCGCGCTCTCGATTATTGCTAATCAGATTCAGGAGATTTCTCGCTTTGCCGCTGGAGTCAATCGGCTGGGAGCTTTCGACGAGGTTCTGGATCATCCCACTCAGACGGAAGCGGATCAGCAGATCGTGACTGAGATTGATTCACGGGTGGCCCTCAATAACGTCACTCTACTCACCCCCAATTCAGAACAGACACTGGTAGAGCACCTGACCGTTACTCTGCAGGCCCAGGAGCCTCTGTTAATTGTGGGATCGAGTGGGTGTGGCAAAAGTTCTTTGCTCAGAGCCATCGCTGGCTTGTGGACGAATGGGGAGGGAACGGTCACCCGCCCCGACATCAACCAGATGCTGTTTTTGCCCCAACGACCCTACATGCTCCTGGGCACATTGCGAGAGCAACTCATCTACCCCCAGCCCTTTAGTTCTCTAAACGATGAAGATCTACAGCAGGTTCTGGAACAGGTGAATCTCAGATCCCTGGTAGAACGCATGGGGGGACTGGATGTGGTGAGGGATTGGCCCAATGTTCTGTCGCTGGGAGAACAACAACGACTGGCCTTTGCCCGCATTTTAATCACCCGCCCCACATACGTGATCCTGGATGAAGCCACCAGTGCCCTGGATGTGGTCAATGAAAAGCGCCTCTACCAAACTCTGCAATCGTTAGGGGGTCACCTATATCAGCGTGGGCCACCGTCCCAGCTTGCTTGCTTATCATCAGCAGGTA
>JAAUUJ010000059.1 GCA_012030715.1 Synechococcaceae cyanobacterium SM2_3_1 | reverse complement strand
CTCCATCACGGTCATCAGGGATCCGCCCATCACGAGCATTTCCAGTATTCCCATGACTACACCTCACAAGCGACGGATCAAAGAGAGGAGAGCGTTATCACGGTTCAGCCATCCTGCAGAAACACTCTTTGACTGGGAGCTTGAGCCACTCGCTGATAGCGATAACGGATCCGTGACTCCACAATCGCCTGAGCAGTCTCTCTGGTATTGGCCTTCTCGAAAGCGCCCTGAGTGATTGGACCCCAGATCCCATCCACCCCAACACCTAGGACCGACTGGAGAAACTTCGTTGCTCCCCCTACTCCGAAATTCACACTGGTATCGAAATGGGCCACAGCTAGGGGCAAAACCATCTCAGGGCATTTGGCAGGGATCCAGTAGTTCTCCCAGTAGATCCACTTCACCTCCTGGGGCTGGATCCGGAGAACATCTTGCTGGGGCAAGGACTTCTGTCTTCGCCAATGGTTGTAGGTGGACTGGGTGATCCCGAAATTCGTTCGACCCCCAGGATCAGATGGATGATCCACAAACCCACCCTCCCATTGCTGAGTAAATGCCTGGGCTCTTTCAAAGTTGGTTGTTGAAGTTGTCGCAGTCATCACATCACCTCATTAAGGAAACTACCCCTCCCACAGGGGAAGAGGTAGCTATGCACTCACCTTTCAGACAAACCAGGATCAAGCAGCAGTCACACCAGAGAGATTGATCTCCGTGCGGAAGGATCCGACGAACTGACCATTCTCATTGATGCTCCAGCGGTAGGTGTTGTCACGGCTATCAGTCTGCTCATTGAGCGTAGACTCCGCCGCAGCACAACCCTGAAAGGTCTTGATCAGGTAGTTCTCCACCGCCTTGGGACCCTCCGCGATCCCAGCAGGGAGAGGAGGAGCACCAGCGGGCACGGCCAGGTCATTGTATTGTTGCAGGTTCATAGATCACCTCAGAAAAGACAGCACCATGATAACTATTTATGCTGGTGCAGTCCAGGTGCAACAGAGGATCGAACCACCACTGATTAGAGCTTCTCTGGATTGACTTCTCTAGACGTGATTGTGAATCGAACACAGAACCCGCCCAATCACAGCAAAATCCTCAGGAGGTTTTCGTACATCCAACTCAAAGGATTTATAGGCTTGATTGTCGCTACACACCTCAATGATCTTGCCTGGATAAACCTGCAATCTCTTGACCAACAAAGTTCCATCAAACCTGACCACAAAGATCCCATCCCGTGGCTCCGTGGCTTTGCGATCCACCAAGATTACATCCCCAGACTTGAGGGTAGGCTCCATCGACTCCCCGCGCACATAGAGCAGCACCAATCCTGCAGGGCCTGTATGAAATTGACGATGTAACCAACTGCGTTGAAACTCGATCCGCTCTACCTCTTCCACAGGCTGATCCAACAGAGCTCCGCCTCCTGCACTGGCCTCCACATCGTGGAGAGGGATCGACACCATTTCAGGATCTTTTTCCTCTTCCTCCTCGGAATCAAGATACTGAGGGCCTTCCCCAGTTAAAAGCCATTGCAGGCTGATCCCAGTGGCTTCTGCAATGGTCACCAACCGATCCGCCGTGGGTTGATGACCGTTCAAATACTTACGCATCGTACTGTCCGGCACCCCGATCCGCTTGGCGAAATGCAGGATCGTGCTGTTGCCAATAATCTGCCGCAGACGGTAGCGCAGGGTCCCTGGAGGCAAATTTTCTAGCTGATGAATTACAGAAACTCGGGACATAAGCAGAATTCCCTCTTGAAGATAGGCCCCAGACTGAGATATAGTCTGGCCATCCTATCATGATCCACATCTGATGATAAGCGTAACCGATAACCATGAGTCAGACAAGTCTGACTGGAAAGAAAATTCTGGGAGAAGTCCGCCGAGAGGATCTGCTCAATCTAGCAGTGTCGATGTTGCAGGAGCTAGCCGTATATGACGGAACAGTCAATCTGGCCTAAGCCGCCGATCCCCATCAATGTCACGGTCGCCCGAGCTGAGCAGATCAAGGCGGAGCTGCGGATGTTGGGGTGGAAGTTGGTGGATGTGGCGGCTTCTCTGGAGGTTTGTCGGCAAACGATTAGCAGCGTTTTGTATGGCAAGCGCTCTCGCCGGATTGAAGAAGGAATCGCCCAGATCTTGGGTAGACCTGTGGAGGAGGTGTGGCCGGAGCGGTATCCACCGCCTCATCAACAGATCTCGTTGTTTTGAGGATGGTTCAATGTTTGATGTGCGTAAGTATGTAGATTTCGACCGCAATGGCAGGGCCTACTGCCCCAGTTGCCAGGTAAAAAAACGACGGCGGCCATCGCAAAAGTCATTGGCCCTGATCCCTGGCACAGAAGGGGCCTACAAGTGTCATGCCGGATGTACCCCGGAAGAGATCCGTGCTGCACTGGGGCAATCCAAAATGTTTGTCCCCCAGAAAAGTCAGGATCCGCAAACTTACAGCCTGCAGCAGGTGCAGAAATATACGGGCTGGCTTCTCAATGGGCAGGGAGTAGATGCTAAGGAGGCTCGTAGCTGGCTCCAGAAGAAGGGCTTCACTGATGAAATGATCCAGCATTATCACCTGGGGTTGAAAGGGGGATCTTTGGTCATCCCGATCCCTGCAGATGAGGAGGAGACGACATTCCATCAGAAATTGCGAGTCTGTCCCTGGTCTGGAAATAAATCCTGGTCTCAGTCGGGGATCCCTGCGATGGTGTTCTTTACTTACAACCCGCATCCATCCGTCCGCACCTTTCTCTGTGAGGGGGAATGGGATGCCATGCTCCTGGGCTGGAAACTCCGAGAGGCAGGGATCCTGGATACAGCGGTGGCCACCTTCACCTGTGGCTGTAATGTGGTGCCCAAGTCAGAACAGCTGGATCGCCTGACTGGAGAGGTGTGCATCTTCTATGACCGGGATGATCCTGGAAAGAAAGGAGCAGAGAAAGTTGCCAGGGCACTTCAACCCAGGGCTCGGATTGCTCAAGTTCCGGCTCCTGCAGATCCGCCACCTGGCTGGGATCTCTCGGATAGCTTGAACGGTGGTTTCACCGTGACTGACATTCTCAAAGCCGCTGAGCAAGCCATTCAGCCTCCTCCCAGCAGCGGATCCCAGGAATACCTCACAGCCATGGAAGAAGTCGAGCGGATCCTGTCCATCGAAGATCCTGGGGCACGTCTGTGGGAACTGGCCAACTTTTCCAAGGAGACCCCATTCACTCACCAACTCCTGCAGAAGATCTTCACAGAGCGCCAGCACACCCTGCAGACGTTTACTCCTATGGATGTGCAAGATGCCATGGGTCAGGCCATCCCTGAACGGCAGTGGCTGATCAGTTCTCACATCAGTTTTGGAACCGTGGTCCTGCTCTATGCCGATGGTGGGGTGGGGAAATCATTACTGGCCTATGACCTCACCAAAGCCGTGGCCCTGGGGAGTCCCTGGAATGGGTTCCCAGTGAAGCCAGCCAGGGTGCTGATCATCCAAACCGACGAGCCAGAGATCGATACCTGTGAAAGGCTCCGCATTGCTCTGTTTGAGGAGATCGGCAGAGAGAAAGTTTTCATTGAACGCAACTGGCAGTTCAGTCAGGTGCAGAAGTTGAAAAAGTGGGTGGCCCACTATCGGCCAGGGTTGATCGTGATTGACTCCCTCACTTCCTGCAATCGCTTCTCCGAGTTCGAAGAAAAAGACATGACCTATGCTCTAGGTCTGCTGGATATGGGTCAGCTGGCCAGTGAATTCAACTGCAGTGTCCTGATCCTGCACCATGAAAACAAGCTGGGCGGCGTCCGTGGGTCTACTGCGATCCGCAATTCAGTCTCCGAGGTCTGGCATCTGCGGAAAGGGGAGCCCAAGGAAAACCTCCCACTCATGCAGCGAGTCCTCCACATTGAGAAATCCCGCTCCGGCTGCAACAGCACCTCGATCATCGAACTGGATCCGGAGGACAATTCCTGGATCCATCATGGGGAGATGGGAGCAGACGAGAACGGCGCTCAACCCCTCTCCACCAGGCTGCTGAGATACTTCAATGATCATCGAGGCACTTGGTTCGAGCCCGAGGAGCTCACCCAGGAGTTCGCCAACACCAGCCGAGACCAGATCCGCAAAGCTCTGGAGCGCTGGCGGCGGCAGGGAGTGTTATTGGGAGAGGAGCGGATCCGCAGGCGAGAGACCGGAGCAACACGCTACAAAGTCTACGCTCTGGCACACCTGTCAGAGAAAGTGTCCAGCGAGGCTCAAAGCCAGTCCCAGAAAGGGATACGCTCGCTGGACACCCTCATTGTGCAAGAGAGACTTGTCCAGCGAGCCAAACCCGCTCCCAGTAAAGATCCTGGCTCACTGGACACAAGGTATCGAGAGGTCACCCAGCGGATCATGGTTGGGGATATTTGTCGCTATCGCGGCCCAGAGGGAACCATGAATGTCACCTGCTGGGGACGGGATCTGAAGGTCCTCTCCATTAACGATCAGGTGGCCACCGTTACCGCCGAGAAGTGGATCCACCCTCATGAGATTGAACTGCGTCATCTGAGGAGGGTGCAATGAGTCCTCAATCCATTTCCTATTTATATGGAGTTCAACGCCTGATCCGACAAGGGAAAGGTAGCCGCCAGGAATCATACCGGATCCTCCAACAGTTGCGGATTCTTTGCTTCACCCTTTGGCGTGACCGAGGGGAGGCCACCTACTGCTATCTCCTTCTCCTGGAAGCCATGGCCCAACGGGGCTGGTTGTGGATGTGGCCAATAAACACTTTATCCATGCTGAACCATGTCATCTCAATCGCAACGAATTGAAGCCCTGGAACGAGACCATCAGCTCTTGCTGAGAAAGTATGAACGCCTAGAGGAAATTCTGCGGGTCGTAGGATTGCCGATCGAAGAGTGGGTATCCCCCAGAGTGGCAGCAGGTCTTCTGAATGTCAGCGATAGCTGGATCCGGCAGCGGATCGGGGAAGCGGAAGATCGGCGGGTCTCTCGTAAACAGACCAGCCTCAAATACGGTACTCATTACCGCACCAAGCCAAACTGCCAATCCCAACGTGTAGATTGGCAAGTCAACTGGCGCAAGTGGAATGACTTGCTCTCCAACCCTCCAGAAAGTCTCATCCTTTAAGTGCAACTCAGGCCTGGGATCTGCCCTGCCGCAGGCGTTTGTACACCTTGAAATAGGAGGACTCTTCCATAAACTTCTGATAGGTCTGGACATGCACCCGCACATCATGTCCCATGGATCTGGCCGCCAACTCCACAGGCCATTCCTGCTCAAAAGCTCGCCGCGCCCAGGCATGGCGCAGATTATAGACTTTCCCTAACTTGGCAGAAACCCCATACTTGGCAAACATCTGAGTGACCTTGGTCCCCAAGTAGTTATTAGCTTTACCTTCTGTCTCCACTTTGGGTAGAACTGCAGTCTCACTGGTCAAGTAGAATGCGGGCCCCCACTGATCTGCATGACAGGCATAGGCCATCCGGTGTCCCGTCTTGGAATTATCATGCACTTCCACTAATGGTGGATCCTGATCCAATCCCTCCAACTGGATCCGAAACACCTCATGATCCCGTAGCCCAAAGACCGCCATCAAAATGTAGACGGTTCGCCATCCAGGGTTAGAAATGAGATCTAGAGTTTTTGCAATTACTTCATCATCAGGTAGATCCCGTGGCTTGACATGATGGATTGGGTTGTAGGTGGAGAGTTTACGCAGGGCTCTTCCATCCAAACCAGCAAAGTCAGCCAACTTGCCACAAGCCAGACACCAACGTCGCCGTGTTCGAGTTCCTGCCTCTGAATTTTCCAGAATCGCTTCCTGCAGCAGCTCTAGGGTCAGGCTCTTCTCCGAGGGCAGCAGATCATAGACACACTGATAGTCTTTCTTCCACGAGTTGAGTTTATTCGGATCCTGGGGAGTCTTGGCCCAGTGAGCTTTCACCAGGCGAGCCAACCATTCCTTGACTGTCTCCGCAGGTTTGTCTTTCTCTTTCAGCCAGGGGGACCAGTCAAACCGATCAAACATCAGATCTGAATCGATCTGCTTGGCGATAGCAATTGCTGCTTTCAGACCCTCCTTCGTAGCCTGAAGCCCCAGGTATAAATGTTGGCGCTTCTCCATAACAATTCCGCCATCTTGGCCTAAACCAGGGGGAAGCTGCGTTGGTTTGGGCGGAAACTTCCCTCGCAGGGCCAGACTGGATTTATCCCTCCGAAGCTTGCAGCGACTGAGGAGCTGGTTAGTGCGGGCAATCTCGCGGTCAATCTTCTCGAAACTGTTCTGTGAGTCCGCAGCGGCAGCCATTTCTCCTAAATATCTCCCAAAAATAGAGGACGATAAGCGAGAAAGTTACTCTAAGACCAGAATAACTCTCTCCGGGGAGATCAGCTGTATCCATTGCTGTGCAGGACTTTTGGGCTATGATCTTTGATGGGGGCAGAGGGACTTGAACCCTCACGATCTCATCGATCAACGGATTTTAAGTCCGCAGCGTCTACCATTCCGCCATGCCCCCAATGCAGGAGATCAATCAAAACTGCTTTTGAGAATCTATAGTGTAGCAGTAATGGTACTGCTTGATTGATCAAAGCCACCCTGGAGATCAAAGACGCTGATGGACACTGTGTAGGATCCGGTTGTATTTACAGGGACCTGAGAGGAAGCATCAACCGTGAGGCTGTCGATCACACAGGAGGTTTGGCCAACACTACATCCTGGGATATCATCGGCATCTAGAATTGCGACAGGAACAGGAGTTCCAAGAGGAGGAGTGACCGAAACCAGAACCGGATCTTCAGCACGAATTCCTCGAGGGGCATTGATCTGGGCTGATAGCCCAAAGAGTAAGGGAGTACCGACTGGAATTGAGGTGGGACTGAGGGCGGTTAGGGTGATGGTGGGATCCAGGTTGGGTCCAGGGGAGATAGCAACATTATCATCCCCTTCGCCACAGGCAGACAAAGCGATCATCACTGCACTCAGAGTTAAGAAAGCGGTTCGTTTTCCCATGGTGATTGCTCCTTGTATTGGAGAGCACTCCAGGTATAACCCAGAATGGGGAGAGCAGAGTTACTGCAAGTGGAAGCATGTGCAGGAGTTGATCGTGAAAGGGTTGAGCAGAAGCCCCAGAGTGATCCTCAGGAGAGCGCAAAGGCTTACGATGAATAGCGTGCCTTGTTATGCCACTCATCCAGGAGCCTGATTGTGCTTACCATTACCCAGGAACAGCGCCAGTATCTGACTTATATGCTTACGGATACGGATGCTGATACGCAGATTGAAGTGGTGCCAGAACGGGGGGGGATCGTGACCCACTGGCGTTTTCAAGGGCAGGAGTTATTTTATCTGGATGCTGAGCGTTTTCTTCACCCCGATCTGACAGTGCGAGGGGGCATCCCGATCCTTTTTCCGATTTGTGGGAATCTGCCAGATAATCAATATACTCATGCGGGGCAGACTTTTGAATTGAAACAACATGGCTTTGGTCGCAATCTACCCTGGCAGGTGCTGGATCAAAGTACAGATGGGGGAGCACGGTTGGCAGTGCAGCTAAAAAGCAATGAAGAGACCCTGGCGTCCTACCCGTTTGCTTTTGAATTGACTTATACGTATGAATTGATTGGCAATCGTCTAATCCTGCATTTTCAGGTGGTGAATCTCTCTGAAGAAGTCATGCCATTCGTGAGTGGGATCCATCCCTATTTTTCTGTGAAGGACAAGTCTCAGTTGCAGTTTCAACTCCCAGCTGCTCAGTATTGGGATCACCAGAGTCAGGAGACCGTTTCTTTTGCTGGAGAATTTGATTTAACACGGGAAGAAATTGATGTGGCCCTGAAACCGTTGACGGATCAGGTGGCAGTCGTGACGGATACAGGGGCAGGGACGCGGTTGACGCTGCGCTATCAGGATCCGGTTTCGACGCTGGTGTTTTGGACAGTGAAGGGGAAGGATTTTTATTGCCTGGAGCCCTGGACAGCACCTCGTCAGGCGCTGGTTACGGGGGATCACCTGCTTCAGCTGCAGCCGCAACAGTCCCTTGCTTACGATGTCTCGTTTGAGATCGCCCGCATTTAGGGGTGGCTTTGTTAAGGTGAGAGGGCACCGTTAGAAAACTTTGTATGAAGCGTATCTGCATTCTTGGGGGCGGCTTTGGGGGTCTCTACACGGCCTTAGAGTTGAGCCGCTTACCCTGGCAGACTCCTCCTCGGATCACCCTGGTGGATCGGCAGGAACGGTTTGTGTTTTTGCCGCTGTTGTACGAATTACTGACTTCTGAAATGGAAGATTGGGAAGTGGCACCACGGTTTCGGGATCTGCTGGCGGATCTGGCAGCGCAACCCGGTACGGTCCCTATTGAATTTCATCAGGCGGCGGTGCGGCGGATCGATATTCAGGGGCGACAGATCCATCTGGACGATGAACAGATCCTGGAGTACGACTATGTGGTGCTGGCAATGGGTGGGGATACGCCTCTAGGGAATGTGCCTGGAGCTAGAGACTACGCGATTCCCTTTCGGCATCTGGAGGATGTGGTGCGATTGCGGCGGGCTCTGTCTGAGTGGGAACACCAGCCACAGGATCACCCGATTCGTGTAGCAGTGGCGGGGGGGGTGCAAGTGGGGTGGAGCTAGCCTGTAAACTGGCGGACCGGGTGGGGGCGCGAGGACAGGTACGCTTGATTGAACGCGGATCTGAAATTCTCGGAGGGTTTACAGAGGCCAGTTTGAATGCAGCGAAGCAAGCACTGGCCCAGCGGCAGGTGCAGGTGGAGCTAAATACCGAGGTGACCTGTATAGAGAAGGATCAGATCCAGACCCGTCATCTCCTATCGGGTAAAGAGGTCATTTCCCCAGTTGAGGGTGTGATCTGGACGGTGGGTCTAGTCGTCGTGCCGGTGATTCAGGAGTTGCCGATAACTCAAGATGAAAGGGGGCGATTGCGGGTGCTTCCTACATTGCAAATCGTTGATCATCCCGAGATCTTTGCATTGGGGGATCTGGCAGCGGTGGTGGATGCCGATGGGGCAGCGGTGCCCGCGTCTGCTCAGGCTGCGTTTCAACAGGCCAGCTATTGTGCCTGGAATGTGTGGGCGCTGATCACGGCCAGTCGACCTTTACTCCCTTTCCGGTACAACGCTCTGGGGGAAATGCTGAGCCTGGGGATGGATACTGCCGTGTTGTCGGGGTTGGGGATCACACTGGATGGCCCCCTCGGTTACCTGGCACGACGATTGGTTTATCTGGTGAGAATGCCCACCCTAGATCATCAGCTGCGAGTGGGATGGAATTGGATCACCCGTCCGGCCTGGATGGAGGTAGAACGCTGGTTGAAACCTTCGTGAAGATCAAGAATGCAGGGGGATGACCAGAATGGGAAGCAGGCTGGAGCTGAGGGCAATCCAGTTCCAGCTCAGGGCAAAGGCTGGGGTGATGGAGGGATCGAGAAGGTGATCAATGCGTTGTTCTAAGCGTGATGCCGGACCTGATTCATTTAACCCCACACAATGGTCAGACCAGCTTTCACTCACCGGATCGGCGGCAAACATCCAGAGAGCTTCCGCCAGGAGCAGAGGATCCACTTGTTGAGCAGCCCACTGGTCAGCACGGATTTCGCGTAAGAGCAGGAGTTCCTGCCAGAGGGTATGGGTGTGAGGTAGCCAGCAGGTGAGACGGCGCAACCAGCCCAGCCAGAAGAAGGTGAAGGTGTCGCGGAAGTGGTGATGGGCCTGTTCATGGGTGAGAACGGCCTGCAGGTGATCCGGACCGAGACGGTCCAAGACTCCCTGACTGATCACCAGGCGCGGGTGCCATAACCCGATCTGAGCGGCCAGGAGGGTGGGTGCTTCCAGGACATGCAGGGGATGGTGATCAATCTCCTGCAGCGGGAGGTGGTGGAGGCGGTGTAAGGAGTGGAGGCTGCGAAGATATTGCCAGAGGAGGAGCCCCCCTGCCCCCAGGAGAAATCCCAGAGAGATCACATAACTGACCCCCCCCACCCAGAGGCCTGCCATTTGCCCTTGGGGTCCCATGCAGACGACAGCCAAGGCCGTGGTGAAAAGGAGCAGGGGCGGAAATAAAAAGCGGTTCAGGGCTTGAGAGTAGCGCTCACTCCAGGGGGATCTTGCCTCCAGGGCAGGCCAGCGCCAGATCACACTCAGAAGCAGCACCAGAGTAATCATGATCAGATGCATGCTCAGTCCTCCGGTTGCTGGCGAGCTGACTTCAGTCTCTGGGCAATCGCCTGCAGTTTTTCCACACTGGCCTGATCCAGTTCATCGGCAAAGGCGGCCACAATATCAGGGTTGCCCACGGCTAAAAACTTTTGCAGGTGATCGTAGGCCTGCAGCGTGTGGCTATCCTCCTGGGAAAGGAGCGGATGCCAGTGGAAGCTGCGCCCCACCTTTTCACTGGCGACCCAGCCTTTGGCAGCCAGACGTTGCAGCACGGTCATGACGGAAGCATAGGCGAGTTCCCGATCCGGATCCGCCAGGATGTGATCGTGAATGGTTTTGGCAGTGGCTTTTCCCTGGGTCCAGAGGATGGTCATGATCTCCAGTTCCAGGGGACCCAGGGTCAGGCGTTGCGGGGATCGTTGGGGAAAGCGGGGCATGGCGATGCGGGGAAAGGAGCAAATAGAACCGAGCAAAGACACGTTTCCACTATATAGAGAGATCAGGTTCTGCTGCTCAGGATAAGCAGCGGCGCTGCAGGGGGAGCTAGGACGGACAGAGAGTAAAGTTCCTTCAACGGAGGGCAGCCCAGGTGCGGCGGGGCTTGCGGCGAGGAGGAGCCGAACGGGAGGAAGGAGCACACCAGCGCAACAGCTCCTGCATCAGGCCAGGGACGAGACGGTATCCCCAGACCGCCAGATGACTCTGCCATCCCACCAGGATCTCGCGCGAGCCACGATTGAGGCCCTGGATCAGCGCCTGGGCCACCTGGATAGGAGTGAGGGGCTGAACCCAGCGGAACCAGGTCATGTCCTGCACCATGTCAGTGTCCGTGAGGGAGGGCAGGAGGGCAACCACCCGGATCCCATAGGGACGCAGTTCATTGCGCAGGGCTTCTGTAAAGCCAACAATCGCAAATTTGGTGGCGGAATAGGTGGCCATGGTGGGAGCAGCCAGGCGGCCCATAAGGCTGGAGACATTCACAATCAACCCTTCCTGCTGCGAGATCATGCGTCGGGAGATCAGGCGGGTGATGCTGTAGAGACCCATAAGATTGACCATCAATTCTTCATGGATATCCTGGGGGCGAGAATGCGGGAACCAGGACTGGTGAGCCACCCCGGCACAGTTAACCAGGATGTGGATGGGGCCGTGATCCCGCCAGGTTTGGGCCATGGCAATTGTCACGTCGGTGCTCTGGGTCAGATCCAGAATCAGGGGAATCACCTTCACATCAAAGGGTTGCAGATCAGTGGCCACCTCCTGCAGTCGCTGGGCATTTCTGGCCACCAGAATCAGACGTTGAACCCCCTGCTGGGCAAGTTCCAGGGCAATCGCTCGCCCGATCCCGCGGGAGGCACCTGTAATCAGTGCTGTCTTACCTGCAAAATTCATATGCCAACCTCCAACCCGATTGGGTTAGTGTGTTTGTCCGTCTGCGAATGACCCCCCAGAGATTCAAAGTTGAGGGAACCTGCTGTTCAGGAGGGGGTCAGAGAATTTTTCAGAAATGGGTTTTTTGCAATCTTCAATATCTTTGATCAGAGGTGTGAGCCTGGGCAAGATCGCACAGAACCCTTGAGTTTTGACATTAATACCCTCCTAGGCATTCCTGCCTATCAGAACTCACTCCTGCATACGATAGCAATTGGATCAAGAAGTTGCAATATTTCTTAAGGCGGTGTCGGTGGTGGCAAATCCCCTGGTGCTGGCTGTTGTTAATCTATCCATCGGGATATGGACCCGGGGTGGTCTGGATCAGGAAGGGGTTTCAGCCTTGGGAATGGAATCGCTGATCAGCCGCTGGTCGTCGTTGTAGACAGTGCAGAGTGGGTAGGGAATCACGATATCGGCGTGATCACAGGCCTGATTGAGGGCAATCATCACCCGCGTTACGGTTTGACGCACAAATTTCTGCTGAGGTCGGGCCCAGTAGCGCACCAGCAGATCGATCGTCCTTAGGGAGAGCGGAAGAGGGGCACCAGAAAGACAAAACAGGCCAGTAAAAAGAGCAGACTGCCCAGCAGGCTTAGAATATCACCGACTCTGATACTTGCTGCGGTGAAACAGATCGCTGAGGCGATAAATATCATCCAGCCCCAGAGGTGGAACTGTTTTTCGGGGTTGGGGGGCAGTTGCATTGAGCATTTCCTCCTATGTGAAGCTCTCGGGAAACAATGATCACCTGCTTTCTTTGATGTAAGGTTGTCCCAGGGCTGCGGGAGAGGATGAACGACCCACCCACCCGATCAGGGCCAGCAGTGCCACAAGATAGGGCAACATCAGCAGAAATTGATAGGGAATATCGATATCAAAGGTCTGGATCCGCAGCTGGAGTGCATCGGTGGCCCCAAAGAGAAGGGCGGCCAGCAGGGTTTGCAGGGGTTGCCACTTGCCAAAGATCAGGGCGGCCAGAGCAATAAACCCTTTACCAGCGCTCATATCCTCTGTAAAGAAACGAACGTGCACCAGCGCCAGGTAAACACCCCCCAGGCTGGTGAGGGCACCGCCCACCATAACACTGAGATACCGCACCCAGCCGACCCGGATCCCAGCTGTATCGGCAGCACGGGGATATTCGCCGACGGCTCGCAGGGTCAGGCCCACACTGGTGCGAAAAAGCAAATAGGTGATCAGGGGAACCAGGGCAATTAATAGATAAAGTAAGGGATCCTGCTGAAAACAGAGGGGACCAAGCACCGGCAGTTCTTGCAGAAGAGGGATGGGCCAGGCGGGGATAGCGGGCAATTCCCGTGCCGTTCCCTCCACAAACACCAGTCGGGAGAAGAACGCTGTGAGGCCACTGGCGGCCAGGTTAATGGCCAGACCGGAAACCAGCTGGTTCACCCGTAAAGTGACACACAGGTAGGCATGCAACAGGCCCACCAGAGCTCCACTGCTGAGAGCGACCAGCGTTGCGATGGCTACATTGTTGGTGAAATAGGCTGTGGCTGCCCCCGTAAAGGCCCCCGTCAGCAGGATTCCCTCCAGGCCAATATTCAAGATTCCGGATCGTTCACAGAGCAGTCCCCCCAGTGCTGCGTAGGCAATCGGGACCGAGAGACGCAAACTGGCCACCAGGTAACTGGTCAGGCCCGCCAGCGCGGGGGCAGTTTCAGAGGGGGGAAGCGTTAGAAGAGGCATGGGGGAAATTCCGCTCAGGAGGAGAAGGAGAGGGCTGGTGGCGGAGCCGTTGCTGCTCCCAGGCGAGGGTCATGGCCACAAACAGGATCATCAATCCCTGAATGGCAAATACAACTGTTACGGGTACCCCAGCACTGCGTTGCAGGACATTGGCACCACTGCGCAGCGCCCCGAAGAAGAAGGAGGTGAGGATCACTCCCGCCAGATTGCCCCGGCTGAGCACCCCGATCACAATCGCATCGAATCCGTAGCCGGGGGAGAAGTTTTCAAATAGGCGGTACTTGGATCCCAACACTTCACAGGAGCCCGCCAATCCCGCCAATCCCCCCGCCAGGACCATGGAGAGCAGGACGGTGGACCCGACCGACATGCCAGCGTAACGTGCCGCCACCGGATTCAACCCCACCGCCGTGATCTGGTAACCGAGGGGAGTAAAGCGAAACAGCAGACTGAGCACTAGCGCCAAGACCAGTCCTAGCAGAATGCCAGCATGAGCCTGGGTGCGGGGCATGATCAGGGGCAGACGGGCGGTAATATCCAGCAGCGGTGAATAGGGAGAGGGCGCACCGGATTCCAGGAGGGGGCCACTGACCAGATAGCTGATCAGGTGCAGACCGACATAATTCAAAAGCAGGGTGGTGATCACCTCATTGATGCCCCGATTCACCTTCAAATACCCGGGGATCAGACCCCAGAGCCCCCCAAAGCAGAAACCTCCTAGCAGGGACATGGGTAAATGGATCCAGCCTGGAGATCCGGAAAGCCACAGAGCCACCACGGTACTGCCCAAGCCCCCCAGGTAGATCTGCCCTTCTCCTCCCAAATTGATCTGACCTGCCCGCAGCGCCACCACAACCCCCAAACTGGTAAGCAGCAGCGGAGCCGTGCGGGTCAGGGTATTGGCAAAACCGTAATAGTTGGCCAGAGATTCCTGCACCAGTGCTTGATAGGCGACTAGAGGATTGGCCCCCGCCAGCAGGATCAAACCCGCCCCCGCCAGCAGAGCCGCCAGGATGGCCAGGGAAGGAGCCACCAATGACCCTGCGCCCCGTTGCCAGAGACGGGCAAGGACCAGTGGGATCATGCCTGACTCCCGGTGGAGAGAGGTTGGCCTGCCATCAGTAGCCCGATCTGGTGCCTCTCGGTGGTTTTGGCCTCCAGGATAGGAGATAACCGTCCTTCGTAGAGCACCCCAATCCGATCACTCATGGCCAGCACTTCCTCTAGTTCGGTGGAGATGTAAAGGATGGCGGTCCCCCGCTCGCGGGCCTGGAGTAAGGCTGACTGTACATAGGCTGTGGCCCCCACATCCAATCCGCGTGTGGGTTGCATGGCCACAATCAAGGCCGGATCCCGATCCAGTTCTCTGCCCAGTACCACCTTTTGTTGATTGCCTCCCGAGAGGGCACTCACCAGGACCTGCGGATCTGAGGCTCTGACATCAAACAGGTGCATGATCTGGAGGGCATGGGTGCGCACTTCCTGAGAGTGCAGGCGAAACCATTGACAGAAGGGAGAGCGCCAGAACAGTTTCAGGATCAGGTTGTTGGCTATGCTAAAGCCCAGGATCAGGCCCATCCTCTGACGGTCCTCGGGGATGTAGCCCAGTCGCAGATGCCGGGTGCGCTGCTGGGGGGACCACCGCGTCACATCCTGATCCCGCAGCAAAATCTGCCCTGCCCGCACTGGGGTTAACCCTGCAATGGCATCCGCTAGCTCCCGTTGACCGTTGCCATCCACCCCCGCAATTCCCAGGATCTCGCCTGAGCATACCTGCAGAGAGACTCCCTGGAGAGCTAATAATCCCCGCTGATCTTGAACGTGTAGGTGGTTGAGGGTGAGGATGATCTCTCCGGGGTGGGCCGCCGGTTTTTGCACCTGCAGACTCAGATCCCGCCCCACCATCAGTTCCGCCAATTCCTGACGGCTGCAGGCTTGCGTAGATCGCTCCGCCACCACCTGACCCCGCCGCAACACCGTGACTCGCTCACAAAGGGTCAGCACCTCCTCCAGTTTGTGACTGATAAAGATCAGGGTGTGTCCATGAGTAGCTAGAGTCTTGAGGATGGTAAATAAGGACTCCACCTCGGGGGGAGTGAGCACAGCTGTCGGTTCATCCAGGATCAAAAGCCTGGCCTGACGGGAGAGCACCTTCAGGATTTCCACCCGTTGCTGCATCCCCACGGGGAGATCCCCCACCCGCGCCTGTGGATCCACTCTCAGACCATAGGATTCAGCCAGGGCTTGCAGTTCCTCGCCTTTTTGTTTCAGATTTAGACGCAGATCCAGACCTGTGCCCAGTAAGAGATTTTCGGTGACCGTGAGTTGAGGCACCAGCATGAAATGTTGATGGATCATCCCGATCCCATGCTGGATTGCTGCGGTGGGGGAGCTGATGTGGACCGGTTGCTCCTGAAGGTAGATCTGACCAGCATCCGGTTGGTAGAGCCCGCTGAGGATGTTCATAAGGGTGGTTTTGCCTGCGCCGTTTTCCCCTAGGAGCGCATGGATCGATCCACCCTCCACCTGCAGATGGATGTCATCATTTGCCAGAAAAGCGCCAAATCGCTTGCTGATCCCCTCCAGACGTATATAGGCCATGCTGGATCTCAGATTGAGCACACCTTAGGAAGCAACACAGAAGGTGTCTTCCCCCTCCTCCTGACAGTCTACAAAAGTGATGGTGTTGTTGATTAAATCCTGCTTGGTTGCCTCCAGCCGCTGCTGGATCTCCTCCGGAATGGCGGGATTGATCTGTCCCAGACTCAAAACCTCGGGGGTATCGAACCCAAACACATAGATCTTTCCTTCCAGTTCCCCTGATTGGGCCAGTTCCGCCAGCTTGGCATTGCCCACACCGACACTTTGAACCACGCTGGTAAGCACTGATTCCGGCGCCACGTCAAAGAGATCAGCGTAGTTGGCGATGGTATAGACGTTATTCTCCTGAGCGGCGGTGAGAACGGCTGGAGCGGAGTTATCCAGGGACTCAAAAATTACATCGGCTCCCGCCCCGATCATGGCCAGGGCCGCTTCTTTCCCTTTGGCGATGTCGTTAAAGTCTCCGGCATAGGTTTCGATCACCTCGATCTCCGGGTTGATCGCCCGTGCCCCTAGCTCGTAGCCGCGATAGGTTTCATTGGTGGCCTTAAAACTCAGTCCAGCCACGTAGCCGATCGTATTGCTTTCAGTCATGGATCCGGCCAGGACTCCCATCAGGTAACCCAGGTGGCGGGAATTCATCTGCAGAGCGGCCACATTCTCAGCGGTTGCTTCTCCGTTGGTGGCAATAAAAAAGGTCTCTGGAAATTGATCCGCCACTTGAAGAATCGCGGCATCAAACTGGCCCCCATGCCCGATCACCACGTCGTAGCCTCGGCGGGCAAAGTCTGCCAGTGCCTCCACCTGATCCGCCTGGGCAACTTTCTCTACGTAAGCGGTTTCGGCCCCCATGCTTGCCTCCAAGCTTTCCAGACCTTTATATCCCGCCTGGTTCCAGCCGTTATCGGTGATCACACCGGGCAAGACAATGGCAACCTGAAACGGATCCTGGGCCCAACCCTGCCCAGCAAGTGAGATCCCCAGGATCCCTACAACCGTTGCCCCAACACTGAGAAGATCACGACGGGAAAATAACCTGTGCATGTCACTGCTCCTGCAAACCCATCTCAAACGTTAGATCCGGCATCCATTGGCGATCGTAACGATAAATACATTTCCATGGCTAGACTTTGCTTCTAGATGAGGATCAAGATCAGTAGGGTCCCCGGGGGGGCCTGCTACTCTCAGCTCAGTCTTAAGGTTGATCCCTATGCCCCAGCTTCTCCTCACTGCTGACTTTATTCTGACGATGGATCCCCAGCTCACCGTGCTGGAGCAAGGGGGGATTCTGGTGCAGGATGACCGGATCGCAGCGCTAGGATCAGCTCAGGATCTAAAAGTCCAGCTCCCTCAGGTTCCCGTCAAGCACCTCCCCCACCACCTGATCATGCCGGGACTGATTAACACCCACTGTCACTCCGGGCTGTTGCGTGGCACGGCAGAAGGACTGCCCCTCTGGGACTGGTTACGCCTTTATATTGATCCGATGCACCGCGTTCTTACCCCCCGTGAGGCGGAGGTGGCTTCCTGGCTCTGCTATGCGGAGTCTCTTTTGGCGGGGACCACAACGGTGGTGGATATGTGGCGCTTTATGGATGGCAGTGCGCGGGTGGCGGCAGCGCTGGGCAATCGTGTAGTCATGGTGCCCTATGTAGGATCCCATCCCGATTTCAACTATTTTGACAGTCTGGATGACAATGAAGCTCTGATCCAGACCTGGAAGGGAGCAGCCCAGGGACGGATCATGCCCTGGGTGGGAATGGAACATCTCTTTTATTTTGACGAACCTGCTTATGCACGGGCACTGGAGATGGCCCAAACCTATGGGGTTGGACTGCACACCCACTGCGGAGAAACCCGGGCGGAAGTCGCTGAAACCCTCAAGCGCTATGGTCTGCGTCCGGTGCAGGTACTGGAGCGTCTGGGGCTGCTGGATCTGAAAACGGTGCTTCTGGCCCACTGCGTCTGGGTGGATGAGGCGGAACAGGCGATCCTGGCAAAGCAGCAGGTGGGGGTAGCCCATAACCCGAGTAGCAACATGAAACTGGCCAGTGGAGCGGCTCCGGTGCGGGCGATGCTAGCGGCGGGCATTGCGGTTGGTCTCGGATCTGATGGCGAGAAGGAGAATAACAACCTGGATCTGCTGGAGGAAATGAAAGTTGCCTCCCTGCTGGCCAGATTACGGGAGATGGATGCGGCAGCCCTGTCCTCCTGGGAGATTCTACGCATGGCCACCTCTTTAGGGGCACAAGCCATCGGTTGTGATGCCGAGATCGGTTCGTTAGAAGTGGGCAAAAAGGCAGATTTGATTGCGGTTCGACTGCATACCCCCCATTTTCAACCGATCCTGGGTGGGGGCCATTTCAATCTGCACCATAACCTCGTGCATGCCGCTCAAGGGGGGGATGTGGATCTGACCCTCTGTGATGGCCGCATTCTTGTGGAAGAAGGGTGTCTCCGCACCGCAGAGATGGAGGAGATCTATGCCGAGGTGGCTGCTGTGATCCCAGACTTATTTGCCCGTCGAGCCGCCTGGTTGCAGGCTCATCCCCAGGGAGCGATCAGCCCAGTTTAAACTGTCCTGAAAAGCGGTTTTTTCGCCCGCATCAGGTTAAGAAAAACTCAAAGCATAATCCTGCAACTGGTCCTATAGTTGAGGTGGATTTTGCGACTCACCCCAAGCTATGAACGGATCCCCCTTCGACCCGCGACAGATCCGCCGTTATCTTCCCCTGGCGGTTGTCCTGATTGTCCTGGTGGTGGTTGGTTACTTCCTGGGTCCCCAGATTGAAGAAGCTGACCCGTTCCCCACCATTCCCCCCCTGCCCCAGCATCCTCAGATCCAGGTGGCCTTTAACCAGACGCGAGAAAGTGTCTACACCGATCCCTATCGGGAAATGAAGCGCTACGGAGCGGATCTAGAAGATTTTGTGGTCCAACAAATTGCTTCCGCTCAGCAAAGTGTTGACATTGCAGTCCAGGAGCTCAACCTGCCCCTGATTGCCCAGGCGCTGGCGGAACGACATCAAGCGGGGGTGAAAGTTCGGTTCGTTACCGAGAATACCTATAACCTGAACTGGTATGAAAAGATCCGGCTGAATTAGAGTCTCGAGAACGAGGTAAGTACGAGGAATATCTCCATCTGGTGGATCTCAACAGCGATGGCCGCTTCAGCCGCGAAGAGATTGAAGAACGCGATGTGTACGCCATCCTAAATAAGGCTGGTGTGCCCTATGTGGATGACACGGCAGACGGATCCAAGGGGAGTGGTCTCATGCACCAGAAGTTTGTGGTGGTGGATGGCCAGCGAGTGGTAATGGGATCTGCCAATTTTACACTTTCAGATATGCACGGGGATTTCGGAGAAGCGGAAAGTACAGGCAACGCCAATCACATGATCGTGCTCCAGAGCCCAGAAATTGCCCGTCTCTATACTGAAGAATTCAACTACATGTGGGGGGATGGTCCTGGGGGACAGACCGATAGCCTGTTTGGGGTGAACAAGCCTGAGCGACCTGTGGTGACAGTGCCAGTGGGTGATGCCAGTGTGGGAGTGCATTTCTCGCCTGCGGGCAGTCGGATCCCCTACGCTGAAACCACCAATGGGGCTATTGTTGAGGCTCTCTCCAAAGCAACTCGCAGTGTGAATGTTGCCCTTTTTGTCTTTTCTGATCAGGGGATTTCGGATCAGTTGCGGGTACTGCACGATCAAAAGGGCATTGATGTTCGGGGAGTCTTTGATCCGGGGTTTGCCTTCCGTGACTACAGCCGCACTCTGGATATGTGGGGGTTGGTGCTGGCGAAGGAAGACTGCTCGACTGATCCTGCCCGCGTGCCCTGGAGTAGTCCTCTGACTTCCGCCGGAATTCCCAACCTGGCCCCCACCGACAAGTTGCACCATAAGTTTGGGTTGATTGATGCTGGCATGGAAACTGCCACAGTTGTGACCGGATCCCACAACTGGACCGCAGCCGCCAATAAACTCAATGATGAAAATATCGTCATTATTCGCTCCTTGGTTGTGGCCGCTCATTTTGACCGGGAAGTGGATCGGTTGCTGACGGATGCTCGTTTGGGTCCCTCCCGTTCACTGCAAACCAAAATCGAAGAGCGGAAAGCCTCCTGCCCCAATGGGTTCATCACCGCCAGTGCAGAATCAGAGGCAGAACCTCTAGATCCCAGTGCAGGACCAGAAAGTCTGACGGTCGCCTCCAGTAGTACCGCAGCTCAGGCTGCCCCCGCCGCTGCTCCGGCTCCGGCTGCTGTCTCAGGACCGATCAATGTCAATACGGCAACCCTGGAGCAGTTAACCGAACTGCCTGGAATTGGCCCCGTTCTGGCTCAGGAGATCATCAACTCCCGCCCCCTTTCCTCTTTGCAGGATCTGGATAATGTCAAAGGGATTGGGCCAGCCAAACTCAGTGCCATTCAGGATCAGGTGAGCTTCTAACTATCGCTCCGGCAGGATCCTGTGCAGGCTCAGGTCCAGTCCTTACCAACAAAAAAGGATCCAGAAAGATCTGGATCCCGCCGCACTTCACCAAAGAGGGTGTCATGGCACTCGAAAAGACCCTACCAGGTGCCATCGTTCTGCTACGTATCCCAGAAAACAAAAAGGGATCCTTTTCTGGATCCCGTGACGCTGTGAGGAGCAGCGTCGGTCTTAACCACATTCTTAATTAAAGCGTCTACGGAAGTGAAATGCTTAGGTAGTCCCACCGTTTGTGAGGATACATTGAGGAGGGCAGTGAAGGGATTGTGAAGTGCGTTTTCTAATACACCAGGCGGGTCTGACCATAGGCAGAGTACCATCCAAACCAGAAGGCTCGGTATGCAGGTAATCTTTGTAACTTCTGATCCTCCGGTCCAGTCAAGGCATCTTCGCTGAGTTTCCAGGTCTGCCCTTCTGAATCTTCAAGCGTGAGATCGCCATCATAGGTTGCAAACTGAATTCCCTGACTTTCGTAGACACGATTAGCCCCTGAAGGATCAGTGAGCACTACCAACTCCAGATCCCCGAGTTGATCCTGGTAAAGAGGATGCTGACTGAGATACTCGGCACTGATGGCCAGCGGTTGGCTGTCATATTCGGGGAAAAGCAGACCCAGGACTTCTGACTTATTGTTCAATCGATTGTCCAGCTCAGGAACTTCAAACATCAGTTCATCTGTGGCAAAGTATTCCTGGTAGGCCACCCCTTCTCCATAGTCACGTTCATGACCGGTATCTAAAGACAGAACCAGGGTGTCTGGGTGCCGCCGTTGCCACTCTCCCCAGGTGGTGGTGACTACACTGCCAAAATTCAAGGTGATCTCCTCCTCCACCAGAGGCCCGATCACGGGCTGGCCTAGCAGCGTCATCCACAGAGACTGAGTGGCCTGGTCGTACATCAGTTTGTTGGAACGGTAGAGGAACCCGCTGGTACCGAACTCATGGTTGACCCCATTCACCTCCGTTTCGTAGAGGATCATCGTGCCGCACAAAGTACAGTAGACTCCGGCGACAGGCACACCTCCGACCGTATCCACAAACATTTCGTGCCAGGCCAGGATCCGCTTGGGATAAGCCCGCACATCCCCATTCACCGCGATACCGAAGACAACATTGTCCTCCTCCAGGTAATCGGCCTCCTCGGCTGAGATCATCTTGGGTGAGCGTAAGGGGGGAATCCCGTCCTGACGAACTCCTCCCCAGCGCACCTCATCCAGTCGGATCGTGCGGAGGCGATCGTTGGTGAAATAATCCCGAAAACGTGGATCCAGAGAGCCGTAAAAGACTGATTTAAATGCAGCGTAATCGGGGTGTTCTAAAGGGGGTTGACTCCAGAGCCATTGGAACCAGGCATCCAGATCGTAACCATGCTCCTCTCCGGTTTTAATTTCCAGCAAATGGATTGCATCGCGGATAAAACGCGGATCGCGGACCAGGGATAGCATTTCGATCAACATCGGTGCAAATGCTGGTTGCCAGAACTGATCTACATATTCCAGAGCGTCCTGTTTAACCAATGGGTTGGAGCTGGCAAGTTCAAGCAGGGCAACCACATCCTGATCCAGGTCCTCCAATTGGGGATCTTGAGACTGTTCCTGCGCCGATCCAGGCGGGTGAGAGAGAACTTGCATTCCGATCACTGTGCCCATGATTCCGGTGGTGAAGGCGGCCAACAGCAGGAGGTGACGGTTCCACATGAGTTGATCTCCCAGGGCGATGGATACAAGAAAAGGAGGTATCCGTTTTCACTGTCACCTTAACGATCTGCAGCCAGTTCAACCTGAGGTCAACATGAGTTTTAGGTAAGGGATTGATCCTGGAGTTCACGGGATCCTGTCAGGTGTGCTGGTCGTTCTGAGATCGATTACAGCCTGCTTCTGGTATAGACTGCCCAAGTTTTTGGAGTGCGACCTGAAGTCCTGCACCTCTACAGGTGGGAAACCTCCTTGCCTTAATCACGAAAGGGGATGACCTCATTTCCACTGTGCTAATGCGCACCTTCTTCTGCAGGTTGAATGTTAATATACTTACACAGCCCAATGATATTCATTTCACACCACACCCTGGGGTCCATCTTCTACCGTGGACCCTTTTTTCGTGGAGAAGCCCAAGGGAAGAACTCTCACTCATTCAGCCACAGAATCTATAGATAGAGCATTTACCAGGCTCATAAAGTTCAACTTCTGGAGACCTAGCTTGTGGGAAATGGGGCTGTCTGTAGATCACTAGGTTAGAAAATGCTGTAGCAGGGATAAATTAGGATCTTACGAGGCTCACAGATTAAGCAGAGCTTTGTTATCCCCATCCTCCGCCCATGCCTGGTAGTGCATATTTTTCCTGCTGTCACGTTCGTTAAGCTGAGCTGCCTCAACCATCAATTCCGAGGCCAGGATACAGGCGGTCATCGTCCGGGCGGTCGCTCCCATAATGACTTCAATCACCACCCTTTCCTCAGCGTTGTCACCTACGGTTTGATTGTGCTGGGCCGTCTCTGAGAATCTCGTCCATGACGCCAGCTTCATAACTACCCAGAGAAACTGCTCCCCTAATCGCAAAGGCCAGTCGCTGAGTCATCTTCAATTTAACAGTTCATCATCTTCTTAGATGAAGTCACTGCAGGCGCTGAGAGTTTCTTCAGCCAGCAACATTCTCTACCAGAATCAGCATACATCTTACCCTTGATCATCCTGAGTCCGACAGAGGTGGACTGATTGTTATGGACAATTTTATGGGCTAAAAATTTATATTCAAGCTTGCTTCAGAAATGGAATGGTGTCAAGATTAATATAACATCTTTGTTTATAGAGGAATTGATCCTTGGCTAGAAAGAAAGCAAAGCAAGAGACTCTGGAAGCTCCTGTCTCAACTCCTGCAGAAGCTACTCAGACCGAAGATAAATCCCTTACTTCTGCAAATGGCCACCATGCTGAATCGGCAGAGGAAGCCACTAAGAAGAAGTCTTCCTCATCTTCTAAAGGGAAGCCATTAACGGGTAAGGCCCTGCTCAAGAAGATCGAGAAGACAGCAGGAAGTTCTAAGCGTGACCTGGCGATTCAATGTGGCTATTTCACGATCACAAAAACCGGCAGAACCCGGGTTGATCTCACCAGCTTCTATAATGCGGTTCTCAGTGCCCAGGGCCTCACCCTCAATAGTAGTGACGAACAGTCTCAACGAGGTCGAGAAGCAACCTTCCGGGCCAGTGTTCACAAAAATGGACAGCTCATTATTGGATCAGCGTACACTGAGAAGGCCAAGCTGAAACCTGGCGACATCCTGGAGATCAAACTTGGTTATAAGCACATCAAACTCGAGCGTGTTACTGCCAATGAGGCTGCGGATGCCTAGCTCAATCATAAGTTTGTAGGCCATTATTACTCACTGATTGCTCTTGAGTTATTGCCTAGGCCCCCTCTGCGAAAGCAAGTGAAATCCGTGCTAAATAACCTGCGCCACCTTCACCTTGGTGGGCCGTTAAGGTTTACCTGCATGTTTTGGAATGGGTCTAACTGAATTCCTGTCTTG